>CAMTVM010000037.1:0-21418 GCA_947085195.1 uncultured Chloroflexota bacterium
CGTGCCTATCGAGTCAATACAGAACAGGCACGATGCTGGTATCTATGTATAGTGGCTCCGCTGGCCCATTTCGGGACCCTATTCGTGCTCGGGAACGGCGCTCCGAGTGCCTCTTGAGCCGAATAGCTGCGGAAGCCGGGGAACGGGCAGTTCTACTGGGTAATCGTCGGTGGGAACGGCGAGGTCATGTCGCAGTCCGAGACGATGCTCGCCAAGGCGTCGTGCGAGTCCGCGATCCGGTCGGTGAAAGCCGGGCGCCCATCTGTTGACAAGACCTGACGCAGACAAGTCGCAAGGGCCAGGCCGCGTTAGGTCAGGCCGTCCCCGCCACCATGGCTACATCAGGAGGATTCGACGCGCGAGCGTTGGCGTCGGTCCGTCTCGCATGCGGTGTTGGCGGCCGGGCTGTTGTCTTCGGCTGTTGGCCCCTCCGTCGCAGCTGGGCACGAGGTCACCCAAGATGTTGCGACGTACGCAGAACAAATGGGAGTGTCCATCGCGGAGGCTGAGCGCCGGTTCGAGCTCTTCCGGGTCGCCGGGGACATGGAAGCGGTGCTGCTTCGTCGCCTGGGCACCGGGTTTGGCGGACTTTGGATCGAGCATGACCCGTTCCAGGTCGTGGTGGCAATCGTCGGCGATCAGGACCGTGCAGTTCGGGCGGCAGTGCGGGGTACAGCGCTTGAGAACAAGACCGTTACCCGAGGCGTTGAGTTCTCGTGGGACGGCCCTAGAGACCCAGGCCGAAGCCGCCCGGCAAAGGTACGCGGCGAGCGCTGACATTGACATCGATGTCAAGCGGAATCGCGTTCTTGTCCTGCTCGCGGAGGACTCGTCGCTTGCGCCAGCCGTTACGAGCGCCTCGCCAGAGTCCTCTGCGGTCGAGGTTCGAGAAGTTCCCCAGCTGGCGCGGCCTGCCGCGGACATCTATGGCGGGCTAGCACTCAGTGGCGGGTGTACGACAGCCTGTAGCGTTCGACAGACGAGCACGGGCACGACAGGCGTCCTGACGGCCGCGCACTGCAGCAACACCCAGAGCTATTGCGGGACCAGCCTTCCATTCGTGAAAGGCCAGCAGTTTGCAGACGTTGATGCGCAGTGGCACACCACGCCAGGGTTCACTGATGTCGGGAAGTTTCGGATCAGTACGTCGACAACACGAAACGTAACCGGCCAAACCAGTCAGGGCTCCGTAGCCACCGGAACATGGATCTGCAAGTATGGGAACGTCACCGCGTACGGGTGCGGGGAACTTACGACCAAGAGCTACTCCCCCACGTGGGTCGACAAGGGCAGATACTTCGGTCGAATCACGAACTGCTCCATTGACCTGTCGACGCCAGGCGACAGCGGCGGCTCCGTCTTCATCAACGGCGTGGCCGTAGGTGTAATTTCCGGCTGGTATTCCGACCTATTCTGTGCGGAGGACCAGAGCATCCTTGGCTTCATGGACGGCGTCACCAACGCCCTTGGCGTGACTGTAGTCGTACCTTGGGCTGCTTCTGAGCTTGTTCCTGGTGCTGGCGGGATGCTCGCCAGCACCAGTCCCACCCGGGTTCGTCTTCCCGACCAGGAGCGCAGGAGGGTCTGGGCCTGCAGCCTTGCTTGAGGGCACCCTATTGGAGCGCGCCGGCTGCCTCCTCGTCCGGCGCGATGACGGCGTGGAGCGCGTCCCGATTTGGCCGGCTGAGTTGCGCCTGACCCTCGATAGCGACGGGCTCCCGGTCGTCATGCGGGGTGAGCGATTCTTCGCGGCTCTGGGCGATCGGATTGCCCTGGGTGGAGGGGAACCGGCCACCCCCAACGCCGACTTGGAGAATCGGTGTGGCGCCCCAGTTTGGGAGACGAGCGAACTCGTTGTTCCCGCCTGAGCAGAAGGCTCACCGGCCGAAAGGGGAACGCGGCAACCTAGGCTGAGCCGTCCCCCGTGCTGCGCGATCTGCTCCGTCCCTGGGTCGGCCCCGCCTCCCGCCACGTGGCGGCCGGTCGCCGGCGGCGGCGCGGGAGGGGGATGCCGCACCGCCGCCGGGCGTGGAGGAGAAGGACGTCAGGCCGCGACGGCCTCCTCGAGGAGCTCGTCCTCCTCCTCGTCTTCGTCGCCACCCGCGGCGACGCTGAACCCTGCGTCATCGGCCACCGGCTCGCTCGCGTCCGGTGCGATGCCCGCCGCGATCGCCTGGGCCTCGAGGGCGGACGCCGCGGTCTCCGCCGCGTAGTCCTTCTTGCGGCGGCCCGACAGCATCTCGACGCTGCTGGCCACGACCTCGGTCTTCCAGTGGCGCTTGCCCTGGTCGTCGTCCCACGAGCGGGTCTGGAGCCGGCCCTCGAGCGCGACCTGCTGCCCCTTGCCGAGGTAGCGGCCGCAGGTCTCGGCCAGCCGGTCCCAGGCGACCACGTTGTGGAACTCGGACTTCTCCTTGCCGCCGCCCACATACTCGTGCGTGGCGACGGCGAACGTGGCGACCGCCTTGCCGCCGGCGGTGGTGCGAACCTCGGGGTCGCGGGTGAGGCGACCGGTGAGAAGGACCCTGTTCATGGTCCGGTGTCTCCTTTCGACCGGACCGCAGACGCGCCTGGGCGCGCCTCCATGCGGCCGATCCTGCGTGTGCGGCGGGCAACGATGTTCCGGCGGGCGAGTCGGGTGCCGGCCCCGGTCGGGGCCTCAGCGGGACGACGGCTCGGCGGGGCCGGTGATCTCGACGGGCAGGACGAACCCTAGCGATGGCCACTGCACGGCGCCTTACTGCGGACTTGCCTGGGACTCACCGCCGTGGCCCGCAACCCAGACGCAACCCGCGAAACCCCAATCGCGGGCACCCCCGTTCGGTATACTCCCCTGGTCCTCGAGGCTGCGCGGAGCCCGGACCGCGATGGAGGGAATGACCATTGCTCGAGGAAGGCGCGACGTCCGCCCCGTGAGACGGGATCGCACCTTCGTACGCCCGGTCCGCCGGAGCTCCGGCGGGCACTCGCGGGAGACGTGTATCCAGGACCCCGGCACGGGCCGGGGTCGTTTCGTGTCCGGAGACGATTGATGCCCGCGACCGTGATCGTCGGCCTCCAGTGGGGCGACGAGGGAAAGGGAAAGACCACCGACTTCCTCGCGGAACAGGTGGCCATGGTCGTCCGCTACCAGGGCGGCGACAACGCGGGCCACACGGTGGTCGTCGGCGACGAGACGGTGAAGCTCCAGCTGTGTCCGTCCGGCGTCCTGTACCCGCACATCACGTCGGTCATCGGCAACGGGGTCGTGGTCAACCCGGCGACGCTCATCCGCGAGCTGGACATGCTCATGGCCCGCGGCATCGACGTGGCCAAGGTCCGCGTGAGCCGCAGCGCGCACGTGATCATGCCCTACCACGTGGCCCTCGACAAGGGCAACGAGAGCCGCCTCGCCGGCGCCAGGGTGGGCACCACCGGGCGCGGCATCGGGCCCACGTACGGCGACCGTGCCTGGCGCCTGGGTCTCCGCATGGAGGACCTGGTGGACGAGCCCACCCTGCGCGAGCGCATCACCCGCGCCCTGGTGGACAAGAACCTGCTGCTGGCGGCGATGGGGACGGACACCTTCGAGGTCGAGCCACTCGTGGCGCAGGGCCTGGCCTGGGGCGAGCGCCTTCGGCCGCACCTCGACGACAGCACCTGGCTGGTCCAGGACGCGCTCCGGCGCGGGGACCACGTGCTCCTCGAGGGCGCCCAGGGCACGCTCCTGGACCTGGACCACGGCAGCTACCCGTTCGTCACCTCGTCCAACCCGGTCGCAGGCGGCGCCTGCACCGGCGGCGGGATCGGCCCGCTCCAGGTGGACGAGGTCATCGGCGTCATGAAGGCCTACTCCACGCGGGTGGGGTCCGGGCCGTTCCCGACCGAGTTGTTCGACGACATCGGACGCGGCATCGCCGAGCGCGGCCGCGAGTTCGGCACCGTCACCGGGCGCCCCCGGCGGGTCGGCTGGTTCGACACGGTCCCGCTCCGGTACGCCGTCGCCGTCAACTCCAACAGCGCCATCGTCCTCAACAAGCTCGACATCCTGTCCGGCATCGAGACCATCAAGCTCTGCATCGCCTACGAGATCGACGGCCGGCGGGTCGAGACGTGGCCGTCGTCCGGGGCCGCCCTCGCCCGCGCCCGGCCGGTGTACGAGGACTTCGCGGGCTGGGAGGAGCCGATCCACGACGTCCGCTCGCTTTCGGGCCTGCCGGAGAACGCCCGGCGCTACGTGACGGCGCTCGAGGAGCACGCAGGGGTGCCGATCGTGTTCGTGTCCGTGGGGCCGGAGCGCACCCAGACCATCGAGCGGGCCTGGCGGCCGATGCGCCACCGCCCGCCGACGCCCGCGTAGGCCGACGAGCACGCCGATGTACGAGATGCCCGCCCGGATCCTGGTCCTCGGCGGGGGTGGTCGCGAGCACGCGATCGCCTGGAAGCTGGCGCACGAGCCCGGCGTCGCCGAGGTGCTGGTCGCGCCCGGGAGCGCGGGGATCGCCGCGGAGGCGGGCGTCCGAACCCTGGAGGTGGACCCCATCGATCCGGGGGCCGTGGTTGCGCTCGCTCGCGCCGCTGCCGTGGACCTGGTGGTCGTGGGGCCGGAGGCGCCGCTGTCGGTGGGCGTGGCCGATGCCCTGGAGGCCGCGGGGATCGCGGTGTTCGGACCCACGCGGGACGCCGCGCGCCTGGAGACCTCCAAGACGTTCTGCCACGACGTGGCGCGCGTGGCCGGGGTCCGCATGGCCGGGGCCCGTTCCTTCGCAGGCGGAGAGGTGGCGGCCGCGCTGGCGTTCGTGCGGGATCTCGGCGAGGCCGGCGCGAGCGTGGTCCTCAAGGCCGACGGCCTGGCCGCGGGCAAGGGCGTCATCGTCACGGAGTCCACCGCCTCGGCGCTGGACCTGGCGCCGTCCTTCCTCGTCGGACGCCCCGCGGACGCCCCGGCGCTGGTCGTGGAGGAGCGGCTGACCGGCCGCGAAGCCAGCATCATCGCGATCTGCGACGGGGAGCGGGCCGTCGCCCTGCCCGCGGCCCGGGACCACAAGCGCCTGTACGACGGCGACGCGGGTCCGAACACCGGCGGCATGGGCGCCTACTCGCCGCTGCCGGACCTGGACGATGCCGCGGTCGAGGCGATCCTCGATCTGGTCCACCGCCCGATCCTGGCCGAGATGGCCCGCCGTGGCCTCCGGTTCCGCGGCTTCCTGTACGCGGGCATGATGCTCACACCCGACGGCCCGGCGATGCTCGAGATCAACGTCCGCCTGGGCGATCCGGAGGCCCAGGTGATCCTCCCGCTCGTCGCAACCCCCCTGGGCCCGCTGCTCCTCGCCGCCGCGCAGGGCCGTCTCGCAGACACGCTCCCGCCGCGGGTCCCGGTCCTGCCGGGTGCTGCCGTCGGGATCGTGCTGGCCGCGAAGGGCTACCCCGACGACCCGCGCCGCGGCGACCCCATCGAAGGCCTGGACGCCGCCCGGCACGCAGGTGCGCTGGTGTTCCACGCGGGGACCGTGGCGCGGCAGGACGGCCCCGGCTTCGGGACGAACGGCGGCAGGGTGCTGACCGTGGTCGGGCGGGGCGCGGACCTGGCGGCGGCGCGCGCGGCGGCCGAGAAAGCCGCCGACCATATCGCCTGGGACGGGATGCAGCGCCGGCACGACATCGCGGTGGCCCCGCCCCCCCCGCCGCCCCCCGCCGGCCACACAGCCCCCGCGGTCCTGGAGGCCGCCCGGTGATCCGCCGCTACACGCTCCCGGAGATGGGCGCCGTCTGGTCCGAGCAGGCCCGCTTCGAGCGCATGCTCGAGGTGGAGATCGCGGTCTGCCGCGCCCAGGTCCGCCGAGGTCTTGTCGCGCCCGAGGCGCTGGCGGTCATCGAGGCCCGCGCCGTGGTGGACGTGGACCGGATCAACGAGATCGAGGCCACCACCGACCACGACGTCATCGCCTTCGTCTCGCAGGTTGCCGAGACCGTGGGCCCCGAGGGGCGGTTCCTGCACCTGGGCCTGACCAGCAGCGACGTCGTGGACACGGCCCTCGCGCTCCAGCTGCGGGCGGCCGGGGAGCGGCTGCTCACAGGTGCGGACGCGCTGCTTGCGGCCCTGATCGCCCGCGCGCGCCGCGAGGCCGGCACCGTGATGATGGGCCGCACCCACTCGGTGCACGCGGAGCCCACCACGTTCGGGCTCAAGTGCGCGGGCTGGGCGTTCGAGGTGGCCCGCGGCCGTGAGCGTCTCGCCCAGGCCACCGCGGAGATCGCCACCGGCAAGATCAGCGGCCCCGTGGGCACGTACAGCCACCTCGCCCCGGACCTCGAGGCGGAGGTGCTCGCGGACCTGGGTCTCCGCGTGGATCCGGTGAGCACGCAGATCGTCCAGCGGGACCGCCACGCCGCGTTCCTCGCCTCGATCGCGATCCTGGGCGGCACGCTCGAGCGGCTCGCCACGGAGGTCCGCAACCTCCAGCACACCGAGATCGCCGAGGTCATGGAGCCGTTCAAGCCGGGCCAGAAGGGCAGCTCCGCGATGCCCCACAAGCGCAACCCCATCCTGTCGGAGCGGATCGCCGGCCTCGCTCGGCTCCTGCGCGGGTATGCACACACGGCCTTCGAGAACCAGCCGCTGTGGCATGAGCGCGACATCAGCCACAGCTCCGCGGAACGGGTGATCCTGCCGGACGCCACGATCCTGCTGGACTACATGCTGGCGAAGACGGCAGGCCTGGTCGACGGGCTGGTCGTCCGGCCGGAGCGGATGCGGGAGAACATCGAGCGCGGTCTCGGGCTCCACGCATCGTCGCGCGTGCTCCTGGCGCTGGTCGAGAAGGCCGGCCTCTCCCGCGAGGACGCCTACGCCATCGTCCAGCGCAACGCCCTGCGCGCCGTTGACGAGCGGGTGGCGCTCCACGGGCTCCTGGCCACGGATCCGCAGGTCGCCGGGAAGCTCCCCCTCGCCGACCTCGACGCCTGCTTCGACGACGCCGCCGTCCTTCGCCACGTGCCGGCCGTGATCGCCCGTCTCGACACGCTCGAACGGAAGGAGGACGCCGATGCCGCTGGCTGACGCCTTCGTCCGGTCCGGCAAGGTCCGGGACCTCTATCACGTGGACGACGACCGCCTGCTGCTGGTCGCCAGTGACCGCCTGTCCGCGTTCGACGTCGTCCTGCCCACGCCCATCCCGGACAAGGGCCGGATCCTCACCGGGCTGTCGCGGTTCTGGTTCGCCGAGACGGGGGACATCGTCGCCAACCACCTCCTGTCGACCGATCCCACCGATCTGCCGGAGTCGATCACGCACGGCGATCCGGCCGTCCTTGCGGACCTGCGCGGCCGGATGATGCTCGGTCGCCGGGCGGACACCCTTCCCGTGGAGTGCGTCGTGCGGGGGTACCTGAGCGGGTCCGGCTGGCAGGAGTACCTGGCCACGGGCGCGGTGTGCGGGATCCGGTTCCCGGACGGCCTCCTCGAGGGCGACCGCCTCCCGTCGCCGATTTTCACGCCGGCGTGGAAGGCCCCGGCCGGCCAGCATGACGAGAACATCCCGTTCCACCGCGTCGCCGAGCTCATCGGTGACGAGTTGGCCGAGCAGGTGCGCACGATCTCGCTGGCACTCCATCACCGCGGCGCCGGGATCTGCGAGCGGGCCGGGATCATCCTGGCCGACACCAAGTTCGAGTTCGGGATCCTGCCGTCGGGGCAGCTCATCCTCATCGACGAGGTCATGACGCCGGATTCCTCGCGTTTCTGGGACGCCTCGACGTACGAGCCCGGACGCGCCCAGGCCAGCTACGACAAGCAGTTCGTCCGCGACTGGCTCCTGTCCCGGGCATGGGACAAGACCCCGCCGGGACCGGTGCTCCCGGACGACGTCGTGGCCGGCACCCGCGCCCGCTACGTGGAAGCCTTCGAACGGATCACGGGGGCGAGCTTCGCCCGCTACCTCATGGAGGACGTCATCGCCCGATGAGCGACTCGACCCGCACCTGGCGGTTCGCCGTCAACGTCACGCCCAAGCCCGGAATCCTGGACCCCCAGGGGAAGGCCGTGGAGCGCAGCCTCCCGCACCTCGGTATCGCCGGGGTCAGCAGGGTCCGGGTGGGCCGCAGGGTGGAGATGACGGTGGCCGCCGACGACGAGGCCGCGGCGCGCGCGGTGGTTGACCGGCTGGCGGGGGACCTGCTGTCGAACCCGCTGATGGAGCAGTTCGCGGTGGAGCCGCTGGGCGAGGTGGGCGGGGCCGCGCCGGCCGGGGCGGGGGTTCGCGGATGACGGTGCGCGTCGGGGTGGTCCTGTTTCCGGGGTCCAACCGGGATATCGACGCGGTCAACGCCCTGCGGATCGCCGGCGCGGAGCCGGAGATCCTGTGGCACGAGGATGCGGACCTGGCGGGCGTCGCCGGGATCCTGCTCCCGGGCGGGTTCGCGTACGGGGACTACCTGCGGGCCGGGGTCATCGCGCGCTTCTCGCCCGTGATGCGGGCCGTGGCGGACTTCGCGGAGCGCGGCGGCCCCGTGCTGGGGATCTGCAACGGGTTCCAGGTCCTTGCTGAGGCGCGGCTGGTCCCCGGGGCCCTGCTGCGGAACCGCGGCCTGCGGTTCGTCTGCCGCGAGGTGACGCTCCTCCCGGAGCCCATGGACACGCCCTTCACCCGCGAGATCGGGGAGCGGCGACCGCTGCGGATGCCCGTCGCCCACGGCGAGGGCTGCTACTACGCGGACGAGGCGACCCTCGACGATCTGGAGCGCGACGACGGGGTGCTCTGGCGCTACGCGAACGCGGACGGCTCCGTTGCCGGTCCGGACGATGCGGGCAACCCCAACGGGTCCCTGCGCGGGATCGCGGGCGTGCGCAACGCCGCGGGCAACGTGGCGGGCCTGATGCCCCACCCGGAGACCGCGGTGGAGGCGATCCTGGGCAGCGATGACGGCCTGGGGATCATCCGCTCGCTGGTCGTGAGCTCGGCCGAGTGGGCAAGCACGGGCGCGATCACTGGCACGCGCGTCGTGGCTCCGGGAGGCGCCCGGTGACCGCTCCGGCACAGCCGCTTCACCGGGTCCTGGGCCTCACGGACGGGGAACTCGAGGCCATCCGCGAGAAGCTGGGCCGTGACCCCAACGACCTCGAGCTCGCCATGTTCAGCGTCATGTGGAGCGAGCACTGCTCGTACAAGAGCAGCCGCCCGCTGCTGGCCACCCTCCCGACCAAGGGCAAGGACGTCGTTGCCGGGGTGGGGGAGCAGGCAGGCGTCATCGCCATCGGCGACGGCCTGGCGGTCGCGTTCAAGATCGAGAGCCACAACCACCCGTCCGCCGTGGAGCCGTACCAGGGCGCCGCGACCGGCGTCGGCGGCATCCTGCGCGACGTGTTCGCGATGGGCGCCCGCCCGATCGCGGTCCTGGACGCGCTTCGCTTCGGGGACCCCTTCGACGCGCGGACCCGGCACCTGGTCGACGGCGTCGTGCGCGGCGTCGGCGGTTACGGGAATTGCGTCGGCGTGCCCACGGTGGGTGGCGAGCTCGTGTTCGACCCGTCGTACCAGGGCAACCCGCTCGTCAACGTGATGGCCATCGGGCTGCTCGAGGTCGGGATGCTCATGCGGGCGTCCGCGGACGGCCCCGGCAACCTGGTCGTCCTCTACGGCTCGGCCACGGGTCGGGACGGCATCGGCGGCGCCTCGGTCCTCGCCAGCGCCACGTTCGGCGAGCAGGACCCGTCCAAGCGCCCGTCCGTCCAGGTGGGCGATCCGTTCGCCGAGAAGTTGCTCATCGAGGCGACCCTCGAGCTGATCGCCAAGGGCCTGGTCGTGTCGATCCAGGACCTGGGCGCGGCGGGCATCACCTGTGCCACGTGCGAGACCGCGGACCGCGGCGGCACCGGGATGCTCGTGGATCTCGACGCGATCCCGCGCCGGGAGCCCGGTCTCGAGCCGTTCGAAGTCATGATCTCCGAGTCCCAGGAGCGGATGGTCGCGATCGTGGCGCCCGACCGCTGGCAGGGGGTCCGCGCCGTCTGCGAGCGGTGGGACCTGCCGGTGGCGATCATCGGCCGGGTCACGGAGCAGCCGGACATCGTCATCCTCACTGCGCCCGACGGGAGCGGTGCGCTGGACGCGGACGGCAGACCTGTCCCCGGTGCCGTGGAGCTGGCGCGGATCCCGGCCCGGGCGCTTGCATCGGAGGCCATCGTCTTCGAGCGCGAGTCCCGCGCCCCCGCTCGCCGGCGGCCCGCCCCGGCACCCGGCGCCCCAGCCCTGCCCGTGGACAGCCTGCCGCTCCGCGGCCAGGACCCGGGTGCGGTGCTGCTGGCGCTGCTCGGCTCGCCGAACCTCTCGTCGCGCCGCTCGGTCTACGAGCAGTACGACCACAACGTCCAGGCCAACACCGTGGCGGGCCCCGGGCGCGGCGCCGCCGTGATCCGGATCAAGGGCACCACCAAGGCGCTCGTCGCCACGACGGACGGCAACGCCCCGGTGAGCGCGCTTGACCCGTGGCTGGGCGCCGCGATGTCCGTAGCCGAGGCCTCCCGCAACGTGTCGATCACGGGCGCGCGGCCCCTGGGCGTGACCAACTGCCTCAACTACGGCGATCCCACGCGGCCGGAGGCCTTCTGGGCCCTGGCCGAGGGCGTCCGCGGCCTGGCGGACGCCTGCGTCGCGCTGGGTCTGCCGGTCACCGGCGGCAACGTCTCGCTCTACAACGAGGCGCCTGGCTCCGCCATCGCACCCACGCCGGAGATCGGGGTCGTGGGGCTGCTGGCGGACGTGGCGACACGGGTGGGCCCCGCCTTCCGCGCGGAGGGCAACACAGTGCTGCTCGTCGGGCACGCCGGGCCCGGCCTCGCGGGCAGCGAGTACGCCAGGCTGGCCGGGGGAGCGGTCGAGGACGGCCCGCCCGCCCTGGACCTGGCCGTCGAACGGGAGCTCCAGGCGTTCATCCGCGAGGCCGTCGCCCGCGGCCTCGTCGAGAGCTGCCAGGACGTGTCCGGCGGCGGCCTCGCCGTGGCCCTGGCAGAGATGTGCATGTGGGGCGAGGTGGGCGCGCAGCTGCGCCTCGGCGTCGGGGACTCGCCGGCCGTGGCGCTGTTCGGGGAGAGCCCGTCGCGCCTGGTGGTCGAGTCCACCCGGCGCCACGCCCCGGCGCTCGTGCTGCTCGCGCGCCACCACGGCCTGCCCGCGGAGACGCTCGGGTCCACCGGCGGCGCGCGCCTCGTTGTTGAGCTGGCCGGCGAGGGTGCCACCGGCGCCGCCGAGGAGCGGGGCAGCCGGATCGCAGACGCGCTGGAGGTCCCGGTCGCGGACCTGCGGCACACCTGGGAGCATGGGCTCCCGCGGGCGCTCGGCTGGGAGGTCGACGGCTGATGTGCGGCGTCGTCGGGGTCGTCCTGCCGAACCGCGGCCACGAGGCTGCGGCCGTCGCCGCGACCGCGCTGTTCGCGCTCCAGCACCGGGGCCAGGAGTCGGCGGGCGTCGGGGTGGCCGACGGCGGGCAGCTGATGATCTACAAGGACCTGGGCATGGTGGGCCAGGTGCTGGACGAGCGGCGCATCCCGTCGCTGGCCGGGGACCTGGCGGTGGCGCACTGCCGCTACTCGACCACCGGGTCCACCGTCTGGGAGAACGCCCAGCCGACGCTCCGCCTGGGGCCGCGACGGGCGCTCGCCATCGGCCACAACGGCAATCTCGTCAACACGCGGGAGCTCCTGGAGCTGCTCCAGGGCGGCCGCGGCCGGCTCGCTGCCAGCACGGACACGGAGCTCCTCACGGCGCTCCTCGCGGACGAGCCGGCGGACGACACCGTGGACGCCCTGCGCAGGGTCCTGCCGCGGGTCCGGGGCGCGTTCAGCCTTGTGATCCTCGATGCGCACCGCGTCATCGGTGTCCGAGACCCGCACGGGTTCCGCCCGCTCGTCCTCGGCCGTCTCCCGGCCCCGGCCGGCACGGAGGGCCCCGGCCTCTGGGGCGACGACACCGGCGGCTGGATCCTGGCGTCCGAGACCGCCGCCCTCGACATCGTGGGCGCGGAGATCGTCCGGGACGTGGAGCCGGGCGAGATCGTGGTGCTGGAGCCGGGCCGCCAGCCCGTCTCCGTCCGCTACGCGGAGGCGACGCCCGCCCTGTGCGTCTTCGAGCTCATCTACTTCGCCCGGCCGGACTCCTACATGCTGGGGCGCAACCTGTACGAGGCGCGCCGCCAGATGGGGATCCAGCTCGCGGGCGAGCACGCGGTGGAGGCGGACCTCGTGATGCCCGTGCCGGACACGGGCGCGCCCGCGGCGGCCGGCTTCGCGGAGGCGTCGGGCATCCCGTACCGCGAGGGCATGGTCCGCAACCGCTACAGCGGCCGGACGTTCATCCAGCCCTCCCAGGCGATGCGCCAGCGCGGCGTCAACGTCAAGCTGAGTCCCCTGCGCGAGGTCGTCCGCGACAAGCGGCTGATCGTCGTGGACGACTCCATCGTCCGGGGCAACACCACCAAGCAGATCGTGGGGCTGCTCCGCCGATCGGGTGCCAGGGAGATCCACGTCCGGATCTCCGCCCCGCCGATCTATCACCCGTGCTTCTACGGGATCGACACGTCGATCGAGACCGAACTGATCGCCGGCAGCCATTCGACCGAGGAGATCCGCGAGTTCATCGGAGCGGACTCCCTGGGCTACCTGTCCATCCGCGGGGTGCTCGCCGCGCTGGACCTCCCGTACGAGCGGTTCTGCTTCGCCTGCTTCGACGGCAACTACCCGGTGCCCGTGCCGTACGACGTGTCTGCGCGCAAGTTCATGCTCGAAGCGCCGGTCGGGACGATCGCGTGAGGGCGTCCTACGCGCGCGCGGGCGTGGATGTCGCCGCCGGCGAGCGGGCGGTCGAGCTCATGCGCGCGTCCGTGGCCTCCACGTGGCGGCCGGAGGTACTGGGGAGTCTCGGCGGCTTCGGGTCCGCGATGGCGATCCCGGCCGGATACCGGGAGCCCGTCATCGTCTCGTCCACGGACGGCGTGGGGACGAAGACGGCGATCGCGGCGGCGATGGGGCGGCTGGACACCATCGGGATCGACCTCGTGGCGATGTGCGCCGACGACGTGGCCTGCACGGGCGCGGAGCCGCTGGCGTTCCTGGACTACATCGCGATCGGGAGGCTGGACCCGGATCGGGTGGCGGCGCTGGTGGCGGGCATCGCGGAGGGGTGCCGGCAGGCGGGCTGTGCGCTCACGGGTGGCGAGACGGCCGAGCACCCGGGGCTCATGGAGCCCGGTGAATTCGATCTCGCCGGGTTCTGCATCGGGGTGGGGGAGCGGTCGCGGCTGCTGGACGGGTCGTCCGCCCGGACCGGCGACGCGATCGTGGGGCTGGGGTCGTCCGGCCTCCACGCGAACGGCTACTCGCTGGTGCGGGCGCTGGTCGCGGAGCACGGGTTGGAGCTGGGCGACGCCTATGCCGGGCTCCTGCGGCGGGTGCTGGACGATGCCGCGGCCGACGAGGCGCTGGCGCGCGAGATGCACGCTGCCGACGCGACGCTGGGTGACGTCCTGCTGACGCCCACGCGGATCTACGCGAGGGACCTGCTGGCGATACGGTCCGCTCTTGGGGCCGCCGGGCACGAAGTCCGGGGGATCGCCCACATCACGGGCGGCGGCCTGCCGGGCAACGTGCCGCGGGCGCTGCCGGAGGTGCTCGGCGCCCGCCTGGACCCGGCGCGCTGGCCGGTGCCATCGGTCATGCGCGTGCTGGGGGTGCTCGGTGGGATCGCGGACGAGGAGCTGCGCGCGACGTTCAACGCGGGGCTGGGCATGGTCGTCGTCGTGCCGGCGGACGCCGCCGCGGCCGCTGTGGAGCTGGCGCGGGCACGCGCGATCCCGGCCTGGGTCGTGGGCGAGGTGGTCGACGCAGCGTCGATCGGCGGGGCGCGGTACGTGGAGGAGGAGCTCGCGGGGTGAACGGCAGGATCGCGGTCGGGGTCTCGGGGAGCGGGTCCAACCTGCGCGCGCTGGTCGCGGCGGCGGGGCGCGGGACGCTGGGCGGCGAGGTGGTCCTGGTCTTCGCGGACCGTCCGTGCCCGGGGCTCGACTGGGCGACGGAGCAGGGGATCGACACCTTTCTGGTCCCCGGCGGTGACGACGACACCCTGGCCGAGACGTTGCTGGCCGTGGCCCCGGACGCGGTCGTGCTTGCGGGCTACCTGCGGCTGGTCGGTCCGGCGGTGCTGGCGGCCTTCGGCGGCCGGATCCTCAACGTGCATCCGTCGCTGCTGCCGTCCTTCCCAGGGCTCCACGGCGCGCGCGACGCCCTGGCGGCCGGCGTGGCGGTGACCGGTGTGACGGTGCACCTCGTGGATGCGGCCCTCGACGGTGGTCCGATCGTGGCCCAGGAAGCGGTCCCGGTCCTCCCGGAGGACACGGAGGCCTCCCTGTTGGAGCGGATCCACCCGGTCGAGCACCGGCTGCTGCCGGCGGCGGTCGCGGCCCTGCTCGCGGGCGCGCTGGTCGTGCCTGGCGGTGCCCGTCGAGCCCGCCTGGACACGGTCGTCGCGGATGCCCAGGTTCCCGTCCCGCGCCGCGCCCTGTTGTCCGTCTACGACAAGACCGGCCTCGCGGAGCTGGGACGCGGCCTGGTCAGCCGCGGCTGGGAGCTCGTCAGCACCGGCGGCACCGCACGAACCCTGCGAGAGGCCGGGCTTCCCGTGACCGACGTCGCGGCCGTGACCGGCTTCCCGGAGATGCTCGACGGCCGCGTGAAGACGCTCCACCCGCGGGTCCACGCGGGGCTCCTCGCGGACCGCCGGCGCGCCGGCCACCGCGAAGCGCTCCTCGCGGCCGGCATCGCCCCGTTCGATCTCGTCGTCGTCAATCTCTATCCATTCGCCGCTGCCGCCCGCAAGCCCGGCATCTCCTTCGACGACCTCGTCGAGGAGATCGACATCGGCGGTCCGTCGATGGTCCGCGCCGCGGCCAAGAACCACGCGTCGGTGGCGATCGTGACCTCGCCCGCGCGGTACGAGGCGGTCCTGGCGGCACTCGACGAGCACGGGGAGGTGCCCCTGGGCCTTCGCTCCACCCTGGCGGTGGAGGCCTTCCGCCACACCGCCGCCTACGACGCCCGCATCGCCGCGGAACTGCCCTGCCGCATGTTCGAGGCGGGTGTCGCGCTGACGTCCGAGCCCGGGCTGCCCACGTCGGAGGACCCGTACCCGCCGGTCCTGACCATCTCGCTCGAGAAGGTGGACACCCTCCGCTACGGCGAGAACCCGCACCAGCCCGCCGCCCGCTATCGCCGCACGGACCGCGAGCCGCGCCCCGGGGAGGGCCCGTTCGCCAGCGGTGATCCGCCGCTCCAGGGCAAGGCGCTCTCGTACAACAACGTCCTGGATGCCTCGGCCGCGGCCTCGCTCGCACGCCTGATGCGCGGCCCGGCCATCGTCATCGTCAAGCACACCAACCCCTGCGGCGCGGCCGAACGCGAGACGCTCCTCGAAGCCTGGGAGTCGGCGCTGGCCGGGGATCCGGTGTCGGCCTTCGGCGGCGTGGTCGCCGTCACCGGCAGCGTTGACCACGCGCTGGCCGAGCGGCTGGTCTCGATCTTCCTCGAGGTGGTGGTGGCGCCGGCGTTCGACGAGGGCGCCCGCGCGGTCCTGGCGACGAAGCCGAACCTGCGCCTGGTGGTGGACCCGTCGCTGGACGCGGCCCCAGTTGGCACAACGACTCCGGACGATCTGGGCTCGTTCCGGACGGCAGGCGGCGCGGTCCTCGTCACGGCGCCGGACAACCTCCCGGACGACCCGGCCGAGTGGGCCTGCACCACCTCCCGTCCGCCGACGGACGCGGAACGGCGGGATCTGGACCTCGCCTGGCGCCTGTGCCGGGGCGTCGTGTCCAACGCCATCGTGCTCGTGCGGGACGGCATGCTGATCGGTATCGGCTCGGGGCAGGTCAGCCGCGTGGACGCCTGTCGCGGTGCCGTGGACAAGGCCCGCCAGTTCCAGGGCGAGGCCGGCGCCACCGGCGCTGTCGCCGCCTCGGACGCGTTCTTCCCGTTCCCTGACGGTCCACGCGTGCTGCTCAACGCGGGCGTCACCGCCATCGTCCAGCCCGGCGGGTCGATGCGCGACGCGGAGGTCCTGGCGGACGTGGAGGCCGCGGGCGCGGCGATGTTGGTCACCGGGAAGCGCCACTTCCGCCACTGAGCTGGCCCACGACCACCTGCACCGCACAGGAACGGGCTCTCGGCACCCTTTGTGTCTTGCTGGCATGACGCTACAACGCTACGCTGGGCTCATGGCTGGTACCAAGCGGAAGGTCACCCTCTACGTGGACGAGGACGTCCTGCGCGCGGCCCGCGTCCGAGCGGCCCGGACCGACAAGCGCGACTCGGAGGTCGTGGAGGCGGCCCTGCGCCTCTACCTCGGTTTCGAGGTGGTCGCGAGCGTGTGGGCGCGCAGCGACCTGGACGAGAATGAGGCGATGCGGCTCGCGGTGGAGGAGACGCACGCGGTGCGGGCGCAGCAGCGTGCCGCGCGCGGTTCTTGACACCAACGTCCTCGTCTCGGCGCTGATCGGCCCGGGCGGCGGGAGTGCCCGGCTCCTGCTCGAGCTCCGCTCGGGCGCCTTCGAGCTCATCGTGTCGCCGCTCTTACTCACCGAGCTGCGCGAGGTTCTGCGGCGCGACAAGTTCCGCCGCTACGTCTCGGAAGCCGAGGCCGACGCCTACGTCGAGCTGATCCGGGGCGAGGGCGTCGTCCGCGCCGATCCCGCGCCGTCACTGGAGCCGCTCGGTGCCGATCCTGGCGACGAGTTCCTCATCGACCTCGCGCGTGATGCGCAGGCCGATGCGCTCGTGACCGGCGACGCCCACCTGCTCGAACTGCGGGCGATCATCCCCGTCATGACACCCGCCGAGTTCCTCGAGGTGCTGGCCGGCCACTGAGCCCTCGTGCGCCTGACCGCCGCTGCTACCATCGGGCGGCCATGTCAGACCGCGAGCGCTTCTACCTGACCACCGCCATCGCGTACGCGAACAACGCACCGGGGCTCCACACCGTGTACGAGGTGATCGGGGCGGACGTGGTCGCGCGCTGGCACCGGATGCAGGGCGACGAGACGCGGTTCCTGACCGGCACGGACGAGCACTCGGTCAACATCGCCCAGGCCGCAGAGGCCCGGGGCATCACGCCCCGGGAGTTCGTGGACGAGAAGGTCGAGCTGTTCAAGGCTGCCGAGAACGCGCTCCTCATCAGCCCGGACCGCTTCATCCGGACCACGGATCCAGACCACTACCGCTCAGCCCAGGAGATGGTGCGCCGGGCCCACGCCAACGGGGACATCTACCAGGCGAGCTATGACGGCTGGTACTGCCCCAGCGAGGGGTTCAAGGCCCCCTCGGACCTGCACGAGACCGCCAGGGGCATGCAGTGCCCCAATCACCCCGACGTGCCGCTCCAGTGGCTGTCCGAGAAGAACTGGTTCTTCCGCCTCTCGGCCTACCAGGACCGGCTGCTCGACTGGTACGAGAAGAACCCGGACTTCGTGCAACCGGACTACCGGCGCAACGAGATGCTGGGCTTCATCCGCCAGGGATTGCAGGACTTCTCGATCAGCCGCGCCGGCGCCACCTGGGGCATCCCGTTCCCGGTGATGCCCGACGGCACCTCCGCCGCGCGGCCCGACGGCTCCTGGGACCCGGACGCGGGCACGATCTACGTCTGGTACGACGCGCTGATCAACTACATCACCGGCGCGGGCTTCCCCGACGACCTCGAGGCCTTTCGGACGTGGTGGCCGGCGGACCTCCACGTCATCGGCAAGGACATCGCCCGCTTCCACACCATCTACTGGCCGGCGATGCTGTGGTCGGCCGGGATCGATGCGCCGAAGCAGGTCTGGGTCCACGGCTGGCTCCTGGTCCAGGGCGGCGAGCGAATGAGCAAGAGCCGCGGCAACTTCCTGGACCCGCACGCGGTGGTCGCGGCGTTCGGCGCGGACGGCGCCCGGTACGTGACCTTGCGCGAGGTCGCCTTCGACCGGGACACCGAGGTGTCGTGGGACTCGTTCGTCCGGCGCTACAACGCGGACCTCGCCAACGACTTCGGCAACCTCGTCAACCGCACGGTGTCCATGGTCAACCGCTACTTCGGCGGGGAGCGGCCGCTGCCGCGGGCGGCCTCGGACTCGCCGCTGGCCGAGGGCTGGGCGGACATGCTCCGCCTGTACCGGGAGCGGCTGGACAACTACCTGCTTCACGATGCGCTGGGCGAACTGTGGGAGCTGGTGAGCGGGGCCAACAAGACGGTCGATGCCGAGCAGCCGTGGACGCTGGCGAAGCATGCGATGGCCGGCGATGCCGATGCCGGAGCGCGCCTGCGGGGTGTCCTGGGGGATCTGGTGGAGGCGTGCCGGCTGGTGGGTCTCGCCGTCGCGCCGTTCATGCCGGGGATCGCGCCCAGGGTGCTCGAGCAGCTCGGCTACGGGTACCCGTACGGGGCGGACGGCAACAACGGGCCGCCGCTCCAGGCGCTGCTCGAGTGGGGCGGGGCCTCGGCGCCGGGCCGGGTGACGGACACGCCGATGCCGCTCTTCCCCAAGATCGAGAGCGAGGCAGCAGCGGAGGAGGGATCGCGATGACGGACCGGGCGTTTGCCGCCGCGAATGCGGCAGCAACGGAACGGCTGCGGGCCCTGGCGGCCGCGCTCTCCGAGGCGGACCTGGGCGTCGACCTCGGCGGCGGCTGGACCGTGTCGATGGCCCTCGCCCATCTCGCGTTCTGGGACCGCTGGCACCTCGCGCGCTGGGAGCACGCGATCGCCGCGGGGGCGGTGGCCCCGGCCGCGGTGCCCGACGAGGTCTCCGACCGCGCGAACGAGGCGCTCGAGCCGCTCTGCCGGGCGCTCGCCCCCGGGCGCGCCGTGGCGCTCGCCCTGGAGGCGGCCGATGCCGTGGACGCCGGGGTGGCCCGCCTGCCCGATGCCTCGGTCGAGGCGGCCCGGGCCCTCGGCGGCGTCCGCTGGGTCGAGCGGTCGCCCCACCGGACGGATCACGCCGAGCAGATCCGCCGCGCGCTCGGCCGGGACTAGCGGCCTGGCGCCCCGGGGCCGTGGTCGTGCGCCTCGTCGATTCACACGGGCACCTCAACGCGGACCGCTTCGACGACGACATGGACCGCGTGCTGGGCGGCGCCCGGCTGGCGGGGGTGGAGCGGATCCTGGTCCCGGGCTGGAACGTCGCGTCCTCCGCCCGCGCCCTGGACCTCGTGGCCGGGCGGTCCTGGCTCGATGCCGCCGTCGGGATCCACCCCCACGATGCCGCCAGGGTGGACGAGGCCGGCTGGGCGGCGATCGAGGCCTGGGCCCGCGACGAGCGGGTCGTGGCGATCGGGGAGACCGGGCTGGACTCGGACCGGATGTTCTCGCCCTGGGACGCGCAGCTGGAGAACCTGCGCCGGAACCTCGCGCTGTCCCTGGCTACTGGCAAGCCGGCGATCCTCCACTGCCGGTCGCGCCTCGGGGAGCGGGACGCGCAGGACGCGCTGGTCGAGGAGCTCCGGGCGGCGGGGTTCGACGGCCCCGCCGGCGCTGCGGCGTTCGGGGGACGGCCGACGGGGGTGGTGCACTCGTTCTCGGGACCCGTGGACTACGCCCGCGTGATGGTGGCGATGGGCCTCGCGGTGAGCTTCTCGGGGCTGGTGTTCCGGCGCGGCGAGGAATCCTCGGCCGAGGCGGTGGCCCTGGTGCCATCGGAGCTGCTGCTGCTCGAGACGGATTCCCCGTTCCTGTCGCCCCCGGGGGCGCCCCGTGGCCGCAACGCCCCGGAGCACGTGGCGATCACCGCGCGTTGGGCGGCAGAGCGGCGCGGGGTGGGGGAGGACGGGCTGGAAGCGTTCGGGGACTCGCTCGTGGCCGCCTACGACGCGACGTTCCCGAGGGCGTTGCCCCGCTGAGGTCTCGCGTCTACGGACAGCCGCGGTGTCTACGCACACGGGCTGTCGCCGGCCAGCGACCCTGTCCATCAAGCGGCCGGCGATCCTGTCAGCGGCTGCGGTCCCGACTGCGACGCCAGGGATGGTCAGGGCGCGGCCGGTCGACGCCGTCCTGTGACGGCGTGGCAGGCCCCTGCAGGCATGACCGGCAGTCCCCGGGCGGCGGGCGGCGTCGCCCGTTCGCTGGGTTCCATGCACCCGAGGGTGACAGAGTCGCTGGCCGTTGACATGTTTACGCACACGCGGTTGACAGCAACGCGCCCCCCCGCTACCTTGTTGGCACTCTCAACGCGAGAGTGCCAATGTCAGCGGAACGCGATCCGCTGGGGCCCGGCCGGAACCCTGAGGGGCAAGCATCCGGCGGCACCCGGCCCCCGGTCGCGAACCTGGCACGGCACTCGAACGGGAGCAACTCAGGGGCATCCGCGGCCGGTACGGCCGGGCGGTCCCGATCCATGTCACAGGCCACCGGCGGCCGGTTCGCGGCCGCCAGAGGAGGAATGCACCTTGGCCACCGCCTCTTCGACGAAGCTCCGCCCGCTGGGCGATCGTCTCGTCATCAAGCCCACCCCGCGTGAGGAGATGACGAAGTCGGGCATCGTCCTGCCGGACACCGCGAAGGAGAAGCCCCAGGAGGGCGTCGTCCTGTCCGCCGGTCCGGGCAAGATCCTCGACGACGGCTCCCGCGAGACCATGGACGTCGCCGTCGGCGACAAGGTCCTGTACGCGAAGTACGCAGGGACCGAGTTCAAGGTCGAGGGCGAGGAGCTCCTCATCGTCAGCCAGAAGGACATCCTCGCGATCGTCGAGGACTGACGCGGCGTCGCCGGCACCAACCCGTCGGCGCCCTGACCGCGCGTCGCCCCTGAACCTACATCCCGGAGGGATCTCAACTTGGCCAAGCAGCTCATCTTCGACGAGACCGCTCGTCGCTCGCTCAAGCGCGGCATCGACCGCCTCGCCGACGCGGTCCGCGTGACGATCGGCCCCAAGGGCCGCAACGTCGTCCTGGACAAGAAGTTCGGCTCCCCGACGATCACCAACGACGGCGTCACGATCGCTCGAGACATCGAGCTCGCCGACCCGTTCGAGAACATGGGCGCGCAGCTCCTCAAGGAGGTCGCGACCAAGACCGACGACGTCGCCGGCGACGGCACCACCACCGCGGTGGTCCTGGGCCAGGCGATGGTGGCGGAGGGCCTGCGGGTCGTCACCGCCGGCGCCAACCCGATGGTCGTCAAGCGCGGCATCGAGACCGCCGTCTCGGCCATCGTGGAAGAGATCAAGCGGACCGCCCGCCCGGTCGAGACCCGCGAGCAGATCGCGGCCGTCGCGGCCATCTCCGCGGCGGATCCCGAGGTCGGCGAGATCATCGCCGAGGTGATGGACAAGGTCGGCAAGGACGGCGTCATCACCGTGGAGGAGGGCCAGTCCCTCGGCCTCGAGAAGGAATACACCGAGGGCATGCAGTTCGACCGAGGCTAC
>CAMTVM010000038.1:0-24811 GCA_947085195.1 uncultured Chloroflexota bacterium
GACCTCGGACGGCAGCTGCCCCGCTGATCCGGCGACCTGGCCGATCCCCTACGACGACGCGGGGCGGACGAGGCTGCTCAACGGCTGGACCCTCGCCTAGGACGGCGAGGGCCGCCTCGCCTCGGCCTGCCGGGTCGCCGGCTGCGCCACCGGCGACATGGTCACCATGCGCTACGACGGCGAGGGCCGCCGGGTCGAACTCGCCGTCCGGCCCAATGGCCAAGCCGCCACCACGACCACCTTCCGCTACCAGGGCAGCGCGATCGCCCAGGAGCTCACGGGCGGGGTCCTCGCCCGGACCTACCTGACCGACGAGGCGGGCACGATCGTCAAGGTCTGCGACCCCGACTGCTCGGGCACCCAGTACCTCGTCACGTACAACGGCCACGGTGACGCCCTCGCCCTGTGGCGGATCGGGACCGACGGCACGCTCACCCTGGCCAACAGCTTCAGCTACTCGACCTGGGGCGCACCGACCGTCTACAACGCCGCGGGCACGGCCCTCGCCTGGAACGACGCCGCCAACCTGCGCTTCCGCTTCCTCTACGTCGGTGCCCACGGTGTCGCCTGGGATGACTTCGGCCTGGGGCTCGGCCTGCTGTACATGTCGGCCCGCCACTATCACCCCGTCCTCGGGCGCTTCCTCCAGCCGGATCCGTCGGCGCTGGAGACCAATCTCTACGCGTATGCCGGGAACAGCCCGGTCACGAAGATCGATCCGGATGGGAAGCTGTTCTGGTTTGCTGCGTTCGCCGTGGCGCGGATCGCGATCGCCGTGGCGCCTGCCGTGGCCGCCGTCGTTCGTGTCGCGCCGCGCGTTGCTCCCATCGCTTCTCGGGCAGCTCCGATCGCCCAACGAGTGGCCCCCACGGCGAACGCGATCGGCCAAGCCGGGGAACGCGCAGTGCGCGCCGTCTACAATATCGGTCCCAGGGGTCGCTTCAAAATCGCGGGACGAGAGCGGTTTCCAGACGGCCTGACCCCCAGGGTGCTGACCGAGATCAAGAACGTGCGCTAGCAGAGCCTGACCCTGCAGATTCGGGACTACCTGCAGTTCGCGCAGACGAAGGGGCTCAGGTTCGACCTGTTCGTGCGCGGCCCGGGAGCCGGTCGCACAGTCCTCTCGAAGCCGCTCCAGAGGCTGGTGGACGAAGGGCGGATCAACCTCAGGGAGATTCCATAGCCATGACCGACCACCGCCCTCGCCCTCGCACTGAGGAAGAGTGGGCCGCGGAATGGGCTTGGCTGGACGCGCAGGAGCAGCCGATCCTGGCGGATCTGCGCCGGGTGGGCGTGGAGGTGGCCTCAACGTCCGACGTCAACCTCCACCGGAACGACCTCACCCCCGATGCGATCCCGATCCTGCTCGATCACCTCTCGCGCCCATATGATCCAAGAATTCGCGACATGATCGCCCGGGCCCTCGGCACCCCGGCCGCTCGACCGATCTGGAGGACCCTGGCCGACCTCTATGTCGCGGAGCCAGAAGGTCAGGTCAAGCAGGGGCTCGCCTGCACCGTGGCCGAGACGGCCACTGACGACACGCTCGACGATCTGCTCGCGCTGATCGCCGATCCCAGGAACGGCCCGGACCGCTCGCTGCTGCTCTGGGCGAAGTTCCCCGCGCGGGCGCTGGGTCCGCTCGAACGACTCGCCGACGACCCGGACCTGCGCCTGGGGATGCCCAGGGTCCTCAAGCGCCTGCGTCGCACCCCTCGGGCCGGTGGAGCGGGTCCGCCCACGCCGATCGACCCCGCCCTCGTGGAGGCCTCGAGCGGCTTTGACCGCGAGACCGTGCCGGCGTTTCTCCGCAGGCTGGTGGGCCTGGGCGTCGGGTTCCGGCGCGCTGATGCCAGGGCGGTTCAGCGGATGGTCGACGATCTCGACGAGGACGACGAGCGCGAGCTGCGCTTCGACCTGGTGACCGACGGTGGTCCGGAGCCGCTCGTGGTCCGGGCGTTCCTGGACGATCCCGATGCCGTTGATCTCTACTTCTACGGCTCGGCTCACCTCGCCGCCCTGATCCAGGGCGAGATGGAGCGGCTGGGGTGACCGGGGATCGACGGCTGAGGACCTGGCGACCCCGGCCCAAGACCGCAGTCGCCCGCGCAGACCCGGACCTACCTCACCGACGAGGCGGGCACGATCGTCAAGGTGTGCGATCCCGACTGGACGGGCACCCGGTATCTCGTCACGGACAACGGCTACGGCGACGCCCTCGCCCTGTCGCGGATCGAGTCAGCCGGCGCGCTTCTGTCCGCAGCGGGGGACGCGTCCGTGTCGGTTCGCCCGCAGCATCCGGCCCGCACCTCAGAGTGGTCTCCACCAAACCCAGTATGGTTGACCGATCCGCTTCCTCGCGTTCTTGGGGTAGCACCCATGTCGAGCGTTTCACGGGACTTCGAACGCGGAATCGTCGGGGCGAGGCTGGAGCGGGTCTCCTACTTCGTGACGACTCCAGACTTGGCGTGGGTTGTCCGGCCCAACTTGGAGACAGCGGACCTCGGCTGTGATCTGGTCTTCACAGCGGGGGTGATCGGCATCACCTGGGAGCGGCACTGCAGAGGGCTCGAGATCCGCAGTTCATCGATCGTAGGCCCATTCCCGGACGCTCAACCGCTCGACGTGACCTCCGATTCCCCCAACTGGCGGCAGTGCGTGGGCCAACGCGTCGAGGCAATCACCGTCACGAGGGCAGCATGGGACCCAGGCGGCCCGACGAGGACAACGGACGTCCTCATGCTGCGGTTCCCATCGATGGTTGTCGCGATAGCGCCCGCGCAGTACGTGGACGAACTTGGGGAGTTCGTCCACAACTCAGATGAACTGTCTATCGCCTTCGGACCGCAGGTCGACGATGCCCTCGCGGTGTTGGGCCTGGTGAGCCTCGATGGCAAAGGGAGGGCCGCGGAGACAGACAAGGCGAGCTACGTGATCCTCGACTCGACAACCGAGGTTAGTGAGTTGCTGTGGTCGATCGAGGCCCTCCTTCGGCAGGCTGGCATCCGATGGCCGCGCGCCGTGGCGCGGACAGTGCTGGCCCTCCTGGCTGCCGACGGGTGTATCGAGTTCCTCAGGAGGGCTTCTGGTGACGAGCGTGAACGACCCATCCCGCTGGCAGAGGGTCTCGCGGCGCTCGAGCGGGACGAGGAGTGGGCCCTGGGCGGGCATCCCGTCACCGTCTTCGCCACCGAGGCTGGGTGGCGCCGGTACCAGTCCCTGGCGCCTGCATACCTTGATCGTTGATCTGCCCGCAGCTGCGGTCAGCCCTCTCCTGTCGATGTAACAGGCAGCGCCGCATCCGACGTCGAGAGGCAGTCGTACCGGGTGAGCAGCCATCGAGTGCAGATGCTCGGACCCGACGCGCGAAGTCGACGGGTGCCGCGCTTGAGCGAGACGCCGGAATCCGCCCCGGCGTCTCTTGGCTGCGGGCCACCACCCCGCCGCGTGGTGATAGCATCCGCGGCAGAGCCTTCGGGGCAGGGTGCGATTCCCGACCGGTGGTAGGGTCCCGAGCAATCGGGACGAGCCCACGAGCGGCGCAGCGGCAACAGAGCCCGCGGCGTGCAGCAGATCCGAAGACGAGGTTCGCCTCGTCCGCCGGAGCCGACGGTACAGTCCGGATGAGAGAAGGCCAGGGCCGGTACGAGCCGCCACGGTTCGTGCACGTGCGCCTCCTGCCCCGTGCCGCTCGATGCATGTACGGAGGTGGTCGATGGCGACGCAGGAGGCTCCCGCAGCGGGATCGCCCTCGCCCGCGCATGCCCACGCCCCCGTCCCTCCCGCCGGCATCAGCGTTGACGGCGTCTCGCTGACCTTCCGCGGCGCCCGGACCACGCACGTCCTCGACGGCATCGACCTGGCGATCCGGCCGCGAGAGGTGGTCGCACTCATCGGCCCCAACGGGTGCGGCAAGAGCACGCTCCTGCGGGTCCTGGGCGGGCTGATCCCCACCGACGCGGGCGCCGTGACCATCGACGGGGACCGCGTGGCGGGCCCGGACCCGCGGGTGGGGCTCGTGTTCCAGGAGCCGCGGCTGCTCGCATGGCGGTCCGCGGAGGACAACGTCCGCTTCCCGATGCAGCTGGCCGGCTGGCCGAAGGCGCGGCAGGCGGCGCGGACGGCGGACCTGCTGGGGCTCGTCGGGCTGCGGGAGTTCGCGGGCGCCCGCCCGTCGACCCTGTCCGGCGGCACGCGGCAGCGCGTGTCCATCGCCCGCGCCCTCGCGCTTGAGCCCAGCCTGCTGCTCCTGGACGAGCCGTTCAGCGCCCTCGACGCCCTCACCCGCGAGCGCTTCAACGTGGAGCTGCTGCGCCTCTGGGACCGGACGGGCACCACGATCGTGCTGGTCACCCACAGCATTCCCGAGGCCGTGTTCCTCGCGGACCGCGTGGTGGTCATGTCGCCGCGCCCTGGCCGAGTGGTCGCGGACATCGCCGTTGACCTGCCACGCCCTCGGCGCATCGCGGACCTGGACTCCGCGTTCGTGTCCCACGTGGCCGCTGAGGTCCGGACCCACCTCGTGGACACGACGGACGACAGGATCGCGATGGAGGAGGCCCGCGTCGCGGCCGAGACCGGGATCGCGGCCCCGAGGACCCGCCACGCGGAGACCGCGCCCGGGACCCCCGCCTGGTTCGACCCCTTCCGCACGGAGGACGAGGCGTGAAGCGCAGGGCCGGCGTCGTGCTCCCCGTCGTCGCCAGCCTCGCCGTCTTCGTCCTGGTCTGGCAGCTGGTCGTGTTCGTGACCGGCTTCGCCTCGTTCATCCTGCCCGGGCCGTACACCGTGGCCGAGCGGTTCGTGAAAGCGTGGACCGACGGCACGATGTGGCCCCACACGCAGACCACGCTGGTCGAGGTCCTGCTGGGCTTCGCGCTCGGGTCGACGATCGCGATCGTCATCGGCATCGGCCTCGCGCGCTCCCGCCTGGCGGAGCGGCTGCTGAGCCCCTACCTCGTGGCAGCCCAGGCGACGCCGGTCCTGGCCCTCGCGCCGCTCATCGTCCTGTGGTTCGGCAACGGGCTGGCGTCCAAGCTCGTCATCTGCACGCTGATCGTGTTCTTCCCGGTGGCCGTGGCCACGATGGTCGGCATCCGGTCCGTGGACCCGCGCCTCCTTGAGATGGCCAAGAGCTTCCGCGCGACCGGCTGGCAGACGATCACCCGCGTGGAGGTGCCGGCGGCTCTGCCGGCGATCCTCGGCGGGCTCCGGGTCGGCATCACGCTGTCCGTGATCGGCGCCATCGTGGGGGAGTGGGCCGGCGGCGAGTCCGGTCTGGGCGTCCTGATCAACATCGCCCGCGGCTCCCTGTTCGACATCCCGCTCATGTTCGCCACCCTGCTCACGCTCGCGCTGCTGGGGGTGTCGCTGTATCTCGTCATGGTCCTCATCGAGCGCCGGCTGGTCGGCGAGCGATGAGCCACGTTCCCCACGTCCAGGAGGTCTTGCTACCCGTGGTCCAGTCTTCACGCCGCCCCGTCCTTCGGCCCATCGCTGCTCTCGCGGCCGCCGCCGTCTTCCTTGTCGCCGCGTGCGGCGGGGGCGCCGCGTCACCATCCTCACCGTCCGCGCCCGGCTCCGCGACCCCGGCCACTGCGACCCCGCCCGCCCCGGTCGCGCTCATCGTGGGCCTGGGCTACATCCCCAGCGTCCAGTTCGCCCCGTTCTACCTCGCCCAGCAGGCCGGCTACTACGCCGAGGCGGGCCTGGAGGTCACGCTCCAGAACAAGATCGACCCCGACCTGATCACGCTCCTGGGCCAGGGTGCCGTGGACATCGGCAGCGCCGACGGCACGTCGGTCATCCCGGCCGTCAGCCAGGGTATCCCGGTCGTGTACACCGCCACGATCTACGGCACGTTCCCGGCGATCGTCGTCGCCGACGCCGCGTCCGGAATCAGGACGGCGACGGACCTTGCGGGCAGGAAGATCGGCATCCCGGGCAAGTACGGCACCTCGTGGATCCAGCTCCAGGCGCTGCTCCGGTCCGCGGGCCTGACCACGGCCGACGTGGAGCTGGTGCTGTTCCCGGACTTCGGCCAGACGGCGGCGCTCCAGCAGGGGGTGGTCGATGCCGCCACCGGTTTCGCCAACAACGAGCCGATCGTGCTGAAGCGGGCGGGGATCGAGCCGGTGGTGCTGGCGATCGATGCGAGCATCGCGCTGCCCGGGCCCGGCCTCGTGACCGGGACCGCCACGCTGGCGTCGAAGCGGGACGCGCTCGCCGCGTTCATGGCCGCCACGCTGCGGGCGATGGAGGAGATCACCGCCGACCCGCAGAAGGGTCTTGACGCAGCCCTCGCGGCCGTGCCGGACCTGGCCCAGGACCCCGCCCTGCAGCGGGAGATCCTGGACGCCACCATCGTGACCTGGAAGAACGCCCGCACCGGCGGGGCGCTGGGGTCGATCGACCGCGCGGGGTGGCAGGCGTCGCTGGACTTCATGGCGGGGCTGGGCCTGGTGCCGAACCCGGTCACGGTTGGGCAGCTGGTGGACGAGTCGCTGCTGCCGTAAGGGTCGCGGGCGCGGCGACGGGCGGCGCGCGATCGGCGCGCGCGGGCCCCGAACCGCGACCGGGTAGAGTTGCGCCGGGGCCCGTAGCTCAGCGGTAGAGCAGGGGACTTTTAATCCCTTGGTCCTGGGTTCGAATCCCAGCGGGCTCACCACGTCCATCGCGGCCGGCGCCGGGCGCTGCCGCCAAAGAAGACGAGGTGGAACACCAGGATGCCGAGTCGACGAAGAACGTGACCAGCACCGCCGCCAGGACCCCGACGAGGACCAGCACGCCTGCGGCTCGTGCGGTGACGCGCCAGACCCGTGCGTCCCCAGATGGTGAGTAGCGCCCTATTGCGGAGCAACGTGATCCCAACCTGAGTGCCACCCGGGCGCGACCTGAGAACAGCAGGATGGGACCGGCGGCGACGCCGAAGCGGGATCTGACAGCAGCGTCGCGCCGCGCGCCAGCTATCAGAGGAAGAGGCGCGGGTTGACGAACTCGCCATTGCGCATCACCCGCCAGTCCAGGTGGGCGCCCGTGCTCCGCCCGGTGTTCCCCTCATATCCGATCACCGTGCCCGCCTGCACGAGCTGACCGACGCGCACCGGTCGCCGCGGCTGCAAGTGCGCATACCACGTCTGGATCGAGGACGAGTGCGCGATGATAACCATCCACGCCGGATCCCTCGGATCGTCGTAGGGGTTCCAGCCGATGAAGACCACACGGCCCTCGGCCGACGCCCGGACCGGGGTCCCATAGGGCGCCACGATGTCGATGCCGTTGTGGAAGTTGGCACAATTGCCACGTGGCGGCTCCCAGGGAAAGCCTGTGCATCCGTAGTCCTGGCTGACGACGCCCGGCATCGGCCAGCGCATGGTTCCGCTGAAATCGGACGGGATGCCACCTTCGGCGAGTTGTGCCTCGACCAGCCGCTCGATCCTTGCCTTGAGCTTGCGCTGGGCGCGCTCCGTTGCCACAACTGCGGTCCGTGAGCGTGCCTCGTCCTTCGCCAGCTCCCGGTAGGCGGCGCGCTGCTGCGCCAGCACAGCCTGCGTGCGCCGCTGCAGAGACCCGAGCGTGCGCTCGGCGCGCCTCAGCCCGCGCAACTGGGAATCGAGCGTGGCTTCCTGAACGGCGGCTTCCTGGCGGAGCGCCTGCGCCTGTGCCCGTCGCGTCTTGATCGACGCTGCGAGGGCCAGGAGTCTCTCCCGGTCCCGGGAGATCTGCCGGGCGAGGGCCCGGTCCTGCTCTCCTGCGTCGAGCTGGGCGCTCGCCTCAACGAGCAGGTCCGTAAGTGACGCACCGGACACGAGCGCCTCGAACGGCGAGCGCTGGCTCGCCTCGTACGCCGCACGGATGCGAGCCGCGAGCTGCTCCTTGCGGGCGAGAAGCTCGGCACGCTTGTCGGTCTCCTGAGCCTCGGCCTGCACCAGATCCTCACGGAGGCGCTCGATCTCGGCGACCAGTTGTTCGTAATCGGTCCGAACCTCGCGGATGGCGCCGCGCAGGGCGGCGATCTCGCGACCCGCGACGCGCAGGTCGCTCACCGTCTCGTCGAGCGCCGCAGACGTGCTGGCGATCCGGTCTGCCAGGGTTGCCTGGGAGCGCTGCAGGCGGGCGACGAGCGCCTGCTGTTTGGTGATCTGTATCTCGAGCGCACGCTGATCGGCTCGCGCGTCGGCCAGCTCGTCGCCGGCCACGAGTGGCGCCGAGGGGAGCCCGAGGGCGAGGATCGTCATCGCGGCGAGGAGGGCGATGGTCGACATCCGGAAGGTGCGGATGTCACCAGAACGCCGCCACGGAATGCGTCTGCGCATGAAGGTCCTCCAGGATCGCCCGCCGATGCATGCAGGCGCACCGAGGTTGCCCAGCAGAACCTTGGGAGAGCCTGAACGGGGCCTGAAAAGCGTGCGCTGACGGCCGGGTACGTCCGGATGGGTGCGGTCGGGACCATCGCAGCGTGGATCGGTGCACTTGTGGCAGGCAAGAACCCGGGACATCGGGCGTCCCCTCGGCTCACCTCATCGCCAGACGGGTCCTGCCATGGCACCGCGTTCACTCCTGCGACGGGTTTCCGCATCGTGGACCACCACGTGGGCACCGGTGTGGTCGACTCGATCCTGATGTCGGTCGTCGGGCCGCTGGTTCGGGACCTGATCGGAGCCCAGCCGGTTCGCTCCGCCCTCACGCAACCGCTTGCCGACGGTCCCGGTCGAGGTGTCGCGGAAGCCCCGCGTGCCGTCGTGCTCCGTGCATCAGCGAGTCGACGGGGCTGTGCCATCCCGCCCCGGGGACTCTGTCAGCGCGCCTCGAACGAGCGCTTCGAGAGGCCGACGAAGAAGCCCTCGATCGCTGTCTTCGGCGCGTCGTCGGGTTTCGTGGCCGCGCCCAGCGTGACGAACAGCGGCGCGAGGTGCTCGACGGTCGGATGGGCGTAGGGCATCCCGGGGGCCTTCTCGCGGAACGCGAACAGCGTGTCGACGTCGCCGCGCGCCAGCGCCTCGGCGGCCCACCGGTCGAACTCGATCGACCACTGCGGGGCGCCCGGCTTGCCCGCGAAGTACTCCCCGATGTACGGCAGGCCGTGGGTCATGAACCCGGAGCCGATGATCAGCACGCCCTCGTCTCGCAGGGGCGCCAGCCGCCGGCCGACCTCGAACAGGTGCGCCGGGTCGAGATCCGGCATCGACACCTGGAGGACGGGGATGTCCGCGTCCGGGTACATGGCCATCAGCGGGACCCACGCGCCGTGATCCAGGCCGCGGGCGGGGCGGTCCAGGACGGGCTCGGTCGCGGGCATCCGCGCCCTGATCGAGGCGGCCAGCTCCGGGGCGCCGGGCGCGCGGTACTGGAGGTCGTAGAATTGCTGCGGGAACCCGTAGAAGTCGTAGACGAGGGGGACCGTGGTGGTGGCGCCGATGGCCATGGGGGCGGTCTGCCAGTGGGCGCTGACGATGAGGATGGCCCTGGGGCGGGGGAGCGCGGCCGACCAGCCGGCGAGCTGGGCCATCCACAGGGGATCGTCCAGGAGCGGGGGCGCACCGTGACCGAGATAGAGGGCGGGGAGGGGGTCGGAGCCCGGGCCGGTGGCGGGCGTGGGTGCGGCGGCGGGACGCGGGTCGGTCATTCGGGGTCTATCCGTGGGGCGCTGAGTCCCGTTACGGTAGACCAATCTGCTTGACCGCGCAACTATGGTGAAGCGGGCGACGCGGGCGACGCGGGCGACGTGGGGGCGTTCCCGACGCTACCCCCGCCGCAGCCGGCCCAGCAGCGATCGGGGCGACCGAGCCGCCCGGAGCCGGCGGGCCAGGGACGCGGCCAGCACCTGGTACTCGTCCGGCTGGTTGTACCGCTGGGCGGAGACGCGGAGGATCGCGGTCGAGGCCCCGGCGCCGGCGGCCAGCGCGGCCGGTACGGGGAACGAGAACACCGGCACCTCGATGCGCTCCTCGTCGAGGAGCGCGGTTTGGAGGCGTTCCGCAGCGGCGGACGTGGGAGCGAGGCCCGGCAGCGGCACGGCCGCCATCGACCCCAGCATCACGTCGGGGGCAGGCGCGGGGATCTCGAGCGCGGTACAGAGCCGGTCCCGCGCTGTCCGGGCCATCGCGGTGTTCGCGGCCATGAGCCCTGACCATCCATCCGGGTGTATGCCCCCGACGTACCGGATCGCGGCCGGGATCGAGAGCCAGGGCGTGGGATCGGCCGTGCCCGTCCAGTCGAAGGTGAGCCGGAACCGTGACCGGTCGGTGCGATCGTCATTCGCGCCGTGGGACGTCACCAGCGGGCGCATCGCCGGGCGGACGTCCGAGCGCACGTGGAGGACGGCCGCACCCTTCGGCGCGCACAGCCACTTGTGGGCGTCGCCGGTCCAGTACGCGGCGCCCAGCGCTTCCAGGTCCAGCGGCACCATCCCCGGCGCGTGGGCCCCGTCCACCAGGGTGTCGATACCCCGCCGGTCCAGTTCGCGGACCAGCGCCGCCACCGGCAGCACAAGCGCGGTGGGCGAGGTGACGTGGCTGACCAGCGCGAACCGGGTCCGGGGCGTGACCGCGTCGAGATACGCCTCGAGGGCCTCAGCCGGGTCGGGGATCGGGAACGGGATGCGGACGATGACGACCGTCGCTCCGTCCCGCTCCGCCGCCGCCCGGAGCGCGTTGAGCGTGGCGTTGTACTCGTGGTCCGAGGCGATCAGCTCGTCGCCCGGCTTGAACCGGACCGAGGCCAGGACCGTGCACACGCCCGTCGTGGCGTTGGGCACGAAGGCGAGGCCGTCCGGGTCCGCGCCGAGGAACTCGGCGACCTCCGTGCGGGCCGCGTCCAGGTGCCCTTCAAGCTCCCTGTCGAGGAAGCGGACCGGCTCGCGCTCAAGGCGGTCCCGCCATGCGCGCTGGGCCTCAAGGACGGGTTCCGGGCACGCCCCGAACGAGCCGTGGTTGAGGAACGAGACATCCGGCTCCAGCAGCCAGGGCGATCGGTCGAAGGTGCGATGGACCACGCCGCGACGATAGCCGACCGCGCGGTCCGCCGGAGCCCCGGCAAACCGCCCTATCCGGGGTTCGGTCGCTCCCGATCGCCCCCGGCCCCGGTGCCGCCATCGGTGCCCGGTTCTGCGCTCCGTTCCGCGCCCCCCTCTGCGCCGGCCGGCGTCTTCACCTGCGGATCCCGCAGCGCCGGCGCTGGCCGTGGCGTGACGTCGATGATCACGCCGCGCTTCGGCCGTCGTCGGCCCAACACCCGCGCCAGCCGTTCCGGGCCGGCAACGAACGGCGCCACGTACAGGAGGATGAGGATGGGCAGGAGCAGCCGGAACGGGCCCGGGAATCGCACGCCGATGAAGATGCCGAGCGCGAAGACGGTCCACGCGCAAGCGAGCCAGCTCGTGGGCCAGCCGGCCCGGTGGAGGCGCCAGACCGGGAGCAGGGCCAGCAGGCCGGCGACGAGGAACGTGAGCAGCAGCGCGGGTGACATGGTCCCGCGATCATAGGCCCCGGGTCCCGGAGCGTGGTCCGCGGAGGGGGACGAGGTGACTTGTCGGCTACGAGCGCGTCTCCCGTCTCGTCCGTCTCTCGCGCCCCGTGGTGTCCGTGACCCGTCGCTTCCGTGCCTGGCTCGACCGCTGGGGCCCGATGCTGCCGCTCCTCATCGCCGAGGGCACCATCTGGCTCGGCTTCGGCGCGCTCCTGCCGATCCTCCCGATCTACTTCGTCCAGCACGGCGTGGACCTGCCCACGCTCGGGATCGTCGTCGCCGCGTGGCCGGCCGCGCGCCTGGTCGGGGAGCCCGTCTTCGGATGGGTGGCCGACCGCTCATCGCGCAAGCAGATGATGGTCGTGGGCCTGGTGCTGGCCGCGGGCGCTGCGGTCATGCCGCTGTTCATCGTCGGGCCCGTCGCGTTCATCGCGCTCCGGGCGCTCTCGGGTCTGTGCGCCTCGATCTACGATCCGGCCGCCCGCGGCTACCTCGTGGACGCCAATCCGCCCGAGCGCCAGGGCGAGACGTTCGGGTACTACGGGGCCGCCCAGATGGGCGGGTTCATGATCGGGCCGGCCATCGGTGGTGTTCTCGCGGCGATCACGGGCGAGCCGACGGTGGTCTTCTGGGTGGCCGGCATCGCGCTCGTCGTCTCGGCCCTGCTGGTGGCGGCGCGGGTCCGCGACATCGCGCACGTCCCGTACGTCAAGCCCATCCGCACGACGGCGCCGGCGGCCCGGACTGACGGATCACGGGCAGCCGACGATCCAGCCAGTGTCCCGGTTGGCGCCCCGGCCGGCGAGCGGATCCTCAACGGGCTTCTCGTCGCCGCCATCGTGTTCAACGTCGGCAGCTTCTTCGCCGGCGGCACCTACGAGGTGGTCTGGAGCCTGTATCTCACGAGCCTCGGGGCCGGGCTCGATGTCATCGGGCTGACGTTCGCCAGCTTCGCGCTGCCGGTGCTCCTGCTGTCGCCGCTCACCGGCCGGTTCATGGACCGCGAGGGTGGGTTCATCGCACTCGTCCTGGGGTTGGGTGGGATCGCCGTCTGCGGGGCGCTCTACCCGCTGATCCCGGAGGTCTGGTTCGTGGTGGTGCTCGGCCTGATCGAGGGCATCACGTTCGCGTTTGCCGGGCCGGCGCTGTACATGCTGGTCGCGCGGGCCTCGCGGTCCGGCCGCAGCTCCACGGCCCAGGGGCTGTTCGGGGCCGCGGGGACGATCGGGACGATCGTCGCGTCGCTGGGGGCTGGCGTGCTGGCGGAGATCGACCTGCGCCTGCCGTTCTACGCGGCCGGCATCGGCACTGGCGCGGCGCTCGTGCTGGGGCTCATCATCGGTCGGAGGCGCCTGTGGGCGGCGATGCAGCCGAGCCACCTGGCCCCGATCTCCGCCGCCCCGCCGGGCGCACCGCCGGGGCTCGCGTTCGAGCCGGACCACATCCTGGCGCCGGACCTCCTCTTTGACGGATCGGCGGATCGGCAGTAGCCTAGTCAGTCGCGGGGTGGAGCAGCGGCAGCTCGTCGGGCTCATAACCCGAAGGTCGGAGGTTCGAATCCTTCCCCCGCAACCAATTCTGTTTCGCCTGAACCCTGGGACCCGACCATCCCGGGGTTCTTCCTTTTCCGGGATGCGCGTTGCCCAGCCCGCTGCGTGTAGCTCGCCCGCTGCCCGCCACCCCACCGTCCGGTGTGGCCCAGGGGGCCACGACATCGCCGTCCGGAGCCTGCCAGCGCCACTCGCGGCGCATTCGTGGCGTGGCACGCCACGGTCCCGGGCAGAGGACGCGCACCGAGGCCCACCCGTCGCCGCTTCGATGTACGTCAGCCATCGCTCACCTCGGCAGGTGACCCTGATTCCGCCCGCCGTCTCCAGCTTGAGCGTGATCTCGATCGCGTCGCCGGCCTTCAACTCCTGGTTCAGGCCGATCAGCATGATGGGGTTTCCGCCGGCGTCAGTCCCAGCGGAAGCGACGCGCCGCGAGGATCGAGAACAGCGCGGCCCACCCGGCCAGGATCACCAGGGGCCCCGTCGCGTCGCCGGCCGAGCTGCCGAACCCGATCGACAGCAGCTCCGTGAGCGCGGCCGCCGGAAGATCCTGGGCGATCGAGGCCAGCGGACCCGGCAAGCGGTCCACGGGGAGGACGATCCCGCCCAGGACCAGCGAGGCGAGGAACAGCAGGTTCGCGAGCGCCAGCGTCGCCTCCGCGCGAAGCGTGCCGGCCATGAGGAGCCCGAGCCCGGCGAACGCCACGGTCCCCAGCACCAGGCCGGCGATCACCAGCAGCAGCGACGCACCTGCACCCGGGGTCCAGCCCAGGACCCCGACGGCGATCCCCACCAGCAGCACCAGCTGGATCAGCTCGACGACCACGACGGACCCGGTCTTGGCCGCAACCACGACCGACGCGCCGGCCGGGCTGCCGCCCAGGCGCTTGATCACGCCGTAGGCGCGCTCGTAGCCCGTGGAGATCGCCAGCGCGACAAGCGAGGCGGCGATGACCGCCAGGGCCACGGACCCCGGCAGCAGGCGGTCCACGGGACGTCCTGCTGCGGTGCCGCCACTGGTGTCGAAGGCGCTGAACACCAGCAGGACCCCGACCGGGATGACGAAGGTGATCAGCAGCCCCTCGGCCCGACGAGCGGTTAGGCGCAACTCGTACATCGCGAGCGCCAGGGTCATCCGCAGCCAGGACGCCGGCCGCGCCGGCACGCCGGCACCGACGGGCAGCTCGCTCATGCCGCGCCCTCCGCCTCGGCGGCGACATCCTTGCCCACCAGCTCCAGGTAGCGCTCCTCGAGGCTCGCGGAACCGAGGCGCAGCTCCGTGATCAGGAGCCCGCGATCCGCGCACCAGCCGGCGAGAGTTGCGACCAGGCGCGGGTCCGAAGTATCGGCCAGCCCCTCGATCTCGTAGTGCGCACCCACACCCGCGGCCACGACGCTCGCGCCGAGGACACCGGGTGCCACCGTGGCCGCGAGGCTCAAGAGGTCTGCCGCGTCCAGCGGCGTTGCGAGGCGGAACCGTACCCGCGGCGCGCCCGCGCCCGTCAGCTCGGCCGGCGTCCCCAGGGCCACCAGCCGCCCGCGATCCAGGACCGCGACGCGATCCGCGAGGCGCTCGACATCGCCCAGCTCGTGAGTCGTCATCAGGATCGTGGTGCCGGCGGCCCGCAGCGCGGCGATCCGGTCCCGCGTCGCCAGTTTCGCCGCCGGGTCCATGCCCGCGGTCGGCTCGTCGAGAACCAGGAGCTCCGGCCGGCCGATCAGCGCCAGCGCCAGGCCCAGACGCTGCTTCTCGCCGCCCGAGAGCCGACGGAACCGCGTCCCGGCCGCACGCTCGAGGTCCACCAGCTCCAGCAGCCGGTCAGGGTCCTCCGGGTCGCGATAGAAGCGGGCATACAGGCGGAGGGCCTCGCGGGTCGTCGTGCGTGGATCGATCCCGCCTTCCTGGAGCATCAGCCCGATCCGCGGCCGCAGCCGCGCGCCATCCTTCGCGGGGTCAAGCCCGAGGACCCGGACGGACCCGCCGTCAGCGCGGCGATATCCTTCCAGGATCTCGACCGTGGTGGTCTTGCCGGCCCCGTTCGGCCCCAGGAGCGCCAGCAGCTCGCCGCGGCGCACGTCGAAGGTCAGCCCGGCCAGGATCTCGCGCGCACCGTACCGCTTGCGGACATCGGTGGCGCTGACGGCGAGGACGGGTTCGGCCGTCACGGCCTGATCTTCGCGTACTGGCGGTCGAAGTCCTCGGGGCGCACCTCGCCGATCTGGATCGCGCGGAGCACGCCGGCCCCGTCGATGAAGTAGGTCTGCGGCGGTGCCACCACGCGGTAGGCGGCGGCGATGTCCCCGTCCTTGTCCGTGACAGTGGGCCAGGCGGCGCCGACATCGTCCAGGAACTGCTGCGCCAATGCCGGCTCGTCCTTGTACAGGACGCCCAGGATGACGAGCCCGTCCGAAGGACCGAGGGCGGCCAGGCGCTCGGCGAACAGCGGGAACTCTGCCCGGCACGGGGTGCACCACGACGCCCAGAAGTTCACGATGACAGGGCTGCCGCGGTACGCGGCGAGGTCGATCTCCGAGCCGTCCAGCGCCGTTCCCTGGAGGACCGGTGCGGGCTGGCCGGTGCGCGCCTCCACGGGCGCCCCACCGGACGCGCCGCAGGCGGCGACCAGCATCACGAGGACGAGGCTGACGAGAAGGTCGGGGAAGCGGGACGAGCGGGGTATCGGACAGGCCTTACTGGGCTGTGACGGTCCCCGTCATGTTGGGGTGCACCGTGCAGACGAACTGATACTGGCCTGCAGCCAGAGCCGGCACATCATAGACCTTGACCGCGGGTCCACCGAAGACCTCGCCCCGGAACAGCGACGTTCCGCCGGCGTCCTTGATCTCCACGTTGTGCGGCACCACATCGCGGTTGTCCAGCGCGAGCGTGAAGGGCTTGCCGGCCGGGACCGTGATCGCCTTCTCGAGGAACACGAGGTGATCGGCCGTCAGGACCACGTCGGCCGCGGGGAGGGTGGGTCCGGGCGTCGTGCCGCCGCCCGTCCCGCCACCGGCATCGCCGCTCGCGACCGGACCGCCGCTCGGCACCGCGGCACCGTCGCCGGGTCCCGTGAGTACCCCGGAGGTCAGGAGTGCGCCGCCGACGACCAGCACCGCGAGCGCCACGAGGGTCGCCCGGGGCCAGGCCGGGGCGCCGCCGAGGTCCAGGTGACCGGTCCGGTCCGCCTCCGCGAGGGCGCTGTACTCGTGGCGCGAGTCGCGGAGCCAGCCGAGGAGCACCATGGCCATCGCCAGGAGACCGGTCAGCAGCGCCCAGCCGCCGATGACCATCCCGCCGACGAGCATCGTGAAGCCCACGGAGACGAGCAGCGGGCGGAACGAGGGGGGCGGGAGGTGGACGCCGGGCGGGGGTGTGCGGTCCATCGGGGCGGGCAGCGCGCCGGCCGCCAGGTGGCCCGCCACCAGCGCCGCGGAGCCGTGGGCGACGTGCTCGAAGTCCCGGACGGCCTCGCGCCCCCAGTAGAGGAGCGTGATGACCAGGACGGTGACACCGATCCACAGCCAGATCCCGCCGCTGAACAGCCCGAACAGCAGCATGAACGCGCCGAACGCCGCGAGGAAGGGGGCGAACGACGGGCCGGGCATGTGAATGCCGGCGGGTGCGACGGGCGGCATCCGGCGGACGCCGCGGGTCATGGGGGCGGCCGTCGCGAACCGGTACGTGGTCCACGTGACGTACAGCAGCACGATCCCCGCAAGGCCGACGGGGATCAGCGCCACGAGGGCACCCCAGTCCGGGACGATGAACTGTCCCGAGAACTCGAGCAGCCCGGTCCAGAGTTCCTCGATCATCGGTTGCGCGTCAACTCCGATTCAGGCCGGCAAACAGGACGTACAACATGAGCGACATGGCGCCGCCCAAGGCGATCAGCATCGTGATGCCCGCGTAGTCCACCTGCGCCGGATCGACGATCGCGGGGAAGACGAAGTACACCACGGCGATGACGATGAACACGATACCCGCGAGGGCCGCGCGACGGGGGTTCACGGTCGCTCCTTCTCCCGCCTACAGCAGGTACAGGATCGAGAACAGGAGGATCCAGACCACGTCCACGAAGTGCCAGTAGAGCGATGTCGCCTCGACCATGTCGTGGTGCTTCGCCGAGAACTGCCCGGCAAGGCCACGGTACAGCACCACCGCCAGCATCAGCACGCCGCCGAAGACGTGGGCGCCGTGGAAGCCGGTGAGCGTGAAGTACGTCGTCCCGAAGGTCGTGGAGCCCATGGTCAGGCCCTCGGCGATCAGGACGGCGTAGTCGTAGGCCTGGAGCAGCAGGAACACCACGCCCAGCACCAGCGTGACCGCGATCGCGCGGACGAAGCCGCGGTGATCGTCCTTCCGGATCGCCCAGACGCCCATCTGGCAGGTCACGGACGAGAGGACCAGGATCAGCGTGGCCGGCAGGATCAGGTTGAGCGCCCCCGAGTGCGTGGTGAGCGCGAACGGGTTGAGCAGGTCCGCGTACTTCTCGGGCGGCCAGCTGTGCTGGAGGACGCCGTTGACCACCTCCTGGTATCCCGCCCGGATGCTGAAGTAGGCGGCGAACAGGCCGGCGAAGAACATGACCTCCGAGACGATGAACAGCAGCATCCCGAGGACCGGCGTGCCGATCCCCCCGGAGCCGTGCCCGACGGCCGTGGCGTGATCAGCGTGGTCGGCGGGGGCCGTGATGGCGCTGGCGTCGGCGGTCATCGTCAGAGCCCCCGCTGGTGCGCGTCCGTCCGGCCGTGCCGGGCGTCGAAGATCGGGCGTTCCGAGCGGATCTCCGGGAGGTGGTCGAAGTTGTACGGCGGCGGCGGGGACGTCGTCGCCCACTCGAGGGTGTTGCCCTCCCAGGGATCGTCGCCCGCGACCTTGCCGCTGCGCAGCGAGACGATCACGTTCCAGAAGAACGGCAGCATGCTGATCGCGATGACGAACCCGCCGATCGTGGCCGCCAGGTTGAGCTCGCTCCAGCCGGCGCTGCCCGCGTAGTCCGCGATCCGCCGCGGCATGCCGGCCAGGCCCAGCTGGTGCATCGGGAAGAACGTCAGGTTGAACCCGATGAACATGATCACGAACTGGACCTTGCCCAGGGTCTCGTCGAGCATCCGGCCGGTCATCTTCGGGAACCAGTAGAAGATCCCGCCGAAGATGGCGAACACGGAGCCGCCGAACAGCACGTAGTGGATGTGCGAGACCACCCAGTACGTGTCGTGGATCGCGAAGTCAACGGGCACGGCCGCGGAGAACGCCCCGTTGATGCCGCCGATCAGGAACATCGTCAGGAAGCCGACCGCGTACAGGAGCGGCGTGTCGAACGTGAGCTTGCCGCGCCACATCGTCGCGATCCAGTTGAACATCTTGACGCCCGTGGGCACGGCGATCAGGAACGTCATCAGGCTGAAGAATGGCAGGAACACCGCGCCCGTCGTGAACATGTGGTGGGCCCAGACCGAGAAGCCCAGGGCGCCGATGCCGACGGTGGCGAAGACGAAGGCCTTGTAGCCGAACAGCGGCTTGCGGGCGAAGACCGGCAGGATCTCGCTGATGATCCCCATCGCCGGCAGGATCATGATGTACACGGCCGGATGCGAGTAGAACCAGAACACGTTCTGGTAGAGCACGGCGTTGCCGCCGTTGGCCGGGTCGAAGAAGTGGCCGCCGTAGTTGCGGTCGATGAACAGCATGATCAGCGCGCTGGTCAGAACCGGCGTCGCCATCAGCACGAGCACGCTGGTCACCAGGACGGTCCAGACCAGGATCGGCATCCGGAACAGCGTCAGGCCCGGGGCCCGCATCTTGAAGATCGTGACCAGGAAGTTGATCGCGCCCAGGATGGAGCTGGTCCCGATCAGGGTCAGGCCCATGATCCACAGATCCGTTCCGGTGCCGCTGTATTGGGCGCCTGAGAGCGGTGGGTACTCCGTCCAGCCCGATGCGGCCGCGCCACCCGAGACGAGGAAGCCCGAGGACATCAGCGCCCCGCCCAGCGGCAGCAGCCAGAACGACAGCGCGTTGATGCGCGGGAACGCCATGTCCGGCGCGCCGAGCTGGAGCGGCACGACGTAGTTGCCGAAGCCCGCGAGGATCGGGATCACGAACAGGAACAGCATGAACGAGGCGTGCATGGTGAACGCCTGGTTGTAGAAGGCTTCGTCGATGAGCTGCAGCCCGGGCTGGGCCAGCTCCGCGCGGACGACGAGGGCGAGGATGCCGCCGGCCAGGAAGAAGACCATCGAGTTGACCAGGTACAGGATCCCGATCTTCTTGTGGTCGGTGGTCGTCAGCCACTCGTAGAGCCAGCCCCGATAGGTGGGAGCGGCGGGGTTGAGGGTCGTCGTAGCCATCCCTGCTGCTCCTCTAGGGGTTCGCGCTGGCGGAGGGCGACGGCGTGGGCAACGCCGCAGCCTTCTCGATCTGGGCCGCGAGCCAGGCGTCGAATTCCGCCGCGGGGATGGCGTGGACGTCGAAGAGCATCGAGCCGTGGAACGCCCCGCAGAGCTCCGCGCACTGGCCGCGGTAGGTGCCGGCCTCCTCGACCGTGAAGCTGAACACGTTCTCCTTGCCCGGCACCGCGTCCCGCTTGAACAGGAACTTGGGGACGTAGAAGGCATGGATCACGTCGTCCGCCTTGAGCGTCACCGTGATCGGCTTGCCCACGGGGAGGACCATGCCGCCGTCGGCGCCCACCGGCAGCGCCTGCGAGAACAGCACCGTCTTGCCGGTGGTGTCCGTGTAGTCGAAGCGCCACTGGTACCGCGCGGCGACGGCCCGGACGTGGACGTCGCTGGGCGGCTTCGCCTCGACCGTGTTGAGGGTCTGCCAGGACATCACGAACAGGACCAGCACGATCACGGTGGGGATCACGGTCCAGATGACCTCGACCAGGTTGTTGCCGTGGATCTGGGGCGGGAGCGTGTCGTCGCCGGGCTTGCGCCGGTAGCGCACCACCGTGAACACGATCATGGCCTCGACGACCAGGAAGATCACCACCGCGATGTAGAACACGATGTCGTACAAGGCCCGGGTGGCGATCGCGCGATCCGTCACGGGCGTCTCGCCGCCGACGGGGAAGAAGCTGTCCCAGGCACGCTGCGGGGTGATCCCGGCCGCAGCCAGGACGCCGACCGTGACCAGCACGACGGCAATGGTGATCAGACCGGCAACGAGCGGACCGGACCCGGTCCTGGACCGGGGAGGCATCGACATCGGGTTCCTCGGATGGTGTGACCGGCTCCTGGGCGAGCCCGGCCAGCTCTGAGGTATTGCCGCCCGGGGACACGCGCCACCCGTCACCCGGGGGCGCCGGACGTGCGCACTATACCGGAGGAACTGCGTTGTGGGGGCCGAATCGACCGCCTGGACCCCTGCCGAACGGCCCCCCGGTGCCGGAGGGCGGAACGGGCCACAATACGGGGGTGAATCCGAGGCTGAGCGCGATCCGTGCGGGGCGGCTCGTGCGTGCTGGTGTGGCGTTCGGAGTCGTCGCGGCGCTTGGCGCCGGCCCCCTTGCGGGCGCCGCCGCGGCGCACGGGACGGAGGTGCCGCCCGAGCCCGACGCGCTGGTCTTCCTGCTCGGCTGGCAGGGCGACCCACTCATCTGGCTGCCCGTCATCGTGGCCGCGCTGCTGTGGCGTCATGGCGTGGGGCGCGTGAACCGGGCGCATCCCTCGAACCCGGTGCCTCGGCGTCGGACCGTCGCCTGGATGCTGGGGCTGTTCGCGATCCTGGTGGCGTTGGACTCCGGGGTGGAGCGGTACGACACCACGCTGTTCGCGGTCCACATGGTCCAGCACATGCTCCTGACGCTGGTTGCGCCGCCGCTGCTCATGTACGCGGGGCCGATCACGCTGCTGCTCCGGGCCTCGTCCGCCGGCACGCGGCGCCGCTGGATCTTCCCGTTCCTTCACGCGCGGGTCGTGCGGCTCGTCGCGTTCCCCGTGGTGGCGTGGGTCGTGTTCGCCGGCGTCATGTGGGGCAGCCACTTCTCGCCGCTGTTCGAGGCGGCGCTGGAGAACGAGTGGTTCCACCGGCTGGAGCACGGGCTGTTCCTGTCGTCGGCGCTGCTCTTCTGGTGGCCGGTGGCCGGACCGGACCCGTCACCGTGGCCGATGCGGCACGGCGCCCGGGTGCTGTACGTCGGCCTGCAGATGCCGCAGAACACGTTCCTCGCGGTGGCCATCGCGATGTCGTCGGTGCCGCTGTACAACCACTACGTGACGCAGGCGCGTTCGTGGGGGCCGACGCCGCTCGAGGACCAGCAACTGGCCGGCAGCATCATGTGGCTGGGCGGCGACGCGGTGTTCATCGGCGCGGTGATCCTCCTGGTGCTCGCCTGGATGCGGGACGACGAGCGGCGGACGGTGGGCGAGGACCGGCGGCTGGAGGGGGAGCGGGCCGCGATCCGCGAACGTGAGTTGACGCTGGCGGCCCGCCGGGCAGCCGAGGTTTCGGCCGCCGAGGTGCCGGCAGCCGAGGTGCCGGCAGCCGCCGTGGCCACGGGCGATCGGGGCGGCCCGGCGGGCTGAACGGCGCAGCCACAGACCAGGGGGCGGGCCGGCGGAACGGCAGCGCTACCCCTCCGGCGGGACCGGCGCCTCGAGGTACTCCAGGTAGCGGTCCGGGTCCACGTTCCCGCCCGAGACCACGCCGACGATCGGTCCGTCGAGACCCGTGAGTCCCGCTTCCGCGGCATGGAACCGCATGGCGGCGATCGGCAGCGCCCCCGACGGCTCCACCACCAGGCGCGCTTCCTCCGCGGCCAGGCGCACGGCCGCCGCGATCTCCGCCTCGGACACGGTGATCACCGCGTCGAGCTGCTCGCGGAGGTGGGCGAAGTTGAGGCGGCCGATCGATTGCGTTCGGGTGCCGTCCGCGATCGTGCGGCTGACGAGATCCGCTTCCCAGCGGACGATCCGGCCCAGTGCCAGCGACTCGCGCGCGTCCGCGGCCAGCTCCGGTTCCACGCCGATCAGCCGCGCGCCGGGGACCAGCGCCGTGATCGCCGCGCACACGCCGGCCGCCAGCCCGCCGCCACCGATCGGGACCAGGACGGCAGCCACGTCCGGCATGTCCTCGGTGATCTCCAGGCCCGTCGTCCCCTGTCCGGCCACGATTCGCGGGTCGTCGTAGGGCGGGATGATCGCGAGGCCACGCTCGGCGGCGAACTCCTCGGCCACCTGCCTCCGCTCGTCGGACGCCGTCCCGACGATGACGATCTGGGCGCCGTCGGCCTCCACGCGCGCCCGCTTGAGTGCGGGGGCGTCCGATGGCATGACGATCACCGCCGGAACGCCGAACAGGCGCGCCGCCCGCGCGACCCCCTGCGCATGGTTGCCCGAGGAATAGGTGATGAGCCCGCGGGCGCGCTCCGCCTCGCTGAGCATGGCCGCCGCGACGTACGCCCCCCGCAACTTGAACGCGCCGATCGGCTGAAGCGACTCGGCCTTGAGCCAGTAGCGGCGCTCCGGCCGGCCGAACGGGACGAGCGGCGTGCGGACCGTGATCCCGCGCAGGATCGCAGCGGCGGCACGGATTTCCTCGATGGTGACGAGTGCCGGGCGCGCGCCGGGATCGGTGCCCGGGTCGCTCATCGGCGACCCTTCGCGCGCTGGCAGTCGATGCACAGGGCGGCGGAGGGCAGGGCCTCGAGTCGCTCGGGCGTGATCGCTTGCCCGCACGCCGTGCATGAGCCGTACGTGCCGGCATCCAGGCGCGCGATCGCCGCATCGACCGCGGCGAGCGCGGTCCGGGTGTGCTCGCGCAGGGCGAGGTCCCGCTGCTGCTCGAACACCTGGCTGGCCGCGGCGGCCTGAGAGCCGTAGGTCATCGGCTCGGGCGCGCGGATCGCGATCTCCTCGAGCTCATCGAGCAGGCGGGCGCGCTCCTCCAGGAGGAAGGCTCGCGGGTCGTCTGCGACATCGGGGCGGTCCATCGGTTCCGATGCTACCCCGCCGCGGGCGTCCCGTGGTCACCTGCGGCCCGGTGCGCTAGCCTCTCCTCATCATCCACCCGGCGCGCCCGGCACCCGGCCGGCGCCGCACCCCCCGAGGAGCAGCCCGATGGCCATCGTCAAGGATCCCGTTTGCGGGATGGACGTCGACACCGAGACGTCCAAGCTGTCGCTCGAGCACGACGGCGGGACCTTCTGGTTCTGCGGCAAGGGATGCCTGCTCGAGTTCAAGGACGATCCGGAGACCTACCTCGACCCGGCCTACGTGCCCCAGGAGATGTAGCCCGCCGCAGCGTTCCCGCGAACGCGACCGTGGCGACAGCCGCCAGGAGCAGGATGAGGCCGCCATCACGGTCGGCCGGGACGGGCCCAGTGGAGCTGTCCGGCAGCGCGGGGCAATGGAGCCGGTTCTGGAGCTCGAACCCCGGCCCCGCGTCCAGGCCGTCGTTCGTGTGGTCCTCCACTTGTGGCTTGCCGTTGTCACCGAAGTCGACGAAGTAGGTGCGACCCGGCTGGGCGACAAACCGGACCAGCGGCACGCAATCCGAGAGGCGCCGCACCCGGACCACGGTCGGCCCGTCGAGCGCGACTGTCGTCACGCCACCGCCCTCGTGGGCATTCAGCGTGATCGACCTGCGGCCGACCTCAAGGGTGACCGACACCGGCCAGCCCCCGGTGATGCCGATCTTCGTCGGCTCGCCGGCGTTGGCGGATCCCGTCGGTGCCGTGACCAGGATCATCGCGAGTGCGAGACCGGTAGCAGCCCTGGGCATCGGTCCTCTCCAAGTTCCGCGACCACGAGACCACCGGCGTTCATGGCCGTTCCGGACTCGTCTCGCCTGTGACATCGAACTATGAGCCATCGTAGAGGTGCCCGCCCCACGCTTGGATGGCGTGTTTGACCCAGGCGAAGCCGCCGTCCTCGTGGTCCATGATGCCAATCGCCGTGATGAAGGGGTTGCCCGACCACCAGTACTCACGATAGAGGGGAGCTCCACTGTCCCCGTCAACCAGCAAGATGCCGTTCATGTCGCCGCCCCACACCGTGTAATCGGGATTCGCCGTGTCACTGGTCCAGCTCGTCCACCGGGCGCCGAGCGTGCCGCAGTCGATATTGTCGGACCTGGCTCCCGATCTGCAGAGTGTCTCACCCACCTGCGCATCGCCCCAGTCGGCGTTCACGTGCGTGTTCCCGCCGACACCGTAGATCAACTCGGATGCCTGCGAGTTCGCCATCTGCACACGCATGATGTCTTTGCCCCCGTCGGCGTAGAGCGTGGCGAGCTCTGCTCCCACGAGTCCCCCGTTGAGGGGCTGAAGTCCTTTGTGATACCAGGTGTCCGGCGTGAAGTAGCCGCAGTGGCCCGCGGTGAGGAACTGATGATCGGTGCCGATCGTGATGTGGAAGCCCATGGTGCAGTACCAGGTGCTGGTGAGGAACCCTCGCCTGATCATGTTGCCGATCCGCATCGGGTTGCCTCACCAGTCCCGATCCGTGCACGTATCGTGCCCCACCTGTGCACCGGAGCGATCGGCACGCTCAGTGCCGCGGCGAGCGCATCGACGGGTCCTGCCACACTGGGCAGGTCCTCTGGATAGAAGTGCAGCGTGAGTCCGTTGTTCACGACGTCAATGCCAGCGCCGACTGACTCGACCGAGGATCCGGTCGCAGCCCAATCCTTCTCGAGCCTCTCGACACGATCTTCCAGCCACTTGAGCGAACGGGAGACCTCAACGAAGCGGAGTCCTCTGCTGGGCTGCGGCAGGAACCCTTCGATCCTGACGACGGTGGCTGTGTCGAGGCTCGTGAGGGCGATGACCAGCCCGCCGTCGTTGCGC
>CAMTVM010000039.1:0-46218 GCA_947085195.1 uncultured Chloroflexota bacterium
ACGTCCACCCGGACGACGCGCGCCAGGGAGCCCCGGGCGATCACGATGTCGTTGAGCGCCGTGAACGCATCCTCCGACGGGCGCCCGGCCGGCAGGATCGAGCCGGTCAGCGCCATTCGTTCCCGGATCGCGTACCGGCCCGCGACCAGCTTCTCGAGGACGACCTCCAGCTCGTGCGCCTCGGCCTTGGACAGGAAGCCCACCTTGCCCAGGTTCACGCCCAGGATCGGGACGTCGACCAGCGCCACGGATTGGGCCGCGCGCAGGAAGGTGCCGTCGCCGCCCAGGACGACGAGCACGTCGGTCGTCGGCAGCTCCCGCTCGTGGGCCTCGAGGTCACCGGCCGGGGCGGCCCAGTGATCCAGGCCCCGCATCTGGCACCAGCCGCCCGCACGCTCCCGCAGCTCGAGCGCCTGCTCCTTGGTCGGGTTGTAGGCAAACCCGATCCGTCGGACGCTCACGCCCCACCCTCCCACGCCGCGGTCACCGCAGCCTCGATCCGGTCCCCGATCTCGGCGCACGACGGTCCGGACGCGATCCAGGCCAGGAACTCCCGGTTGCCCTCCGGCCCCCGGATCGGCGAGGCGATCACGTCCCGCGTCCCGAGCCCCAGCTCGGCGGCCCGGCCGACCGCGTCCGCGAGGACCCGACGATGCACGTCGGGCTCGCGCACGACCCCGCCTTTCGCGTCCGCGCGGCCTGCCTCGAACTGCGGCTTGACCAGGGCGACGATCGAGCTTCGCCCGTCCCGCAGGACGGAGCTGACCGGCGCCAGGACCAGCCCCAGGGAGATGAACGAGACGTCGACGACAGCCAGGTCGACGGGCTCAGGGAGCATGTCCGCCGTCAGGGTCCGGGCGTTGACCCGCTCCATCGACACCACCCGCGGATCCCGCCGCAGCTTCTCCGCCAGCTGGCCGTACCCGACGTCCACGGCGTAGACCCGCGCCGCGCCGCGCTCCAGCAGGACATCCGTGAACCCGCCCGTGGAGGCGCCGACGTCCATCGCGACCAGCCCCGACGGGTCGATGGCGAACGCGTCCAGCGCCGCGATCAGCTTGTGGGCACCCCGGCTCACCCACTCCCGACCGCCCGTGACGGCCACCGGGGCGGAGCGGTTCACGAGGTCCCCGGCCTTCAGGTCGTGACGGGCCGCGTCGCCCTCCCCCACCCGCACCTGGCCGGCCAGGACCAGGGCCTGGGCGCGCGAGCGCGTGTTCGCCAGTCCCTTCTCCACGAGGAGCTGGTCCAGGCGCATGCGCTTGGCGGAAGCCGTCGACATGCCCCTATCGTGGCACAGCCGGACTTACCCGGCGCTTCGCCAGGACGCCCGGGCCCTGGCGCTTCAGGCTGGTTGGGCCGCGGGTGCGGGCAACCCCAGCTGCTCGAGCGTCTCGGTGACCTGCGCGGTCAACCCCGGCACATCGAGGCGGGTCAGCCGGCGGAGATCCGCCACGGCGCCGTGGTCGACGAACCGGTCGGCAGGGATCCCCAGGATCCGGACGGGCACGTCCCGATAGGCCGGGTCGGCCAGCCGGGCCTCCTCGAACGCCTCCAGGACCCCGGACCCGAACCCTCCGGTCACCACGCTCTCCTCGAACGTGACGACCAGCCGCTTGCCGCGGGCCTGGTCCAGGATCAGCTGGCGGTCGAGCGGCTTGGCGTAGCGGGCGTTGATCACGCCCACGGACCAGCCGCGACCCTCCAGGGTCTCCGCGACCTCGAGCGCCCGCATCGTGATCGGCCCAAAGGCCACGAAGAGGACGTCCCGGCCCTCCCGCAGCACCTCGCCCCGCCCGACGGGGATGATCTCCGGCGTCCGTTCCGTCACGCCGAACCCCGCGTCGCGCGGGTAGTGGAGGGCGAAGGGGTGATCCTGCGCGAACGCTGTCCGCAGCAGCGCCCGGAGCTCCTGCTCGTCCTTCGGGCTGGCGATCACGAGGTTGGGCAGCATTCGCTGCGCCGGGATCGTGAACATGCCCTGGTGGCTGGTGCCGTCCTCCCCGACCAGCCCCGCACGGTCCACCGCGAGCAGCACCGGGGCGTCGTTCTGGCAGACATCGTGCACGGTCTGGTCGAACGCCCGCTGGAGGAACGTGGAGTAGAGGGCGACGACGGGGCGCATCCCGCCCAGCGCGAGGCCCGTGGCCAAGGTCACGGCGTGCTGCTCGGCGATTCCCACGTCGATGAACCGGTCCGGGTAGGCCGCCTGGAACCCGGCCAGACCGGTGCCCGTCGGCATCCCGGCCGTGATCGCGACGATCCTCCGGTCCTCGGCGCCGAGCGCCAGCAGCTCATGGGCGAAGAACGCCGTGTAGTTCGGCGTCGGCTTCGCCCCACCCTTCCGCTGGGTGGCGGCGTGCGGGACCGCGGTGCCCTCGTCGTCCACCGCCTGAGGGTGCGACCGGCGGTCCGCCATGACCGAGGCCGACGGCGGCGCACCCTCGTCCGCAACCCGCGAATGGGTGAGCGAGGCGCCGCCGGCCGCCGACGAGGTCATCGCGTCGCCGTTGACGCCGTTGGCGCCGGTGGCATCGTGGCGGGCGCCGATCCGGTCGTGCGTGTCGGCGGCCGGCGCCAGCGCCATCGGCGGCAGGGCGGCACCGTGGAACGAGACCTGGTCCTTCTCGGCCGGCTTGTAGCCCTTGCCCTTCTGCGTTCGCACATGGACGATCACCGGCCCGCTGAGGGCGAGCGCACGGCGGAAGGTCTCCTCCAGCAGGTACCGGTCGTGGCCGGGCATCACGCCCACGTAGGTGATCCCCAGGTCCTCGAACAGCTGCCCCGGCTGGGCGAAGGTGACGACCGACTGCCGGAGGCGGCGTGACAGCTCCACGGCCAGCGGACCGACGACCGGGATCCGCTCGGTCACGGTGTCGTAGGCGGTCTTGCCCTGCTGCCAGGCGGGCGACAGCTTGATCTCCGAGAGGTACTTGGACAGTGCGCCAACGGACGGGCTGATCGACATCTCGTTGTCGTTGAGCACGATCAGCAGCTGCGTCTGGCGGTGGCCGATGTCGTTGAGGGCCTCGAGGCTCAGGCCCGACAGCAGGGCGGCGTCGCCGACGACCACCGCGATCCGCTCCATCGAGTGGCGGATGTCACGTGCCGTGGCCAGCCCCTGCGCGATGGACAGGCCCGTGCCGGCGTGGCCTCCGTCCATGACGTCGTGCGTGGACTCCGTGCGGCGCGGGAAGCCTCCCAACCCGTTGATCTGGCGGAGCGTGGGGAACCGGTCAAGGCGGCCGGTCAGCAGCTTGTGTGCGTAGGCCTGGTGGCCGGTGTCCCACACGATGTGGTCCCTCGGAGACTCGAGCAGGCGGTGCAGGGCCAGCGTGATCTCCACGACGCCGAGCGAGGAGCCGAGATGGCCGCCCGTGACGGCCACCGTGCGGATGATGGTCTCGCGAATTTCGGCCGCAAGCTGGACCAGCTCCGCCTCCGACAGGCCGCGAAGCTCCGCGGGGTCCTGGAGACGGTCGAGGATCGGCACGGCCACTGGCTCCTGTTGCTCGGGTTGGCGACCCGGCTGGGACGACCGGGCGCACGAATCGGTGATGCGCCTGTCCGATCTTCGCTGACGGGCCCCCGGCGGATCGGTCCGCAATATGTGCTATCGGATCGTAGCACGATGGATCGTGACGGAGTCGCGACGTCCGTAGATACTCGCGTGAGATCCAGCTGCGGAATCCGGGCGCCGCGGGAGCGCCTTCGTCTACTAGGTCGCCCGACCGGGATAAGGCCGTTGTCGGGCCCGCAGTCGCTGACCACGTGATCAGCACCGCCGCCACCAACGCCAAGACTCGCATGTCCCCTCCTGCTCCGACCCTGCACACCGTGGCCCACCTGGGTGGCGGACCTTCCGATCCGCCGGTTAGCGGGGGCCGAGCCAATCAGGTCTTCCGGCGACCAGCTCGACCTCCGACCAATAGCGTCGGAGTTCCTCCGACAGCGCCCATCTGAAGCCGACGCTCGCCTGGGCGGCCCGAGACCCGCCCGACATACGCCCTGCCGATGCTCGCGGGCGCCGCCTGCGGGCGCCACCTCATCGGCGACAAGGTCCGCTACCGCCATCTCGAGGCGTGCGAGGCCTTCACCGCGCCCGCCCCCAGGGCGGCGACGTCCGCGGCCGCCACACGCGCATCCCCGGGCAAACCTACGCGCGCGAGGACGACGAGGCCCTGGTGCCGTTCATCCTCGAGCGGGTCCGGCTGGGGGCAGCCGACGTGGCGGCGGCGTCGGCGGCCTATGCCCGGGGTGCCGATGACGAGCCCGACCGGCTCCGCCTGGCGCGGACACGGACCGCAAGCGCCCGGCGTTCTCGCCCGACAAGGTGCGCGGCTACCTCGAGCATCTGCCGGACAGGTGGCGGGATGCGGACCCAGAGGATCGCCGGGCGCTCGCGACCACGCTGTTCGAGCGGATCCGGGGGCTGGGGGTCGACCGCGTCTGGGTGGAGCCGACGCAGGAGGCGCGCCGCCACGGGCTGGCAGACGCCTTTGGACCTGCTGAGGTCGTTATGGTCGGGGCGAGAGGTCCGGGGCCGTCGACGCCACCCGGCCCACTGCTACTCGACCGTCTCGTCCGGCCGGACGTCGACGATGGCAAGGGTTCCGTCCGGCCGTGCCATCAGTTGCTGGACGCGCAGCTCGGCCTGGGCCAGGAGGTGCTCGCATCGCCGCTGGAGCGCCACCGCGCGCTCGTACAACGCGATCGTCGCCTCCAGCGAGGCACCGCCCGCCTCCAGCACCGCCACGACCCGCTGCAGCTCAGCGAACGCGTCGTCGTAGGCGAGCGCGTCCGCTTCCGTCACGGAGCTGGGTCCCGGGAAGTCGGTCACGGCAGCTGCTCCTCCTGGGACCCCTCCTCGTCCCGCGGCACGGGACGCGGGGCCATGATCCGGTCGATCCGGCCGGCCACGATCATACCGACGACGACGCCGATCACGACCACCAGGCCGACGATCCCGAGGAAGACCACCAGGTCGCCGGTCATGCGCGATCACCGTCGGACAGGTCCGGGCCACCCTCGCTGGTCGCAGCCAGGGTGCCCGCCGCGAGGGCGATCAGCAGGGTCGTACCGGCGGGCGCGGCGGCCGGGTCGCGGAGGATGGCACCGTCGGCAGACCGGCGCACGATCGCATAGCCACGCTCGAGTGTGGCCTGCGGCCCCAACGCGGCCAGGGATGCGGATGCGGCAGCGAGGCCGGAAGCGGTCGCAACCAGCCGCGCCTCGACCACTCTGGGAGCGCGGGCCCGGAGCACCTCCAGGCGCCGTCCGTCGGCCGCCAGCCGGTCACCGACGGCCCGCGCGCCGCGGTCCAGCAGGAGCCCCACCCGCTCCCGGAGCCCGGCAAGACTGGCGCGTGGCTCCAGCCGGTTCAGGGCGCGGCGCTCCGCCTCCACGTCCCGCCGCGCCGCCGTCAGCCGGCGCCCGGCGGCGGCGGCTCCCCGGCGGCCCACCGCGTCTACGGTCGCGGCCACCTCGCCGCGATCCGGGACCACGATCTCCGCCGCGGCAGACGGGGTGGCCGCGCGCACGTCAGCGGCGAAGTCCGCCAGGGTGACGTCCGTCTCGTGGCCCACGCCGCACACGACCGGGACGGGATGCGCGACGATCGCGCGCACGACCCGCTCGTCGTTGAACGACCAGAGGTCCTCGAGCGATCCCCCGCCGCGCGCGAGGATCGTCACCGAGGGCGCCGCCGCGGCGGCACCAGCGGGACCCTGCTCATCCATCCAGCGCTCCAGCCGGCGCAGCGCGGCGACGATGCTCGCCGGCGCCCCCTCGCCCTGCACCTGGCAGGCGACCAGGACCACGCGCGCCAGCGGCCAGCGCCGCGCCAGCACGGTGCAGACGTCGCGCCAGACGGCCCCGGTGGGCGACGTCACGACCGCGATCGTGCCCGGGCGCACGGGCAGCGGCCGCTTCCGGGCCGCATCGAACAGCCCTTCGGCCGCCAGGCGCGCCTTCGTCTGCTCGAACCGGAGGGCCAGGTTGCCCAACCCCGAGGGCTGGACCGACTCCACGTAGAGCTGCAGCGCGCCCTGCGGCTCGAACAGGTCCAGCCGCCCGTGGGCCACGACCTGGAGCCCGGTCTGCGGCTGGAAAGGCGACCGGACTCGCTCATCACGGAACCAGACGCACTGGAGCTGGGCACGGGCGTCCTTGAGCGTGAAATACGCGTGGCCGGCCGTGGACACGGTCACCCGGCCCACCTCACCCTCCACCCAGAGGTCGCGCAGGCCCTCGTCGGAGCGGACGCGCTCACGGATCGCGCGGCTCACCTCGCTGACCGTGCGGACCCGCAGCCCGGACGTGCCGCCCGGTACGGCCGGACGCGTGACCCGGGGTTCGTCGAGGTCCTCCGGGACCGCGTCCCACGCCGGCAGGAGACCGTCCGGCGGTTCGGGGTTCCCGCTCATCCGGCCACCGAGCCGCCCATCCTCGCCCGCGGCTACAGGCGGGTCTGGTACTCGCCGGTGCGGGTGTCGATCCGGAGGGTGTCGCCCTCGTTCACGAACAGCGGCACCGTCACCACGAGCCCGGTCTCCAAGGTCGCGTTCTTGCGCGCGCCCTGAGCCGTGTCGCCGGCAAAGCCGGGTTCCGCCTCGGTCACGAGCAGGTCCACGGTCACCGGAAGCTCGACGCCGAGCGTGTCGCCCTGGTAGCTCGTCCGGTCGAGGGTCATGCCCTCCTTCAAGAAGCCGACCACGTCATCGAGCGTCTCCGCCCGCAAACTGAACTGCTCGTAGGACTCGGTCTCCATGAAGTGGAGGTCGTCGCCGTCGCGATACAGGAACTGCACCGGCCGGCTGTCGATCTGCGCTCGCGGCCAGCGCTCGCCGGCCTGGAACGACTTCTCGACGGTGCTGCCCTTCTTGACGTTGCGCAGCTTGATGCGGACCTGGGCCGACCCGCGACCCATCTTGATGTGGTGGTAGTCGAGGATCTGCCAAAGATCGCCGTCGAGCTCGATGACGACGCCCTTGCGCAGCTCGCCGGTGCTGATCATTGGCTAGTGCTCCGGAGTAGGTCGGTGCGCGGTCGGGAGGCGTGACGGCTCCCCGCGCTCGTTCGATTGCGTGTGCGCCGGGATGCTACCAGAGCCGCCGCCTCCGCCCCGCATCCGGACCGCCCCGAGGCACCTCAGGGCGTTGCGCCCGCCCAGCCGCTGTTCGTCTGGAACTCGCTTCCGTCGCCGAACCGGACCCGCACGTCAGCCTCGCCCCGGTCCTGAGTGCAGGACGACGCCGTGCACGCGATGGAGATCGCCCTGATCGCCTTCGTGGGCGGGAGGCCGTCCACCGTCGAGGTCGCGAGGCTGCGGCAGACGTCGAGCGCCATCCCGGCGCAGGCGGGCACCGGGATGGGTGCCGGATCGCCGGTGTAGGCGAAGGTCTCCTCGACCGTCGCGCCGTTCGCCAGGGTGACCACCACCGTCCCCGCGCCGCCCTTCCGATCGCACGCGCGCACCGTGCACGCAGCGTCAACGTTGGTGACGCCGGGAGGTCGGGCGGCGGCCCGGTCGATCTGCTCCTGGCACGCCCCCTCGGGCATGTTGGCGCAGCTCCCGGGCCCCTCGGGCGCCGTCACCGAGCCCGGCCCAAGCCCGCAGCCGCCAAGGACGGCCACTACCAGCAGCATGCCGACCGGCCGCACTCCTGCCATGTCAGGCCTCCAGGGCGATGACGTCGCGCGGAAAGCGCGTCAGCAGCTCGACCTTGCCGCGAGCCGCATCGAGGTGGACCAGGTCCTCGATGCGGACACCGGTCTCTCCATCGAGGTAGATGCCGGGCTCCACCGAGAACACGGTTGGGCTCGGCAGCGGCGTCTCCGGGGCGGTGCGGGAGAGTCGGGGCTCTTCGTGCGTGGCCAGGCCGATGCCGTGGCCCAGGCCGTGGCCGTACGCCGGCCATGTCCCCGCCTGCTCGATCACGCCGCGCGCGACGGCGTCGAGCTCGCGGCCGCTCGGGAGGCCGCCGGCGCGGATCCGCGCATCCAGCGCATCGATGACTGCCCGCTGCGAGCGGAGCACCAGGTCGTACACGCGCAGGTCCCGCTCGGCCGGTTCGCCGACGAACAGGGTCCGCGTCATGTCGCTCCGGTAGCCCTCGACCTGGGCACCGAAGTCGAACAGCAGCACCGCGCCTTCTAGGACCGGGCGGTCGCCGGGCGCGCCGTGCGGCAAGGCCGCCTCGGGGCCGGCGAGGCAGACCACGTCGAAGGCGAGTGCCTCCGCTCCAGCGGTCCGGATGAGCCATTCGAGCCGGAGTGCGAGGTTGTGCTCCGTCACGCCGGCCCGGATCTCCGGCAGGAGCGCGGCGAGCGCCCGGTCGGCAACCGCACACGCCGCCCCGATCCGCTCGATCTCGTCAGGCGTCTTCTCCGCCCGCATCGCCTCGATCCAGCCGTCCACGGGGACGAGATCCACGTCCGGCGCGGCGGCGGCGAGCCGCTCCCAGAGCGCGTGCGAGACCGCGGCGGCCTCCACGGCCACGCGCCGGGCACCTGCCGCAGCCAGGAGCCGCGGCCAGGCGGCGGCGAGGTCGTAGCCGATCTCGTCGACGACCACGCCCGGGGCCTCGCGTCGGGCCTGCACGGTGTAGCGGGAGTCGGTGACCAGCACCACCCGATCCGCCCCCACCAGGAGCTGGCCGGAGTGGCCCGCGACCTTCTCCTCGCCATCGGCAAGGGTGAACCCGGTCAGCCAGCGCATGTGCTCACGCTTCACGCCGAAGTACGCGTCAACGTCCTCTCCAGCCATGCGCACCCGCAACCGGGCCAGGCGTGCCGGGCGGTGGTGGCGGTCCGCCTCCAGCCAGCCGCTCCGCGTCGGGGCGTCTGGTGGCGACGCGAAGTCCGCGGGGGCGGGGAGGGCCCGGGCGGGGACGACCACGCACTAGTACCCGTACTGCCGGAGCTTCTTCTCGTGCTCGGCCAGCGACTTCGAGAAGTCGTGCGCGCCCTTGCCATCCGGTATGGCCACGAAGTACGTGAAGGCGCCCTTCGTATCCGGCGCCAGTGCCGCATCGATCGAGGCGAGGCTGGGCGTGGCGATCGGTCCGGGCGGCAGGCCGCGCACCCGGTACGAGTTGTACCCGGCGAGCGCGTCCGGCAGCGGCTGGTCTCGCAGTGAGCCGCCCTTGGGAACGGTCCAGAACTTGTACCGGACCCAGTCCGGGCCGTAGGCGCCAAGGTTGACGGTATCGACGGCGTAGATGACCGTGGGATCCGCCTGGAGCAGGCCGTGCTTGACGCTCGGCTTGCGATCGATGCGGTTCTGGTACACGCCGGCGATCAGCGGCCGTTCATCGTCGAGGACGGCTTCGCGCTCCACGATGGAGGCAAGCGTCAGGACCTGGTAGAAGGTGAGCTTCCGTGCCGCCGGGACGGCCAGTCGCTCGGCCCCGACGCGATCATGGAAAGCGTCCAGCATCATGCGCACGAGGTCCTCGGCGTCGGTCGGCTCGAGCACGTCGACCCGGAGCGGATAGGTGGCCGGATAGAGGAAGCCCTCGAGAGACGCGCCCTTCGGACGGATGTTCTCGTCCAGGAGCCACGGATAGTCGGCCAGGAGGACGTCGGTGGGCCTGGTGACGAGGGCAAGGAAGGCGGCAGGGTCCACCGCGGTGTCCGTGAGCGTGGCGAGCTTGGCCGTGAGTTGCTCCAGGCGCAGGCCCTCGCGGAACGTCACGCTCACGGTGCGGATCTCGACGCGGTTGTTGACGAGACCGTCCACGACTTCTGCCGGTGTCAGGTTCAGGGCCAGGGAGAACCGCCCCGCGTTGAGCTTGGCGCCGAGATCGCTCATCCGCGCCTCGAACAGGAAGGCCCGCCGGCTGGTGATGATCCCCGCCTCCTCGAGGCGCGGTGCCAGCGTGACGGGCGTGTCGCCGCTGTCCACGACGAACTGCACGCCAGTCGCGTGGCTGCTGGCGGGCTCGGTCAACTCGGCGCCCAGGTCCTCCCGGACGAGGTCCTCCACGAACCCGATGCGGAGGGCCCCGGGGTTCTCCTCCGCCCAGGGCACCACGACCATGCGGACGAGCGGGCGGGCCACCGTGGCCATCACGACCAGGACGACCACCGCGAGGATCACGAGGAAGACGACGAACCTCAGGAGACCGCCCAGACCGCCACCGCTGTTACCGTAGCCCTCGAAACGCCGCTGGTCGCCGGGCCCGCGACCGTAGCGGCCCGTCCTCTGGTAGCCGTTCTTCCTCCGCCCGGATGCGGCCGCGGGGCCCGCCATCGGCTCGCGGGGGCCCCAGCCGCCTCGCACGCTCATCGATCCTCCTGCCGATCGTCGGCGGTTACCCGCGCTGCGTTCTCCTCGGCCGACGGCACCGGGAAACGGCGCGCGTCCAGCTCGTCCTGGAGGATGACGCTTGCAGCCTCGCGATCGATTCGCGCCCGAAAGGCATTGCGTTGCGTCCGCGACGGCGGCCCGCCGGATCGCCCGCGCGGCATGCGGCCCAGGCGGCCCTCGGCCACGAACGACGAGAGACGCTCGTCCCGCATGGAAACCGGCAATCTCAGGCGCTCGCCCATGGCCGTCGCCCAGGCGCGGGCTCCCGCGGCCATGTCGCCCTCCACGCCGCTCGCCTCCACCGGCAGCCCGATCACGAGCTCGATGACGCCCTGCTCTCGGCAGACCCGACCGATCGCCTCAGCGTCGGCCTCGAGGGTGGCGGCACGGTTCACCGTCGACAGCGGGCGGGCGATCCCGATCCCGGCATCGGCGACGGCGAGCCCGATCCTCCTGGCGCCCAGGTCGACGCCGAGCAGGCGGCCGGTCACGGGCGGACCGCGGCGGGCAGCGGCGCGACGGCGGCCACGGGGACGTGGGTCAGCATCAGCCCGATGGTACCGGCTCGCCCCCGGTGGTGTCCCCGAAGGCCCCGGGCTCGAGGCTCTTCGTGGGCTCCGGGGTGGGTCTCGGGGTGGGTGCCGGGGTGACGTCCACGGGCGCCGCCAGCGACACCGTCACCCGCTGGTCAAGCGTCGGGACCGACGTGACCCACCCCGGCCACAACGTGATCGCCACATCGCCGTAGAGCGCCAGGGCGGCTTGGGCATCGGCCTTCGCAAGGCCCAGGATCTCGCGCTCGAGCGCTGCCGCGTCCAGCGGCCGGAGCTGGCGCGCCGAGCCGGTCACGGGAAAGTCGACGAGTCCCTCCGCGACCGCCCCCTCGCCGACCTCGATCCGGATCGACCCCTCCACCACCTCGTAGCCGGGCTTGATCGCCTCGGTCAGCCGCGCCCGCGCGATGGCTTCCACGGGACTCGCATCCACCGCCAGGACGGTGCCGGTGGCGGTCATGCCCAGGGTGAACGTCTTGACCTCCTGGCCCACGAGCGTCGTGGGATCCGCGGTGGGAGCGGGCTCACCGGCAACGGCGGTCTCCGGGAAGAGCGTGGCGCCCGACGGCACGCGATCCGGGTTCTCGACCTCGATCGCGAACTGGGCCGCGATGTCGGCCTTGAGCGCCGCCAGCGCCGCGTCCACGTCCTTCTGGACGATCTTCGGGAACTCGGTGCGCTTGCCGCCGGTCGTCGGTGCGGCGTTCGTCACCTTGATCAGGTTGCGGTTGTATGAGGCCGGGATGACCCGGATCGCGCCGGCGTCCACGTTGCCGGCGGGACCGGCCTTCGAGGCCGTGACGGAGACCTCGCTCGTCTGGCACTCGAGCACTCCTCCGGGGAAGGGCGCGACCGGCAGGAACACCTGCTCGTCGATCGAGAATGCGACGCCGTTCGCGGTCCGCACCTGCGTCCCCTTCGGGATCGTGTACGAGGACGAGTTGTCGCAGTTCGTCCAGCGAACCGCGCCCTGCGCCTTGATCTCCTCCACCCGTCTGCCGGTGGCCGGGAACTCGCCCGTGGCCTCCACCGGGATCTCCAGCGTCTGCGCCGGGATCACGCGCGCCTCGGGATCCACCGCGGTGGCCGCGGGATCCGCAGTGACCGTGATGGAGATCGGGCCCACCGGCTCGATGCGAGGGGTGACGGTGATCTCCGCCGACGGCAGCACGACGATGGCGGCGGTGGCGCTCACGGCGACTGCGAGGCCCAGGATCAGGAGCGCCGCGATGGCACCGGGGCCGGGGCCGCGACGCCGCGGACGGGCGAGGACCGGCTGACGGCTGGGCGAGACGACCTCGTCGAGTTCCGACGGCTGCTCCGGATCGAGCGCGAGGACGGGAGCGCGGGGACGGGCGCCTGCTTCCGGCGCTGCGGGGGTCCCGGCGGACTGTTCACCGGTATCGATCGCGGCCTCGTATTCGCCCACCGAGGCGAAGACCGGGAGTCCCGCAGACGCGGCCAGGGCTCGGGCGGAGGCGTCCGGCGCCACGATGTCCAGGCGGCGTCCGTTGGCCTGGGCCTCACGCGCGAGCAGCCGGAAGTTGATCCGCGAGGTGGCGACTCGCGAGCCGAACGGCAGCACCAGGCCGACGCGCGGCGCAGCCGCCGTCCGGATCCGGGTGGCCGCCGAGGTGATCTCGTCGTCGGCGTCGAGGTAGACGATGGTGACCATGGGCGGCGGGAGCCAGTCGCCCCTAGACCTTCATGACCCGCAGGACCCGCCGGAGGGCGGCGTCGAGGGGGTCTTCCGAGGTCTGGAGCTCGATGGCCTGGTACGCCAGGCCGAGCGGGGTCACGTCCTGCTGGTCCACCAGGAGGTCCGTGGCGTCGCGGATGGACTCGACCTGGTCGGGCGCCATGATGAGAACCTCCGGCGGGCGCGCGAACGGGAGCTGCTTCCAGAATCGCTCCCCCGCGATGGCCTCGCGGATCTCCGGCAGGCGCGACCCGCCCCCGCACAGGTAGATCCGCGCCGGAAGCATCTCGCCGGCAGCCATCTCCTCCATCACCAGCTCCACACCGGTGGCCCACACGCTCACGTCGTCGCGGACGATGGCCGCCACCTCGGCCCTGTGTTCGACGTCCAGGCCGCGGGCGTAGTCCACCTTGATCGCCTCGGCGCGCGGGAACGGGAGATCCAGGTGGTCCGCGATGGACTTCGTGAAGGCACGGCCGCCCAGCGCGAACATCCTGGTCCCCTCGATCCCGCCCTGGCGCACGAGCGCGACGTCCGTGGTGCCACCGCCTACATCGATGAACATGGCGCCGGCCTGGCGGACGTGCTCCGCGCCCAGCACCCGGGCCACCGCGTACGGCTCAGCCACGATCTCCAGGAGCTCCAGGTCCAGCTGGCTTGCCACGGACTGGAGCGCGCCGAGATGCACGAGCGGCGCGAACGCGTTGAAGATGCCGATCTTGACGTGCCGCCCCTGGAAGCCGACGGGATTGGTGAGACCGTAGCCGTCGATGGACGCGCCGACGATGGCGCTGTGCACCAGGCGCACGTCCACGTGCGGGAGGCCCGTCTCCCACGTGATGGACCGCTCCGCCTCCTGCAGGGCCGTCTTCTGGACGCTGTCGATGAGCTTGACCAGCTCCGCGTCGTTGATCGGCACGCCCGGCTTCCTGCGCTCCTGGGTGAGCGTGGTGGTGAACCCCTTGACCAGCTCGCCCGCGATGCCGATGACGACCTGGGTCGGGCGGAAGCCCGCCATCTCCTCGGCTTCCTGGAGTGCCACCGCGCAGTTGTCCACCACGGCCGCGATGTCCGCCACGGTCCCGGACTGCATGTGGGAGAGGCCCTGGCGCTTCCGGCCCACACCACGGACGGTGCCCTTGCCCAGGTCGTCGATCTCGAACACGAGGGCCTTGGCGAACTCCGTGCCGACGTCCAGCGCCGTGCACGCCGCCGGCACGGGCTCCTCGTCACGACTCCAGAGGCGGCGGAGGAAGGCCATCTAGGCGGCCCTGACTGCGGCGCCGACGCGGCAGGTCACGAGGCGGCGATCCCGGCAGCAGCGGCAGCGGCGGCAGCCCGCACGGCCGCGATCGCGTCCGCGAGCCCTTCCCGGCGGGAGCCCCTGCCCTGGGCCATCTCCGGCCGCCCCCCGCCCCGGCCGTCGATCACCGGCACCGCAGCCTGGACCAGGGCCCCGGCCGTCAGGCCGCGCGCCACGAGGTCCTCGCTGACGGTCACGAACAGCTGTGGCTCGTCCGCGTCCAGCCCGAGCGCGATGACGCCGCTGCGGAGCACGCCTCGCACATCCCGGGCAAGGCCCTTGAGGAGGTCCATGGACTCGAGATCCAGGACTGCCCCCACGAAGGCCACTCCGGGCGCGATCTCCTCGGCTCCCGCGGCAAGGTCGGCAGGCTTGGGTCGACCGCCCGGAGCCGCGCCCGTCCTCAGCCGGCGCTTCGCCTCCCGCAGCTCCTCCTGGAGCGAGGCGAGCCGCTCCTCGAGCGCCTCGGGGCCGCGGGCGCCGACCGTGGCCGCGGCACGCGCCAGCATGGCGAACCGCTCCTCCATCAGCCGATCGGCGGCGGCGCCGGTGACGGCCTCGATGCGGCGCACGCCGGAACCGATGCTCCGCTCACCGGTGATCACGAAGTTGCCGATCTGGCCGGAGGCGCGGCAGTGGGTGCCGCCGCACAGCTCGTGGCTGAAGCCCTCGACGCGGATCGTCCGGACGCGCTCGCCGTATTTCTCATCGAAGAACGCGTCGGCGCCGGCGCCCTGCGCCTCGGCCATCGTCATCCACTCCACACCCACCGGACGGTCCTCGCGGACGACGCGGCGCACCTCGCGCTCGATGGCCAGCTTCTCGTCCTCGGTGAGGCCGCGGTCGAACGGGAAGTCGAACCGCAGGTAGTCCGGGTGCACGAGGGAACCCGCCTGGCGCGCCCGCTCCCCCACCACGTTACGCAGCGCGCGGTGGAGCAGGTGCGTGCCCGTGTGGTTGCGCATCGTGTGTGCGCGCCGCTCGGCGTCCACCTCGGCGCGCAGCGCGTCGCCCCGGCGGATCCGCCCGCGGAGCGTGCCGCGGTGCACGGTGAGGCCCGCGGCGTGGGTACCGGCCACGCGCTGGACGTCCGAGACCTCGAACACGACGGTCCCGTCTGCGGCCCGGATGACGCCGGTATCCGCCACCTGGCCGCCGCTCTCCGCGTAGAAGGGTGTCCGGTCCAGGACGATCTCCGCCGGCGCGCCGGCGCCCGCCCGCAGCTCGACCTCCGCAACGGCCTCGAGGGTCTCGTACTCCACCCCGTCCCGCAGGATCGTGACCACCCGCGCCTCGGCAGCCATCGTCTCGTAGCCCAGGAACTCCGTGGCGCCGGTCCGGCCGAGGATCTCGGCATACCGGGAGGCAGCCAGCGCGGCCTCGGCCTGGCCGGTCTTCGTGTGGCTCCGGCTGCGCTCGCGCTGCTCGGCCAGGCCATCCTCGAAGCCCGCCAGGTCCGTCCGCACGCCGTACTCGGCCGCCAGCTCCACGGTCAGGTCGATCGGGAACCCGTAGGTGTCATGGAGGCGGAATGCGACGGCGCCCGGCAGCACGGGCGCATCCGCGGGCAGCGTCTCCGCCTGGCGGCCGACAGCGCGTTCCGCGGACGTCAGCGGGATGAGCGCCTCCTCGAGATGCCCGACCCCGGCCTCGAGGGTCCGGCTGAACTGGCGCTCCTCGCGCTCGATGACACCGAGGATCTCGTCCCGGCGCTCGGCGAGGTGCGGAAAGGCGGCCGACATGGTGTCGATGACGACCTTCGTGGTCTCGCCCAGGAATGGCGCCGTGCGGCCCAGCAGCCGCCCGTGACGGATCGCGCGGCGCATGATCCGGCGGAGGACGTAGCCGCGACCCTCGTTGCCCGGCAGCACGCCGTCCGCGACGAGGAACGTGACCGCGCGCGTGTGGTCCGCGATGACCTGGTAGCTGAAGCGCTCCGCCTCGAAGCCATCGGGGTCGTGGCCCAGGAGCTCGCGCATGCGGGCGTGGATCGGGGCGAACAGGTCGGTGTCGTAGTTGCTGGTCACGCCCTGGACGACGCTGGCGATGCGCTCGAGGCCCATCCCGGTGTCCACGCCCGGGGCCGGCAGGGGGGTCAGGCTGCGGTCCGCGTGGAGCTCGAACTCCATGAACACCAGGTTCCAGACCTCGAGCCAGCGGGGACAGTGCTCGGAGTGGTCGGGGACGCAATCGGGGCCTTCGGACAGGTGGGCGCCGCGGTCGTAGTGCAGCTCCGAGCAGGGGCCGCACGGGCCGACATCGGCCATGCGCCACCAGTTCTTCTCGTCGCCGGCCGGGAAGTCGCCCCAGCGGACCAGGCGCTCCGGCGGCAGGCCGATCTCGTCCTTCCACACGCCGTGGGCCAGGTCGTCCGTGGAGTAGACCGTGGCGGCCAGCCGGTCTCCCGGGATCCCCAGGTCCACCGTGAGGAACTGCCAGGCCCAGTGGATCGCCTCACGCTTGAAGTAGTCGCCGAAGCTCCAGTTGCCGAGCATCTCGAACAGGGTGTGATGCCGCGGCGTCCGACCGACCTCCTCGAAGTCGTTGTGCTTGCCCGCGACGCGCAGGCACCGCTGGTAGTCCACGGCCCGGACGTAGTCGCGCTTCTCGACCCCGGTGAGAGCGTCCTTGAACTGGACCATGCCGGAGTTCGTGAACAGGAGCGTCTGATCCCCGGCCGGCACGAGGCTCGCGCTGGGAACCACCGTGTGACCCCGCTGCGCGAAGAAGTCGATGAAGCGCGCGCGGATCTGGGCGGCGGTCAGGTACGGGATGGGGCGGTCGGGCGGGTTCGCTGTGGACATCGTGTCCATGGTAGCGAACGGGGACCGGTCGCCGTCCCGAGCGCCGGCAGCGAGAGCCCGCGTTCAGGCCGGGCTGCAATCGCGGGGGCCGCGGGTCCGGCAGAAACCCGTCAGCCTCGATCGCCGCGGTTGCGCCGCCGCAGCAGCGAGCCGCCGGCCAGCACGGCCCCGACGAGGGCTCCGATCGCGAGGCCGCCCAGGAACCTGCGCGAACGCGGGCTCTCGCCGCCCAGCAGCTGCGCCAGGTCCGCAAGACCGCCCAGCGGTCGGGGGCCGGCGATCGGTGTGATCGCCGGTCGCTCGGCCGCCGCTCGCTCCTCCACCGGTCGCTCCTCCGCAGGGTGTTCGTCACGCATCGTTCAGCCCGCCTTCTCCGATTGCGGCCCCAGCGTCGCCAGGATCGCCACGATACCGATTCCGAGCCAGGCAAGGGCCGAGGCCGGGATCAGCGCAAAGTCGCCGATCGCCAGCCAGTCCATGCCCAGCCTGCCGCCGATCCCGGCGCCCGCCCAGGCCCCCAGGACGGCCGCCCCGTAGGTCAGTGGCAGGCGGCCGCCCGCGTTCCCGCGCACCAGCACGTACAGCGCGGTGTGGACCAGGCCCACCAGCAGCGCGATCGGCAGCCCGGGCTCGATCGTCATGCGCCCGCTCCCGCCGCCGCCGGTTCGACGGCCGTACCGCCCGTCCGCGACGCCTCGTCCGACCCAGCGGGCGCGCTCGCGATCCGGCCGCCGCCCAGGCAGGTCTCGCCGTCGTAGAGGACGCAGGCCTGTCCTGGTGCGATCGCCCAGACCGGCGCGTCCGTCGCCACGATCCAGCGGTCGTCACCGGCCGGCCGCACGCTGGCGTCCACCAGCGGGGCACGGTGACGGATGCGGACCCTCGCCCGGAACGCGCCGTCGCCGGATCGCTCCGGCGGCTCCCCGGCGATGAAGCTGGTCGCCCGGAGCGGCACCTCGCGGGTCTCGAGGTCCTCCCTGCGGCCCAGCACGATGAGGTTCGCCGCCGGGTCGATCCGGGCGACGAACCGCGGCTCCCCGAGCGCCACGCCCAGGCCCTTGCGCTGCCCGACCGTGAACCCGGCCGCGCCCGCGTGCTCCCCCACCCGGCGCCCGTCCGTGTCCAGCACGGGCCCAGGCTCCGGCGACCATCCCCCGCGCCCGCGCAGCTCCTCGCGGTAGTCGCCGCCGGGGACGAAGCAGATCTCCTGGCTCTCGGGCTTGTCGGCCGTGACCAGGCCCAGCCCGCGGGCGACGTCCCGGACCTCTGGCTTGGTCAGGTCGCCCAGCGGGAACCGGCTGTGCCACAGCTGGTCCTGGCGCAGGCCGTAGAGGAAGTACGTCTGGTCCTTCGCCTCGTCGGCGGCTCGCATGAGGCGGGCGCGCGGCCCCGCCGGCGTCTCCACGACCTCACGGCGGGCGTAGTGTCCGGTCGCAACGGACTCGCACTCGTACAGGTGCCGCGCCCGGTCCAGGAGCGCCCCGAACTTGACGAAACTGTTGCAGTCCACGCACGGGCTGGGCGTCCGGCCGCCGAGGTAGTCGGCGATGAACGGCTCGATGACGCCCGCGGCGAACTCGGGCTCCAGGTTCATGACGTAGAACGGGATGCCCAGCTTGGCGGCCACCCGCCGCGCGTCATCGGCCGCATCGGCAGAGCAGCAGCTCTTCCGGAACTCGGAGTAGCTGTCCGCCACCTCGTGGAGGCGCATCCAGATCCCGACGACCTCGTGCCCCTGCTCGTACAGGAGCGCGGCCGCAACGGAGCTGTCCACGCCGCCGGACATGGCGACCAGGATCCGGCTCACCCCGCAGACGCCGTGGCGGACACGGGTGCCGGGGCGGGAGCGGGCGAGGTCGCCGGTCCGGCCGCAACCAGGCGCGCGATCACCTCGGGCACGACGCGGACGACCTCGTCGATCTCCGCGTCCGTGGTCGTACGGCCCAGGCTGAGGCGCAGGGCGCCGCGGGCCTCGTCGACCGGGAAGCCCATCGCCGCTAGCACGTGGCTGATCTCGGTCGAGCCGCTGGCACAGGCGGACCCCGTGGAGGCGGCGATCCCCGCCAGGTCCAGCGCCAGCGTCACCGACCCGCCGTCGACCCCCGGCACGACCACCGACAGGATGTGCGGCAGGCGCTCGACCGGGTGTCCGGTGAGCTCCACCTCCGGGACGGCCATGACGGCCGCGGCCAGGCGGTCCCGGAGGCCCGCTACGCGCGGCACCGTGGCGCTGCGCTCCGCGGCCGCCAGCTCGAACGCGGCGGCCATGCCGACCGCACCAGCCACGTTCTCGGTCCCTGCCCGACGATGCCGCTCCTGCGACCCGCCGTGCTGCTGGGGCAGGATGTGGGTGCCGCGCCGGATCCAGAGTGCGCCGGTCCCCTTCGGACCCTCCACCTTGTGGGCCGCCAGCGCCACGAGGTCGGCTCCGAGCGCGTTGACGTCCAGGTCCATCCACGCCGCGGCCTGCACCGCGTCCACGTGGAACAGGATCCCGCGGTGGGCCCGCACGACCTCCGCGATCTCGCGGATCGGCAGGACCGTCCCGACCTCGTTGTTCGCCAGCATGACCGAGACCAGGATCGTCTTGTCCGTGATCGCCTGGTCCACGTCGGCGGGGTCCACCCGGCCGTACCGGTCCACCGGGACCAGCACGACCTCGAAGCCGAACTTCTCGAGGTAGGCCAGCGTGTGACCCACGGCATGATGCTCCACGGGCGTGGTGACGATCCGGTGGCCCTTCGCCTTGCCGGCCCACGCGGCGCCCTTGAGGGCAAGGTTGTCGGCCTCGGTGCCGCCGCTGGTGAAGGCGATCTCACGGGCTTCGGCGCCGATGACGCGGGCCAGGCGCTCGTGGGCGTCATCGATGGCCTCCCGGGCCCGGCGCCCGAAGACATGCGCTGACGAGGGGTTGCCGAAGACGCCGCCAAGGTACGGGAGCATCGCTTCCAGGACCTCGGGGCGGACCGGCGTCGTGGCGGCGTGGTCGAGGTAGATCGGCATCGTCCGCGGATTGTAGTCCCGCCAACCACGGGCGCCCGATGCGGCGCCCGACGGCTCGGCGGCCGTCGCGGCGGGAGGGCGGCGGCCGCCCGTCAGCCCTGTGACACCCGGCGACCCCGGGCCATCGCCAAGACGACCCAGATCACCCAGACGCCATCCATCAGCAGCACCGCCGCGAGCCGGGATCCCGCCCCGCGCGGGCCTTATGCCTCGGGTTCGACCCGGGACAGGTCGTAGGCGCGGCCGCGCTCGCGCTCGCGCTCGTGCTTGGCGAGCAGGCGCTTGCGCAGGCGGATCGAGGTCGGCGTTACCTCGACCAGCTCGTCCGCCCCGATGAACTCGATCGCGCTCTCGAGGGTCAGCGGCCGCGGCGGCGTGAGGCGCAGCGACTCGTCGTGAGAGTGCGTCCGGATGTTGGTCAGCTTCTTCTCTTTCGTCGCGTTGACGTCCATGTCCCCGGACCGCGCGTTCTCGCCCACGATCATCCCCTCGTAGACCTCCACGCCTGAGCCGATCAGCAGCTCCGACCGGTCCTGGAGGTTGAACAACCCGTAGGCGTTGGAGGTGCCGCTCCTGTCGCTCACGAGGACGCCGTTCGTGCGGTGGGTCACCTCGCCGGCCCACGGGCCGTAACCCTCGCCGATCTGGTGGAGGAGCGCCGTGCCCCGGGTGTCCGTGAGCAGCTGCCCGCGATAGCCGATGAGGCCGCGCACGGGCAGGACGAACTCCATCCGGACCCGGCCGTCCGTGTCGGTGGTCATCTGCTCCAGGCGGCCCTTCCGGCCCGCAAGGGCCTGCTGGACGACGCCGATGTATTCGGGCGGGATGTCGATCGTGACCCGCTCGTACGGCTCGTGGACGTCGCCGTCGATCGTCCGGAGGATGACCTCCGGACGGCTGACGGTCATCTCGTAACCTTCGCGCCGCATCTGCTCGATCAGGACCGCCAGCTGGAGCTCGCCGCGGCCGCGGACCTCGAACGTGTCGCCGGACTCGGTCGGGTAGACCTCGATGGAGACGTTGCCCAGGACCTCTCGCTCGAGGCGGGCCTTGATCTGGCGCGACGTGACGTACTTGCCGTCCCGGCCGCCGAGGGGTGAGGTGTTCACGCCGAACGTCATGCTCAGCGTCGGTGCGTCCACGTCGAGGCGCGGCAACGGGCGCGGGTCGCCGGGCTCCGTGATCGTGTCGCCGATCGTGACCTCCGGGAGGCCCGCCACGGACACGATCTCGCCCGGGCCCGCCTCCGAGATGTCGACACGCTCCATCCCGTGCGCGGTCTGAAGGCTGGTCACCGTCCCGGTGAGGGTGACCGTCCGACCCGGCTCGATCGTGCCCGCCGTGTCGTCCGCCTCCTCACGCACGACCGTGATGCGCTGGCCGACACGGATCGTGCCGTTCCGGATCCGGCCCACGGCCATCCGGCCGACGTACTCGTTGGCGGACAGGTTGGTGACCAGCAGCTGGAGGGGGTGGCCGGGCTCGAACGCCGGGGCGGGCGTCACCTCCACCAGGAGCTGCAGGAGCGGACGCAGGTCCGTCCCGGGGACGGCGAGGTCGCGGGTCGCCGTGCCGAGCTTGGCGTTGGTGTAGACCACCGGGAACTCGATCTGGTGCTCGTCCGCGCCAAGATCCATGAACAGCTCGTAGACGTCGTCGAGGACCTCTGCGGCACGTGCGTCCGAACGGTCGATCTTGTTCAGGGCCACGACGACCGGCAGGCGGCGGGCCATGGCCTTCTGCAGGACGTAGCGGGTCTGCGGGAGCGGGCCCTCGGCCGCATCGACCAGCAGCAGGACGCTGTCCACCATCAGCAGGCTGCGCTCGACCTCGCCGCCGAAGTCCGCGTGCCCGGGGGTGTCCACGATGTTCAGCCGGACGCCGCCGACATCGATCGTGGTCTGCTTGGCGAGGATCGTGATGCCCTTCTCGCGCTCGAGGTCGCCGGAGTCCATCACCCGGTCCACGACCGCCTGGTTGGCCCGGAACGCCCCGGTCTGGCGGAGCAGCGCGTCCACCAGCGTGGTCTTGCCGTGGTCGACGTGGGCGACGATAGCCACATTCCGCAGGTCGTCGCGGACGGCGCGGTCAGGCTGGGCGCTGGGCACGGCGGAGCCGGGGGAGTCACTCATGGGCCCGGAAGTGTCGCACATGCGGCAACTTCGGGCCGCCGGAGCCCGCCGCCCGCGGCAAGGGTCCGGGGGACGACGACGCTACACTCCCGCCGAGCACGAAGGAGATCCCATGACCGTCGCCGCCGTGATCCTGGCCGCGTTCCCGACCTCCGCCCTGGCCGACGCGGACGGCACCCCGGCCGTCCGGCGCCTGGCGAGCGTCGCGTGGGCCGGCGGAGCCACCCCGATCGTCGTCTGCTCCTTCGACCCCGACGGAGCCGTGGGCGCCGCGCTGGCGAACGCCGAGGTCACGCTGGTGGACCCGGTGGCGTCCGAGCTGGGGACGGTGGGCCAGATCGTCAATGGCGTCGACGCGGCGCTGCGCCTGGTGGCCGAGACGGACGCCGTCCTCGTGTTGCCCGCGCGCCTCGCCTGGGTGGACGCGGAGACCGTGACGACCCTGATCGCCGCCCACGGGGTGGATCGCCGCACCGCGCTTCGGCCGGCCTTCGGCGGCGAACCCGGCTTCCCGGTGTTGCTGCCCGTGACGCACCTGGAGACGTTCCGCGCTCTGGCCTCGGATCGGATGCCTGACGAGCTGATGGAGGACCTGGCGGCAGCCGGCGTGCCCGTGCGCTCCATCGACACAGGCGATCCGGGTGTCACCCGCGACATCTCCTTCTCCCGCGCCGACCTGCCGCCGTACGACGGCCCGCCGGAGCCCGCCGACGCCCACGCATTCGAGTGGGGCGTGGCCTCCGCGGACGATCCGGACGACGTGCCCGACCCGGGGCCGGCCCGTCTCGCCCGTTCCGACCCCGCCTCCTGAGGGCGCCCGCATGCCCCGCGTCCATCGTCCGCGCCGGCGGACCGTCGGCCTGGCCATCGTCCTCCTGGTCGTCCTGGCGACCGGCGGGTGGCTCTGGTATGCGCAGCCGCAGCTGCTCCTGCCGGAGGCCGGCGCCTCCCTCGCCTCCACGCCCGGGGTCGCATCCTCCGAGGTCGACGGACGCCTGGAGTGGGCCCCGGCCGACGATGCCTACGACATCGGACTCGTCGTCTACCCGGGCGGGAAGGTGCCCGCAGCCGCGTACGGGCCGCTGGCCCAGGCGATCGCCGGGCGAGGGTACCTCGTGGTGATCACGCCGATGCCGTTCAACCTCGCGGTCTTCGGGATCAGCGCGGCGGACGCGGTGATCGCGGCGCACCCGGAGGTGGGCGCGTGGGCGCTGGCCGGGCACTCGCTCGGCGGCTCGATGGCGGCGCAGTACGTCTCCGATCACTCGGACCGCGTGACCGGGCTGGCGTTCTGGGCTTCCTATGCGGCGACGGACCTCTCCGGTCTTGACCTGCGGGTCGTGTCCGTATTCGGGACGCTGGATGCTGGCGCCGCGCGGATGTCCGGCCCGGAGGCCAGGGCGGCGCTCCCGCCCGACGCTGTCTTCGTGCCGATCGTGGGCGGCAACCATGAGCAGATGGGCTGGTACACCGGCCAGCCAAACGACCCACAGGCAGCGATCGGGCGCGCGGAGCAGCAGCGCCAGGTGGCGGAGGCGACCGTCGCGATGCTGGCGGCGATCGCGCCCCCGCCGGCACCGTAGGCGGCTACCCGCGACAGGTCGTCAAGCGGCGGCCGTCCTGCCCGGGCCTGACACCAGCGCCTCGCCGATCCAGGCGAGCGCCCCCGAGGCGAGCGCCATCCCGCCGAGCACCAAGGCCACCCCGCCCAACTGCCAGGGCGACGGGGCCTCAGCGAGCAGGATAGCCCCGAGCAGGAGGGTCGTCACCGGCTGGACAAGCAGCAGGATCGACGTGATCACCGCGGGCAGCTTCGGCAGGAACGCCTGGATGAACAGGTAGCCAACCGACTGCGACAGCACGCCCAGCGCCAGGAAGAAGACGTCTGCCGCCGGTCAGCCGGACTTGCCGGCGACCCCGACGAACCGGAGTCCGAGCTCCGCGTACTGGCCCTCCTCGGGCGCCGACGGGGCCTCGAGCATCAGGTCCGAGCCGGACTGGGTCTTCGGGAAGGCCATCACCTCGCGGATGTTCGTCTGGTAGCTCAGCAGGGCGGCCCAGCGGTCCACGCCGAGCGCGATCCCGCCATGCGGCGGCGCGCCGTACTCGAAGGCCTCGAGGATCGCGCCGAAACGCTCCCTCATCTGCTCCAGGGTGTAGCCCTGCAGGTTGAAGCTCCGCGCCAGCAGCTTCGGATCCCAGATCCGGACCGAGCCGCCACCCAGCTCCCAGCCGTTGAGGGCCACGTCGTACTGCATCGCGCGGGCCCTGCCGGCCGGGTCGCCCGGGGTCCGGACATCCAGGTCGCCGGATGTGGTCGTCAGCAGGACCTCGTCCTCGGGGATCACGCCGCTGAACGGGTTGTGCGTCGCATCCCAGCGGCTGGACTCGGCGTCCCACTTGTACATCGGGAAGCGGTGGACCCAGCAGTAGGCGAGCTCGTCCGGGTCCGCGAGACCCAGGCGGGCGCCGAGCTCCACGCGGAGGCGGCCGAGGACGTCGTTGGTCGTGTCGGAGTCGTCCGCGACAACGAGGATCAGGTCGCCGTCGCCGGCGCCGGCCAGCTCACGGAGGGCGGCCTGCGTGCCGGCGGAGAGGAACTTCGCGATCGGCCCGTGCAGGTCGCCGCCCGGCTGGACGGAGAGGTGGACGAGACCCCGGGCGCCGAAGCGCTTCGCAAGCTCCGTCAGCTCGTCGATCTCGCGCCGCGTGGCGCCGCCCATGCCCGGCGCCGCGACACCCTTCACGCGGTTCCCGGCCGCCAGCGACTCGTCGAACACACGGAACCCGGAGGCCGGCGTGCCGTCCGCAGCCAGCAGGGCCGGTGCCAGGTCGAACAGCTCCATCGCGAACCGCAGGTCCGGCTTGTCGGAGCCGTAGCGCTCCAGGGCATCCTCGTAGGTGAAGACCGGGAACGGGATCTGGCGGATGGGCCGCTCCGGTGCCGTGGCCCGAGTGACCTCGATGACCATGTGCTCGATGAACGCCATCACGCTGGCCTCGTCCACGAAGCTCATCTCGAGGTCGAGCTGGGTGAACTCGGGCTGCCGGTCGCCGCGAAGGTCCTCGTCCCGGAAGCAGCGGGCGATCTGGAAATAGCGATCGATGCCCGCGACCATGAGCAGCTGCTTGAGCTGCTGGGGGCTCTGGGGCAGGGCGTAGACGGTGCCGGGCTGGAGCCGCGAGGGAACGATGAAGTCCCGCGCGCCTTCGGGCGTGCTCTTGATCAGGTTGGGAGTCTCCACCTCCACGAACCCGTTGTCGTGGTGGACCTCCCTGATCGCCTGGACCATGCGGCCGCGGAGGAGCAGGCGGCGCTGCATGGCCTCCCGGCGAATGTCGAGGTAGCGGTACTTGAGGCGCAGGCTCTCGTCGATGGTCGCGTCCGGGTCGTTCACGTAGAACGGCGGGGTCTTCGATTCGCCGAGGATCGTGACCTTGCGCGCCTGGAGTTCCACGGCGCCCGTCTCGAGCTTCGCGTTCTCGGTGCCGGGCTGGCGCCGCTCGACCACGCCCTCGACGGCGATCACGAACTCCGATCGGCAGCGACTGGCGATCTCGTGCGCCTCGGGGGCGTCGGCGGCATCGATCACGACCTGGGTGATCCCGTGGCGGTCCCGCAGGTCGATGAAGATCAGCTTGCCGTAGTCACGGCGTCGATGGACCCATCCGGCCAGCTTCGCGTTCCCGCCGGCGTTGCCCGTGCGCAGCGCCCCACAGGTATGGCTGCGATACGGGGTGGCGAGCGAGGCGTGTTCGGCGGGCACGGGAATCAAGGTCTCCGGACTGCGGGTGCATCTGGTTCCTTATCGTATGCCACCGGCAGTTGCGGGCGGGCGAAGCCGGGAGCGCAAGGGGTCTTGCACCGCTCCGTTACCGTGTCTCGATGGCAACTCGCATCGACCTCCTGGGCGTCCTCCGCGACGGCCTCCCGGGGCGAACCCCGGCGTCCCGCCATATCGTCATCGTGGGTGCCGGCATCGCCGGGCTCACCGCCGGCCTGCTGCTCAAGCAAGCCGGCCACAGGATCACCATCCTGGAGGCGCGCAACCGCCTCGGCGGCAGGATCTACACGTACCGTGGCTTCGCCGGGAAGATGTACGGGGAGTTCGGCGCCATGCGCTTCCCGCGCCAGCACGTCCTGGGCCAGCACCTGATCCACGAGCGGTTCGGTCTCTCCACCACGCCCTTCGGCATGGAGGACGAGGACACGTTCATCCACCTCAACGGCCATCTCCAGCGCCGTAGCACCTTCAAGGCCGCGAATGTCGGCTTCGACCTCCCGGAGGGCGAGCGCGGACGCGCACCAGCGGCCATCCTGCGCGGCGCCATGCAGCCCCTGATCGACCTCGCGGCGGAGCCCGGCGGCTGGGCGAAGATCGTGGCCCGGTACGACCACTACTCGCTCCTCGGGTTCCTCATGGAGCGCGGCGTCAGCGAGCAGGCGCTGTGGCTCATGGGGCCGCTGTTCAACCTTGAGGGCCGCTTCCACTTCTCCCTGGTGGAGTGGTTCACCCACTGGCACGAGGACGTCTTCGGAGACCTCGAGTTCATCAACGACGGGGCGGACAGCCTGGCCAACGCCTTCTCCCCCGCCCTGCTGGACGACACCCGGCTTGGCGCGGAGGTCCACGCCATCGACCAGCGCCCGGACGGAGTCACCGTCCGCCACCGGGACGCGGTGGGCCACGAGGGCGTCGTCGAGGCCGACGAGTGCATCGTCACCGTCCCCTTCGTCCTGCTGCGCCACATGGAGATCACGGGCCTGGACGCGGAGAAGTGGTTCGCTATCCGGAACGTCTACTACGGCCGCGCGCACAAGATCTTCATGCAGTTCAGCCGCCGGTGGTGGACCGACGACTACGCGATCAGCCACGGCGTGACGGTGACCGACCTCGCGATCCGGAACGTGGTCTACACGCCGGCCGGGCAGGACCCGTCCACCTCCAAGGGCGTGCTGATCGCATCCTATGCGTGGGAGCAGGACAGCATGGCCTACAGCATGCTGGACGAGCGGCTGCGGATCGCCGAGGCGCTCCAGGACCTCGCCAAGATCCACCCGGAGGCCGCGGCGACGTTCGAGTTCGGGATCTCGCACGACTGGGCCCTCGACCGGCACGCCGGGGGCATCGGCCCCCTCTTCCGGCCCCACGAGATGACCAGCCGCTTCTACGACGACGTCGTGCGGCCCGTGGACCGGATCTGGTTCGCGAACGACGCCTGCGACCAGCACGGGCGCCGCTGGATCGAGGGGGCGCTGGCCGCGGCCGTGAAGAACGCGTTCGCGATCCACACCGGGATGCGCAACGAGCTGCCCGAGGCAGAGGAACACGGATGACCGACGACCTGGGCCTGTTCGCGGCCTCCGCGACGGCGCCCGACGACGTGCCGCCGGTCACGACGCCGGTCGACCCGGAGCTGCTGGAGACAGCCGACGAGGGCCTCGACCCCAGGGCCGGCGCCCGAAGACGAGTGCTCGTGATCGGCGCCGGACTGGCGGGGCTCGTGGCAGCCTTCGAACTCAAGCGCCAGGGCCACGACGTCACGGTCCTCGAGGCCCAGCACCGCGTCGGTGGCCGGATCTACACCCTCCGGGCGCCGTTCGCGCCAGGGCTGTACGCAGAGGCAGGCGGGATGCGGATCCCACGCGCCCACGATCTCACCCTCCGCTATTGCAACCTCTTCGCCCTGCCGATGCGCCCGTTCATGATGGGCAACCCGAAGGCGCTGGTGCACCTGGGCGGCCAGCGGATGACGAAGGCGGAGGTGGATGCCGATCCGGCAAGGCTCCCCTTCGAGCTGGCGGACAACGAGCGGGGGCGAACGCCCGACGCGCTCTGGGAGGCGACGATCGGCGACCTGCGGACGTCAGTCGAGCACGACGGTCCGGCCGCGTGGGACCAGATCGTGGCCGAGTACGACGGTTTCTCGCTGTTCGAGTTCCTGCGGTCGCGAGGCTGGTCGCGCGGCGCCATCGAGGCCTTCACGGTCCTCAACTTCCTCGAATCCGACATGCACAACTCGCTGGTCGAGATCCTGCGCGAGGACCTCGGCGGCGCCTACCTCGACATGCAGGAGATCGCGGGCGGCATGGACGCCCTGCCCAACGCGTTCTACGCGCAGCTCGCGGGCGAGATCCGGTTCGGTGCCAACGTGTTCGCGCTGGACCAGGACCCCGACGGCGTCACCGTCCACTACAAGACCGAGGCCGGTCACTACGCCGAGCGCGCGGACTTCGCCGTGATCAGCGTCCCGTTCTCGGTCCTGCGGACCATCGAGGTCATGACGCCGTTCTCCTCCGGCAAGCAACGGGCGATCCGCCAGCTCAACTACCACGCCTCGACCAAGATCCTGTTCCAGGTCCGGGAACGCGTGTGGGAGTCCGACGACGGGATCCTCGGCGGCGGGTCGGTGACCGAGCTGCCGATCCGCCGGATGAACTACCCGACCCCCGATCCCTCGACCCGACGCGGCGTGCTCCTCGCCAGCTACACCTGGGGCCAGGACGCGCTCCAGTGGGGCGCCATGGACGAGGAGACGCGCCTGGAGGAGGCCCTGGACGACGTCGAGCGCATTCACCCCGGGATCCGCGAGGTCTACGAGGCGGGCGCGTCCCACGCCTGGTACAGCGACCGGTGGGCGCGCGGGGCGTTCGCCATGTTTGCGCCCGAACAGCAGACCCAGCTCCAAGCCGACATCGTGCGGCCGGAAGGACGATTCCACTTCGCGGGCGAGCACTGCTCGCTCTACCACGCGTGGATCCAGGGAGCCCTGGAGTCCGGGATCAGGGCGGCCCAGGCGATCCACGAGGCGCCGGCGCACGGCTGACGGCGTTGGGCGGGCGTCAGCCGTGCCTGTGGCCTGCCTCCGCGCGGGCGAGCTCCCGGGCCAGGTTGCCGACCGCGACCAACCGCTGGGTGCCCGCGAGCAGGTCCCGCAGGCCCACCTGCCCGGCCTCGAGCTCATCGCCCAGGATGACCGCAAAATGGGCGCCATCCCTGCCGGCGGCCTCCAGCTGCCGTCCCAGCTTGCGCCTCCCGAGATCCGCCCGGACCCGCAGGCGTGCCGCCCGGAGCTCCGTGGCCACCCGCAGGCGGGAGATCGTATCGTCGGGGTCCGCACCCACCACCACGGCCAGCAGGCCGGTTTCGGCAGGCGCCGGAACCCCCTGCTCGGCCAGCACCAGTGCCACCCGGTCCAGCCCCAGGCCGAACCCGATGCCCGGGGTGGGCCGGCCGCCCAGGAGCGCCACGAGGCCGTCGTACCGGCCCCCGCCGCCCAGGGCCTGCTGCTGGCCCTCGCGCCCGGCCACGTAGAACTCGAAGGCGGTGCGGGTGTAGTAGTCCAGGCCACGGACAAGACCCGGCTCCACCCGGAACGGGACGTCCAGCGCCCGGAGGTGCGCCTTGACGGCCTCGAAGTGCGCGGCGCAGGCCTCGCACAGGTGATCCGTGATCCGCGGCGCCCGGATGTTGACCTCCGTCATCGCGGGGTCCTTGGAGTCCAGCAGCCGCAGGGCGTTCCGCTCGAGGCGGTCCAGTTCCGTGGGCGGCAGCGCGGAGGCATGGCTCCGGTAGTAGTCCGTCAAGCCGGCGAGGTACGCCGGGCGGCACGCCGGGTCCCCGATCGAGTTGACCAGGACTTCCACGCCCCCGACGCCAACCTCCGTGAAGAACCGGTGGCCGAGCTCGATGATCTCGGCGTCGATGGCGGGACCCGGATCCCCGATGGCCTCCACGTCGAACTGCCAGAACTGGCGGTAGCGGCCGGCCTGCGGGCGGTCGTAGCGGAACATCGGCCCGGTCGTGGTCAGCTTCACCGGCTGCGGCCACGTCTGCATCCCGTGCTGGACGAAGGCCCGGACGATACCCGCGGTGGGCTCCGGGCGCAGCGCCCACGACTCGGACTCCTCGGTCCGTGGGACGAGTCGGAACAGCTCCTTCTCCACGACGTCGGTGACCTCGCCGATGCCGCGCTCGAACACGGCCGTATGCTCGAACAGGGGCGTCTCGATCGGCCGGTAGCCGTAGCGGGCGGTCAGGTCCGCGGCGGTCCGTCCGAGCCGGTCGAAGACGGCGCGCTCGTCAGGGAGGAGGTCTCGGGTGCCCCGGGGGGCGCGGAAGGTCGGCATCGCAACGAAGTCTAGAGCCGGAACGGGGGCCGCGGAGGGTCGGCGGCGAGACCGCGGTCAGGCGAGGCGCACGGGCGGACGACGCGTGTCGCGGCGGGGCACCGGCGCGGATGCGACCCGCAGCAGCAGCTCGCGGTGGCTCGCACCCACCTGCCACCAGGTCATCGAACGGCTGTACTCGTGGGCCAGGCGGCCCATCGTCAGGCGTCGCTCCGTGTCCTCCATCAGTCCAGCGATCTCGGCGGCCAGGGCGGCCGGATCCCCGTGCGGGACGAGGACACCGCGTCCGTCCGCGAGCAACTCCTGCGCATGGGCGAATGCGGTGGCAACGACCGGCCGGCCGGCGGCAAGGGCATAGGGCAGCGTGCCTGACGCGCTCTTGCCGGGGTCCACGTACGGCGCCACGATCACGTCGGCCGCCTCGAGCCAGCGGGTGAGCTCCACCCGGCCGACGAAGCGGTCGATGAACTGGACGTTCGCCCCGACGCCGAGCCTGTCCGCCCGCGCGACCAGCGCGGCACGGTAGGCCTCCGCGGCCTCCGGCGCCAGGTTCGGGTTCGTGGTGCCCAGCACGACGTAGGTCGTCGCGGGCCGCCTCGCGATGATGGCCGGCAGCGCCTCGAGAGCCAGCTCGATCCCCTTGCCGGGAGCCAGCAGGCCGAAGCTCAGCAGGACGTCCCGGCCGCCCATGCCGACGGCGGGCTTGATGGTCTCGGCCGCGACCAGCGGCAGGTCCGGGATCCCGTGCGGGATCACCGTGACACCTGCGGGTTCAACGCCGTAGAGGTCGACGAGGAGCGCGGCTGCTGCGTTCGACAGGGCGACGGTGCCGGCAACGTTCGAGGTGAGGCCCGCGATGATGCGGTGCTCCTCCGCGGTAGGCGAGGCGGGCACGTTGTGGAGCGTGGCGACGGCCGGGACCTCCAGGGCGCCGGAGAACTCGAGCACCGCGGTATCGTCGGGTCCCCAGATCCCGAACGCGTGCTGGATGGAGACGACATCCGCGCAGCCGCGCAACGAGGCGGCCGTGCGCGGGAACTCCTCGGGCTCGGTGACCCGGAGGCGGTGGTGCACCTCGAGCGGGTAGGGCGACGGGAGGTCTGAGGCGTGCAAGGCCACGATCTCGCGGCCACCGACCGCAGTCGCCAGCTGCTGGGTGAAGGCGGCGATGCCGCAGTGCCGGGGCGGATAGGTGGACACGAATGCCGACCGGGTCATGCGGGTTCCTCGTGGGCTTCGGCCGGTGGGCGCCTGGCGGGCGCGGAACCCGGTCGGGTTGACGCGGCGCCCGTCGGAGAGACGGGCGCCGGTCGGTCTCTCAGGCGGCGCGGACGCGATTTGCGCGAGGGCCCTTCGGGCTCGCCTCGACGTCGAACTCGACCTTCTCGCCGCCGACCAGACGGTCGAACTCGAGCGTTGCGTCGAGACCGCCGCGATGGAAGAAGTACTCCTTCTCATCCTCGGCGGCGATGAATCCGAAGCCGCGGTCGGCCACGATGCGCTTGATGGTTCCGGTGGCCATGAGGGCCTCCTTCGCTCCCCGAACAGGGACAGCGGTGACGCACGGTCCGTTCGAAGAGGAGGGTCGACCACGCGGCGCATCGCGACGAGGGGCCGCGAAGGCGTTGATTGTCGCACGGAAGTCCGTTCCTGGCGATCCGACGGCCAGGTGGCGTAGGCATCCCAACGTCTGTGCTGGTCCGACTGGAAGGAGGTGAGCCCCATCCATCACGCTGTCGGTGTTGTCGAGGCACCAGCGCTGGAGGGGCTCACGGTGGAGTGTACGGTTCCGGTCGTGGCTACCCGACGGTCCTCGTGGGCCGGGTCCGGTGCCGGTTCCCGCGCTGCCCGGTGCCGCTCAGTGGCCGATCCCGTGCTGCCCACCAGTCGTGCCCTGGCTCGCTGACGGAAGCCTGCGGCCGGGCGTGCCCGCGGGCGTTGCCGCTGACGGCAGGCCGCCGTGCCCGGCCCCAGGGCTGCCGGCGTCCGCCTGATGCAGGGCGTGACTACGGTGGCCGTCGCCACGCTTGGATCCCGGGCAGACTTGACGCTCGAACCATAACGTTTACGCAAACGATAAGGTTCGATACCATCGGTGCGTGAGCCACCTTGATCGCGCCGTTTCCGACGCCACCTCCACCGCCCTGCTGCGCATCCAGGAGGTGTCCGCGGAGACTGGACTGACGCCCCGGGCCATCCGCTACTACGAGGAGATCGGCCTCCTCGCCCCCGCGGGGCGCTCCGGCGGTGACTACCGCCTCTACGACGCGGATGACCTCGATCGCCTCCGGTTCATCCGCGGGCTCCGCGACGACGCGGGCTTCTCGCTGTCCGAGATCCGGCAGTTGCTGGAGGACGAGCAGATCCGCGCCCGCAACCGCGGCCGGTTTCGGGAGACCCGCGATGCGACAGAGCGGAGATCGCTCGTGCTCGACGCGCTGGACCGGGCGGGCCGCCAGGCTGCCACGCTCGAGGGCAAGATCGCGCGGCTGGAGGCGATGCTCGCCGAGGCGGTGGAGCGGCGTGCCCACCTCGCGGGACACCTCGCCGACCTGGACGCCGGCCGGGAGCCGGGGCACCAGCGCTCCGACACGAGGTGAGCGTCCTGGCCAACGGGTCGCGAGCCTTCGCCCACCGCAACTACCGGCTGTTCTTCACCGGCCAGCTGATCTCGCTGATCGGGACCTGGATGCAGCAGGTCGGCCAGGCCTGGCTCGTCCTGGAGATCACCGGGGACCCATTCATGCTCGGCCTGACGGCCGCGGTGCAGTTCCTGCCGGTGATGGTCCTCGGGCTGTTCGGCGGGCTGATCGCGGACGCGCTGCCGAAGCGCCCCACGCTGATCACGACGCAGGTCGTCCAGATGGCGCTGGCGTTCATCCTGTTCGGGCTCACGGCCGCGGGCGTCGTGGACGTGTGGCACATCCTGGTGCTCGCCGCGTTGCTGGGGATCACGAACGCCGTGGACATGCCCACGCGCCAGTCGTTCGTCGTGGAGATGGTAGGGCGGGAGGACCTGTCCAACGCGGTGGCGCTCAACTCCGCGGTCTTCAACGGGGCCAGGATCGCGGGTCCCGCGATCGCGGGCCTCGCCATCGCAGCCTTCGGCGTCTCCGTCGCGTTCCTGCTCAACGGGATGAGCTTCATCGCCGTGATCGTGGGCTACGGGCTCATGCGCGACCAGGAGCTGGATTCGCCGCCCGCGCTCAACCGCCCGCACACGGTACGGGAGGCGGGGCACACCCTCGCCGAGGGCATCCGCTACGTACGGCAGACGGATCTCGTCCTGCTGGCGACGGTCATCGTGGGGCTGGTGTGCCTGTTCGGCATGAACTTCAGCGTGATCATCCCGGCGCTCGCGCGGGACGTGCTCCGCACCGACGCCGCGGGCTTCGGGTTTCTCATGGCAGCGTCGGGGATCGGGTCCCTGATCGCGGCCCTGTCGATCGCGTTCTCCGGGCGCCCGTCGCCTGCGTTGATCGCCCGTGGCGCGCTCCTGTTGGGGTTGGCCCAGATCGCCGCCGCCGCGGTGCACGTCTTCCCGCTGGCGCTCCTGGCGATGGGAGTCATGGGCTTCGGGGCGATCGCGATGGCGGCCACGGCCAACACGGTCATCCAGCTCGCGGTGCCGGACGAGCTCAGGGGCCGCGTGATGAGCGTCTATACGACGGTGTTCGTCGGCTCCGCGCCGATCGGCGGCCTGCTGATGAGCTGGATCGCGTCCCGCTTCGGGGTGGACGTATCGCTGGTCGTCGGCGGGGTCGCGTGCGCGCTCCTGAGCCTCGTCGCGTTCCGGTGGCTGAGGCGCATCCCGGCCGTGGCCACAGCGCGCCAGGCCGCCTGACCCAGACAACGCCCGTCCGGCGGTCCATCTCAGTCGCGCTGGACGCTGAGGACGTCCTTCAGCTGCTCCACGCGACTCATCACTTTGGCCAGCTGCGCCACGGACGCCACCTGGAGCGTCATCGTCACGACCGCCGTGTGATCCGGGTTCACGCCGACGTTGGCCGCCAGGATGTTGACCTTGTTCTCGGCCATGATCTGGGTGATGTCGGACAGGAGCCCGGTCCGGTCGTACGCCTCGACGCGAATCGCGATCGGGTAGGTCTGGGCGAGCGCCGCTTCCCATTCCACGTCGATCAGGCGGGTGACCTCGCGCTCGTTGATGACCGTCGGACAGGAGCGGAGGTGGACGGTGATCCCCTTGCCGCGGGTGATGAACCCGGAGATCGGGTCGCCCGGGATCGGGTGGCAGCACCTCGCGAACCGGACCAGGAGATCCCCCACCCCCTTGACGCGGACTCCACCGGTCCGGGCGGGCTGGGGCGGGGCGACGGTGGGGAGCGTGATGTGGCCGTCGTCGAGGACGCCCAGGCGCATGACCACCTGCTGGGCCGAGATGGCGCCGTAGCCCACGGCGGCGAGGAAGTCGTCCAGCGTCTCGTGCTGGTACATCCTCGTGACGTCGACCAGCTTGTCATGCCCGATGGCCTGCAGGCTGGTCCGGGCGAGACGCCGCAGCTCCCGCTCCAGGGACTCGCGCCCGTGGATGATGTTCTCGGCGCGGTCCTTCTTCTTGAACCACTGGCGGATCTTCTCGCGGGCATGGGAGGTGCGGACCAGGTTCATCCAGTCGCGCGACGGACCGTGCTCGCCCTTGGTGGTGACGATCTCGACGATGTCCCCGTTCTTGAGCCGGTAGTCCAGCGGCACCAGGCGGTTGTTGACCTTGGCACCGATGGTTCGGTGGCCGATGTCCGTGTGGATGCGGTAGGCGAAGTCCAGCGGCGTGGATCCGGCCGGCAGGTCCTTGACGTCGCCGCGGGGCGTGAACACGAAGACCTGATCCTGGAAGATGTCGAGCTTGATGCCCTCGACGAATTCCGTCGCGTCCGACTCGCTGACGTCCCGCTGCCACTCCATGAGCTGGCGCAGCCAGGCGAGCTTCGCGTCGTAGTCCCGCTCGGCCTTGGAGCCCTCCTTGTACCGCCAGTGGGCCGCGATCCCCACCTCCGACACCTGGTGCATCGCGTGCGTGCGAATCTGGATCTCGAGCGGCTTGCCGTCGATCGCCATGACCGCAGTGTGGAGCGACTGGTAGAGGTTGTTCTTGGGGACGGCGATGTAGTCGTCGAACTGGCCGGGAATGGGGCGCCAGAGCGCGTGCACGATGCCCAGTGCGGCGTAGCAGTCCCGGATCTCGTGGACCAGGAGGCGGACGGCGTAGACGTCGTAGATCTCGCCGAATTCCGCGGCCTTGCGCTGCATCTTCTTCCAGATGCTGTAGATGTGCTTCGGGCGGCCCTGGAGCTCCGCCTCGATGCCGGCGTCGGCGAGGCGGGGCTTCAGCTCGTCGATCGAGCGGTCGATGTAGGTCTCGCGGCCCGTCCGGCGGGTGTCCAGCAACTTCGCCAGGTCCCGGTAGGCCTCGGGCTCGAGCGCCTTGAACGACAGGTCCTCCAGCTCCCACTTGATCTGCCAGATCCCGAGCCGCTCGGCGAGCGGGGCGTAGATCTCCATCGTCTGGCGGGCGATGCGCTGCTGCTTGTCGGTCCTCAGGGCGCCCAGGGTGCGCATGTTGTGGAGCCGGTCGGCGAGCTTGATGAGCACGACGCGGATGTCGTCGGCCATCGCGAGGAACATCTTCCGGATGTTCTCGGCCTGCTGCTGCTCGTGACTGTGGGTGCTGAACTTGGACAGCTTCGTGACGCCGTCCACCAGGTGGGCGACCTCGGGTCCGAACCGCTCCTCGACATCGGAAAGGCCGTAATCGGTGTCCTCGGGGACGTCGTGGAGCAGCGCGGCGGAGACGGCCACGGGGTCGATCCCGAGCTCCGCGAGGATCTGCGCGGACGCGATGGGGTGCGTGACGTACGGATCCCCGGACGCGCGGATCTGGCTGCTGTGCGCCTCCAGCGCGAAGTCGAACGCACGGTTGACGATCTCGAGGTCCGCCTGGGGGTGCTGCTTCGCGACAGCCGAGAGCAGATGTCGGCGAAGTGCCTCGGGGTCCATGGCCTTCTGCCTGGGGACCGGGATGACGGCCTGCGCGAGATCTGCGTCCGTGGCCTCCGCGGCGTGCGCGGCGCCCGCGGCCCGACGCGCACCGCGCCGCCCGCCCGGGGATGCGGCTCGGGCCACAGCCAGCGGGACCTCGGGATCGCGGACGACCTGATCGGGGACCATGGGCCGGAGTCTACCGCGTGCCGCGCGCGTGGTTCCGGCGGCGGGTGGTGGCGTGGATCCGCGTCCGCCGGGTTCGTCCCGCCCGTCAGCCGCCGGTGAAGCCCATCGCCGCGAGGGTCTCGCGCGCGACCGCGGCCTCGTCCCAGGGCAGCGCGTGGTCCGCGTAGAGGATCGTGGGCTCGTGGCCCTTGCCGGCGAGCAGGACCAGGTCCCCGGGACGGGCGCGATCCAGGGCGGCAGCGATCGCCATGCGGCGGTCCGCGATCGCGAGGACGTCCTCGCCCCGCCGGAGACCCGCGGCCTCGGCACCACCGACGATCGCCTCGAGAATGGCGTCGGGATCCTCGCCGCGTGGGTCCTCGTCCGTGGCGATGACGACCCGGCAGCGCTCCCCCGCGATCCGGCCCATCACCGCGCGCTTCGCCGTGTCTCGCTCGCCTCCGGAACCGAAGACGGCGATGAGCGACCCGCCCTGGGCCGCGGCCACGGGCCCCAGCAGGTCCAGGACCACCTGGAGGGACGCCGGCGAGTGAGCGTAGTCGACGATCACGCCGAAGGGCTGGCCGGCGTCGATGCGCTGCATCCGGCCCGGCACGCTGCGGACGCTCTCGAGCCCGGCGCGGACGGCCGCGGCGTCAAGACCCAGTGCCTCACCGAGCGCCACCACGGCCAGCGCGTTGTGGACGTTGAAGCGGCCCGCCAGGCGGAGGGCCAGCGAACCCGGGCCGGAGGGCGCCTCGAAGCGGATCCTCAGGTGGTGCGCGTCCTCCTCTACCGCCGTTGCGCGGACGGCCGCGGACCGCGCCGTCCCATAGGCGATGACGACGGCGCCTGCGGCGCGCGCGGCGGCCTCGAAGGCCCTCGCGGAGGGATCGTCCCGGTTGACGACGGCAGTCTTGGGCCATGCGCGGCCCCCGATGGTCTTGGCCGGGTTCGCAGGGCCGGCGGCGAGGGCCGTGAACAGGCGCAGCTTGGCATCCCGGTAGCGCTCGAAGGTGCCGTGGAGGTCCAGGTGCTCGTGGGTCAGGTTGGTGAAGATCGCGATGTCGTAGGCGATCCAGGCCACGCGCTCCAGCGCCAGGGCATGGGAGGTGGTCTCGATGACGGCGGCCGCATTGCCAGCCTCGCGCATCGCCGCCAGGGTTGCCTGCAGTTCCGGCGCGCCCGGCGTGGTCACGTGCGCCTCGTGGCGCTCGCGCTCGTCGCCCACCTTCGTCTCCACAGTGCCGATGAGCCCGGTCGACACGCCGGCGGCCTCCAGCGCCGCGACCGCGAGATACGACGTGGTGGTCTTGCCGTCCGTGCCCGTGATGCCGACGACCCCAAGATGCCGTGACGGGTCACCCGCCCACCACGCGGCGGCGCAGGCGAGCGCGACCCGCGACGAGGCCACGACCAGCTGCGGGATGGCGACACCCGGCACTGGACGTTCGACGATCGCTGCCACGGCACCCGCCGCCGCGGCACCCGCCACGTGCTCGTGCCCGTCCACGTGGAACCCGGGGACGGCGACGAACAGCGTGCCGGGCCGCACAGTACGCGAGTCCTCGCTGAGCCCGCGCACGACGAGCGCAGCGCCGTCCGCGGGCGCCACTCCCGTGAGCCGCGCCTGCAGCTCGGCCAGCGGCCGGCCCTCGACGGGTTCGACGGCGGCGATCCGGGCCTCGATGCTCATCCCCGACCCGCCGTCTTCGGGCGCGCCGACCGGGCCTTCACACCCTCGCGGACCGACCGCACGGTGTCCCAGAACCGGCTCACGACGATGTCGAAGGTCCCCGGGTGCCGGATGGGTGCGCCGCCGAACTGGCGCTTGAACGCGCTGAAGCCCGACCACGCCGGGTCGGCGTCGGGATCGTCCGGGTCCGCGACACCCCACAGGTCGAGCGTCCTCACGCCCGTCTCGGCGAGGGTCCGCATGCCATCGGCCATGACGGCGTTGGACCCGTACCTGGTCCGGTATTCCGGGTCCCGGAGCGAGGCGCCGTAGAGATAGAAGGACCGGTCGCCGACCCGCAGGAACACCGCTCCCGAGATCGGACGACCCTCGTGCGACGCGACGGCGAGGTACCACCCTCCGTCCGGTGCCAGCGCCGCGGCCAGGCGCTCGAAATGCCCGGCCGTCTGGATCCGGAACCCGCCTCGCTCACCCGTCGCGCGGAGGATGCCGTGAAAGGCGGCGACTGCCGCGGCATCGGGGTCGCGGTGGACGACGACCTCGACGCCCTCGCGCTCCGCACGGCGGGCCTGGTTCCGTGCCGCGGGGTCCCACGTCTTCCACAGGGCATCGGCGCCGTCGAGCAGGTCCAGGATCGCCGTCCGCGGCGCCTGGAGGTCGTGACGCGCCGTCCGCAGGCCGAGGTCACCCAGCCGCCGCGCGATCCGGGCGCCGTCGTCAGGCGTGACCGACCGGGGGTCGATCTTGACCACGATCGCCCGATGGCGCCGCCCCTCGGCCCGGAGGCCGTCGACCAGCGTCCGCAGGACCGCGTCCGCATCGACTGCCTCGCGCTCCCAGAGCGGGCCGTGCGGCACGTAGCCCACGGTGCGGCCCAACGACGCTGCCCGGACGAGCAGGCTTGCCAGGCCGCGGATCCGTCGATCCGGGCCGAGCGCCAGCAACCGCACCGGGTGCTCGCCGTCCGGGTCGCGGACGTCGCCCCACGCCCACAGCTGGAGCGGATCGCCCTCGGGCCGCGCGGCGACGAACGCGTCCCACGCCGGGCGATCCACGGGGGCCGCGAGCTCGATCCGGATCCCGCCCTCACCCGAGCTCACGCCCCACCCTCCGGAGCCCGGGCCGCCTGCGCTCGTGCCGCCCGGGACCGCACGCGCCGGACGACGAGGGAACCGATCGGTCCGCGGCCCACCACGAGGCTCTCCAGACGGCGGGGCGTGGCCCCCCAGAACGTCTCCTTGTAGCCCCCGGCCCACAGGAAGTCGTAGGTCTCGACACCGCGCTCGACGCAGGCATCGATCGAGGCCGCGAACAGCTGCTTGCCCAGCGAGACACGCCGCAGGTCCTGGTCGTCGCTCACGCCGATGAGCAGCGCGACCGCACGCCGGCCAACCACGAGCGTCGCGAGCGCGGCCCGGATTCCGGTCGCGTCACGGGCGACATCCAGCCGCAGGGAACCTGCGTCGGCCATGGCCCCCAGCGCCTCCACGAGGAACGCCTCGGCCGCCGGGTCCGTCCGGAACGTGCGCTCCGCCGGACCCCAGCGTGCCCCGGACAGGCGCCGCACGGCACCGACGACCTCGGCTGCAGCGGCGGCACCCTCGGGCTGTTCGTACCTGCCGCCGAGGCGTTCGAACCGGCGGGCCTCCGTCCGGAGGTTGTGCCGCGCCTTCGGGCCCAGCAGCGGCACACCGCCGTCCTCCCCGCGGAACAGGTCCAGGACGTAACTGTCCGAGCGGACCACGCCCGTGTTCGAGGCGGTGCCGTACCCCTTGACTGCGGCCATCGCGGTCAGCCGGCCGGCCGTCTCGGAGCCCGGAGGCAGGCGGAGCAGCGACAGGACGTCCCAGCGCGCCTCGGGTCCGCCCAACCAGCCGACCAGGGATTCGGCGATCCCGGCGGCCCGGTCTGGCCGCGCGACGAGGTCCACCAGCCCTCGGAGGGACGTGCCATCGTTGCCCCACGGCGCCAGCTCGACCACGGGCGGCAGGCGGCGGCAACGACGGACCAGCGGCATCACCCCGGCGAGGCCGGCTTCGTCCCGCCAGGTCAGGAGGAACGCCTCGGCACCGCGGGCGTAGTGCCGGTGCCACGGCAGGAGCCAGTCCGGCGAACAGAACGGGGGCGCGCCCGCCTCGCGGACCAGGTCGCGCCACGCCGGCACGAGCGCCCGGATGGCGCCTGGATCCGACACGACCCCGGGCGAGGCAGCGGTCGTCATGCACCACCCAGGCGGCGTCGAACCCGTCGACCGACGGCTGCGATCCGCTGCGCGACGCGCCCGATCCGGTAGCCGCGCGCGTCCAGCACGAGCTCGTGAGCGCCGGCAAGGCTCACCCAATGGGCCCCGAACGAACGCTTGTGCTCGTAGAGGCCGGCCATCTTCTCCTCGGGTCTCGGTTCCTCCCGGGAGCCGGCCACGTCGACGCCCCCGAGGTCCATCTCGGCGCAACCCTCCCGGAGCGCGAGCTGGATGGCGCGCCAGCGGAGCAGGTGAAACGCGCCAGGGTGCCGGTCACGAGCGTCGGCGCGGTCGCCGGAGAGCGCCGTCGACAGGCGCTCCCCGTGCCGGTACAGCAGGAGCGACGCGATGGCCTCGTCGTCCGCCGCCGTGTCCCTGGCCTCGAGCAGCACGAGATGGCCGGCGGCGTGGGCCTCGCGCCACCACCGGAGGTACCCGGGGCGCGGCTCGAGGCGGAACCCGCGGCGCCCACCGGTCGATGCGACGAGGTCGTAGGCGCGACCCAGCGCCGAGTCGAGGGCGCCCGGGCTCTCGTCCACGGCGAACCCGTCACCGGGCGCATCGTCCGTCCGCGCGTCGAACCGGACGACGCGCAGCGAGCCCCGCTCGGCCTGCCGGATCCGCTGGCGGGTGGACTTCGTCACCCCGTGGGCGACCAGGTCCTCGTCGCTCCCCGGCGGCAGGTCCAGCGACATGCGGTGACGGGCGGGCTGCAGCTCCTCGATCGGGCGCCAGCCGAGGCTCCCGATGAGCGAGCGATACGGTCCTTCGGCGGGAAGCTCGGCATCGCTGGCAACCACGTCGACGCCCTGTTCGGCCAGCCAGCCAGCCGTCGCCGCCAGACGGGCGGCGGTCACGTCCGGGGCATCGGCTGCCGGGATGGGCCCGCGCGGGACGTAGGCGCCGGCGCCGGACACCCACGGCCACGGGCGGACCAGCGCCAGGACCCCGACGCCGTCCGCGAACTGCAGGAAGTGCGCGCGCCAGCCCGTGGCGACCCGGTGGCGGGCCCACGCCATCGATTGCAGCACGTGGCCGCCCGGACGGTCGACCGTGCGCCGGTCCCAGTCGCCCAGATCCCCGGGGCCGAGCTCAACCGGACGGCCGATCACCGGGGACAGACCGGCGGCGGCGTGGGCAGGATCACCCCCAGACAATAGGCGTGCGCGGTCGGTCCTCGCAAGGAGCAGCGCACGGGGTCAGCGCGGCCGTCGTACGAGGCCCACCACGACCCCGCTGATCGTCCGCAACTCGTCGATCCGCAACGCGAGGGACCCGGCGACGATCACGATGCCGCCGGCGGCGGTCGCCGCCACCAGGCGCACGAGGACCAGCATCTGTGGGGCATCCTCCGTCCAGGCAGCGACGAGCGTCTCCCGGACCACCATGGCCACAGCCGCGCCGAGCAGCGACACGACGGCCGTCAGGACCAGGACTCGCAGCACCTCGGACAGCCCGAGGCCGGGGATCCGCCGACGCACCAGGACGCCGAGGATCGTCGCCTCCAGCCAGGCCCCCAGCGCCATCGCCATGGCCAGCCCGACGACCCCGAAGACCCCGACCAGGGCGACCGCGGCGAGGATGTCCACGACGACCGTGATGATCGCCGCTACGACGGGCGTCGCCGTGTCCTGGTGGGCGTAGAACGCCCTTGCAAGGATCGCGATGAGGGCATGGGCGGTGAGTCCCACGAGGAACGCCGACAGGGCGGCGCCCGTGACCTCGAGCGACCGGGCTGAGGCGTTGTTGTAGTCGAACAGCAGGCGCGTCACGTCGTCGGCCACGACGAAGCCGACGGCCGCGATGGCCACCATGACATACGCGAGGAGGCGCAGGCCGCGCACCAGGAGTCGCCGGAATGCCTCGGTGTCCCCGGTCGAGGCCTCCCGCGAGAGCGACGGCAGCAGGACCACGCCCAGCGGCACACCGATGACGCCCAGGGGGATCTGGAGCATCGCGAAGGCGAACGTGAACGACGCGATCGCGCCCTCGGCAAGCGTCGAGGCGAGGGCGATCATGACCACGAACACGAGCTGGGTTGCCCCGAGGCCCAGCGCCCGCGGCGCCATGAGGAGCAGCGCGCGCCTGGCCTCCGGATCCCCGAGGTCGACGCCGGGGCGAATCCGCGCGCCCAACCGGCGGGTGCCCGGAACCTGCACCAGCACATGGCCGACCGCGCCCACGACGACGCCCGCCGCCAGTCCCACGACGCCCAGCTGCGGCACGAACAGCAGGGCTCCCAGGATGATCGCCGCGTTATAGACGATCGGCGCGATCGCCGAGGCTCCGAATCGCCCGCGGGCATTGAGCACGCTGGTCAGGACGGCGCCCGCCGCCAGGAACAGCGGCGAGAGCACCATCACCCGGGTCAGGTCGACGGTCAGGGCAACCTCGTCGGGGTCGAAACCGGGCGTGATGATCGGCACCAGGGCCGGGGCGGCCACCAGGACGCCGGCCGCCAGGAGCGCCAGCACGGCCAGCATCAGCGTCGTCACCGTGGAGACCACCCGCCAGGCCCGAGCCTCTTCGTCCGTCGCCAGCAGCCCCGCCACCACCGGGATCAGGGCGGAGGACAGCGCGCCTGCGGCAACCAGCTGGAACAGGAGGTCCGGGATGCGGAACGCAGCGAGGAAGGCGTCCAGCCTGGCCGGATCCGGCTCCGCCGCCGCGATCACGACGTACCGCAGGTAGCCGAGCAGCCGCGCGATCGTAAAGGCCACCGTGAGGATCAGCCCGGCATGGGCGATGGACCGCATGGTCACCGCTCCGGCGCGCAACCTGGGGGTGGACGGCGTGTCCGGGATGACCGGGACCGGCTCGTCGATCATGTCGCCCGCGCGCGGGGGTGCGCCGACCGGTACGCGTCCTGCAGCCGGGACGGCGAGACATGCGTGTAGACCTGCGTCGTGGCCAGGCTCTCGTGGCCCAGCAGCTCCTGGACCACGCGGAGGTCCGCGCCCCCCTCCAGGAGATGGGTCGCGAAGCTGTGGCGGAGGGTGTGCGGGCTCACCCCCTCGGGCAGCCCGGCGAGACGCCGGAGCCGGTCGAAGCGGCCCCGGAGGCCGCGGACGCCCAGTGCCGCGCCGTGGTGGTTGAGGAAGACCTCGATCGGGGCGTCGGCGAGCGGCGAGCGGCGGCCCAGCAGCACTGGGCGGCCATCGTCGAGGTAGGCGCGGATGGCCTCGCGTGCCGGCCGGCCCAGCAGCCCGATTCGCTCCTTGCGACCCTTGCCGAGCACGCGCAGCTCGCCCCGGTGCAGGTCGAGGCTGCCCAGGTCCGCCGCGGCAAGCTCGCTGATCCGCAGCCCGCCGGCGTACGCCGTCTCCACCAGCGCCCGGTCCCGCAGGGCCAGTGCATGGGCAAGGTCCGGGTCCCGGCGCGCGCTGGCCGACCCGCCGGAACCTGCCGCGATCAAATCGTCGTCCACGACAGCCAGGAGCGCCTCCACCTGCTCCACCTCCAGCACCCGCGGCAGGCGGCGAGGCAGGCGTGGCGTGGCGATGGCGCCCCAGGGGTCGCCCGGGGCGAGGCCGGCCCGGGACGCGTACCGGTGGAAGGCGCGGATGGCCGCGAGCCGCTGGGCGACGGAGGACTTCGCGTGGCCGGAGGAGATCTCGGCCAGGTAGGCGCGCAGGGTCTGCCGGCCGGGTGCACGCCAGTCCGCGTCGTGGGCCGCCAGCCAGGCGAGGTACGCCGCCACGGTCGCCCGATAGGAACGGCGGGTCTCCGGCGCGGTGTCCCGGGCTTCGAGCGACCGGACGAACCTGCCGAGCGCCTCGGCACCCGTCACGAGATCGCCATCCGGGTCACGACCCGCTTCGCTTCGATCCGCCCCCAGCTCGGGACGTGGCGGCCGGCGCGCGTCTCGGGCGCCGGGTGGTGCCGCCGGCGCGCGGGGCAGCCCGCCGGGCGCCCCCACGGCGAGCCAGCTTCGCGAGTGCGGACGGGTCCGCCGGGCCGCCGGCCAGCCGCAGCCCGGCCAGGGTCCCTTCCGGCAGCTCGACCGCGGCGCCGCAGGTCAGGCAGAGGCCGGTGTCGCCCTTCCGGGCAATCGGACCCTTGCCGTCGTCGTGGGTATCGTGGACCGCGCCGGTCGGCTCGTGGTTCGTCGTGAAGTCGCACCTGGGGTAGGCGGAGCACCCCCAGAAGACGTTCCCGGTCCGTCGCGCGCGACGCGCGACCAGGCGGCCGTCACCGTTCTGTGGACAGGGCACCTCGAACGGGAGCTGGTCGGGGGGCGGCGGACCGTCCTTCCTGATGTACGTGCAGTCCGGGTACCGGGAGCAGCCCACGAACGCTCCGAACCGGCCGCGCTTGGTGGCCAGGAGGCCCTCGCCGCACTGGGGGCACGCGTCCCCGTCGCCCTCGAGCCTTGGCGTCTCCTCGCCGGGGAGCGGGCGGGTCTCCTTGTGCTCCGGGTACGTGGAGCAGGCGAGAAACTTGCCGTTCCGGCCCAGCCGGATGACCATCGGGTGGCCTTCCAAGCAGGTCTCGTCGGTCTCCTCGGTGGTGAAGTCCCGTCGCCTGAGCTCCTTGCGCTTCTCGTCCACCAGGGCCCGCAGCGGGCCGAAGAACGCGCGCAGCAGGGGCACCCATTCGCGTTCGCCACGGGCGACCTCGTCAAGCTCCTCCTCCATGCGGGCGGTGAACGCGAGGTCCACGTACTCCCCGAAATGGGTCACCAGGAGGTCCGTGACGATCTCCCCGATCTCCTCGGGATGGAGCCGGCGCTCAGCGATCTTGACGTAGCCGCGATCCACGATGGTCGAGATGGTGGCGGCGTACGTCGACGGCCGGCCGATCCCGTGCTCCTCGAGCGCCTTGATCAGGGTCGCCTCGGTATAGCGGGGAGGCGGCTCCGTGAAGTGCTGGGCGGGCGTGACGGATTCGACCGTCGTCGTGTCGCCCTCGCGCAGCGGCGGCAGCGTGCGCTCCGCCTCGTCGGCGGCGTCGTCCTGGCCCTCCGTGTAGACGCGGGCGAACCCGTCGAACAGCGTGCGGGTGGCCGAGGCGCGCAGGCGGTAGTCGCCCGCGACGAGCTCGATCGTGGTGGTCTCGAGCTCCTTGGGCGCCATCTGGGACGCGATGGCGCGCTGCCAGATCAGCCGGTAGACCTTGTGCTCCTCGGGCTTGAGGTAGGCCCGCATCGAGTCCGGGTCCCGCTGGAAGGACGTCGGCCGGATCGACTCGTGCGCCTCCTGGGCTCCCCTGGCCTTCGTCTTGAAGAAACGGCCCTTGCCGGTGCCGTACTTCGCGCCGAAGCGGTCCCTGATCACGCCCTGGGCCTCGGCCATCGCCACTCCCGCGATCGCCGTGGAGTCGGTTCGCATGTAGGTGATCAGGCCGACGTGCCCGTCCGGCGTCTCCGCTCCCTCGTACAGGCGCTGGGCGATCGACATCGTCCGCTTCGGGCTGAAGCCAAGCTTGCGGCTGGCCTCCTGCTGGAGCGTGCTGGTGATGAACGGTGGGGCCGGGTTGCGCTTCGAGGGCCTGGTGGCAACCGAGTCCACGACCGGGTCCAGGCCGCGCAGCGCCTCCGCGTGCCGGGCGGCGGCATCCCCGTCCCCGACGTCCACCGTCCTGCCGTCGATGCGGACGACTTCCGCGGAGAACGCGTCCCCGGCGGCCGACCGCAGCAGGGCCTCGAGCGTCCAGTACTCGCGGGCCGTGAAGGCCCGGATCTCGCGCTCCCGGTCCACGACCAGGCGCAGGGCGACCGACTGCACGCGGCCCGCGCTCAGGCCGCCACGGATCTTGCGGGACAGGAGCGGGCTCAGCGTGTAGCCGACGAGGCGATCCACGATCCGCCGCGCCTGCTGCGCGTCCACGAGGTGCCGGTCGATCTCGCGCGGGCTGGCGAACGCCGCACGGATGGCGCCCTCGGTGATCTCGCTGAAGACGACGCGCCGGGTCTTGGATGCCGGGACGTTGGCAGCCTCGGCCACGTGCCACGCGATCGCCTCGCCCTCGCGATCGAGGTCGGTGGCGAGCCACACGTCGACAGCGCTCCGGGCGGCCTTCTCGATCGCCGCGACCTGCCTGCGGCGGTCCTCGGCGATCACGTAGTCCGGCGCGAAGTCGTGGTCCACGTCCACGCCCAGCTTGCCCTTGCCCGGGTTCTCGGGCAGGTCCCGGACGTGACCGTACGAGGCGAGGACCTGGTAGTCCGGGCCGAGG
>CAMTVM010000040.1:0-24437 GCA_947085195.1 uncultured Chloroflexota bacterium
CGGCTCGACGCGGTCGCACGCTCCAGGGTGGGCAAGGAGCGCGCCCGCCGCGTCCGCGACACGGCTGCGCTGGCCACGGTCGTCGCCCTCCACCAGCTGGAGACCCCGGACGACGAGGCAGTCTGAGGCACCGTCCGCCGGTCGATCGCCGTGACGTTCAGCAGGATGACCGTGGGCGATGAGGGCCTGTCCTTCGCCGGCTCGACATCCCTGGGTCCAGGCCCTCGTCAGTGGTACCGACCCGCGCTGGCGGGGCGCACCATTCCCACCGAGATAAAACAGGGGGTGGAGCGGGAGACGGGGTTCGAACCCGCGACATTCAGCTTGGGAAGCTGACACTCTGCCAACTGAGTTACTCCCGCTCGGGAGAACCGCATTCTAGCGGACCCCGAACCGGCCCTCAACCCGCCGGTCTGCCAACGGTTTGTGCGGGAGTCTTGACCGACGTCGTACGGTTTCGTTCACTGTTGCCACCGGCCCAGGAGCGTCCATGAACGGCCTCGTGTCCCTGATCAACCACCCGGCCGTGCCGTGGGGCGGCGGCGGTATGGTCGGCGGAATCGTCGGCCTGCTGGCGGGCCAGCCCCACTGCCTCGAGGTGGTCGATGGACGCCTCGTCCTGGGTTGCGTCGAAGCGACCCTGCCGATCCTGAACGCGCCTGCAGATGTCGCGACCTTCATGGCGGTGTTCACGGTCGCTGGCGCGGTCGTCGGCGCGATGGTCGGCTTCGTGGCACCAAAGCTCAATCTCTAGCGCGACCGTCGCGACCTTCCCGATCGGGCCCTACGGCCTTGTCCGGAGGTCCACGCTGAAGTCCAGGTGCGCGCGGAGCAGGGTCAGCGCCTCGCTCCATTCCCCGAGCGCCGCCGCCCAGGCGTCGATGGCGCCGGGCTGGTCCAGCGGGAACGGGCCGTCCTCGAGCTCCAGCCGGGTCCCGTACCCGGCGGGTTCGATCGTGAGTCGGACGGTCGTGACCAGGCGCTCGTCCCGCAGCCACGGCCGGCGGAACGCGAAGGCTCGGCCGGCCCGAGCCTCGAGCACCTCCCACCACACGCGGCGATCCGGCCACACGAGCATCGTGCGCGTGTCGACGGCGAGCGCACCCTCGACGCGATCCGGGAGCCAGCGTGCCAGCTCCTCGGGATCGGACCAGGCGCGGGACACGCGCTCGGGCGGGGCGTTCAACCGCCGGACCATCCGGACGGTTCGCCGGAGCTCGGTTCCGGCAGGCAGGGGCAGAGTCTGTTCGCCCATTGACCGATCCCTCCGCTACCTCCTCGAGGTTGGCCGGCGGCCGGGCCAACGCGGCTGTCGTGCCAAGGGTAGTCCGTGGCGGGCGCACCCTCAAACGGGTCCTTCGCGCAACGCCTCGATCGTGAACACCTCGCTGTCCTCGACCTGGGCGACCGCGACTCGACACGAGGCCATCTCGCGCCCGTCGACGCGGACCAGGCAGCCGCCGCAGTCGCCGATGGTGCAGCCGGTCTGCGTGGCGGTCAGGCCGAGGTCGTAGCGCAGGACGTCGGCCAGTCGCCGCATCGGGTCGGTCTCGACCTCCACCCGGCTGCCGTTGAGGCGGAACGCGATCCTGTCGGTCACTCGCCTGCTTCTCTGGCCCCGTGGCTGAACGGCGAAGGCCTGGGCAAGTCGTGCCCCGTTCCGCCGGGCAGCATCCCGGCCACGACGCGCCCGCCTCGGACGATCGCCAGCGTTCGGATCGGCGAAGCCCCATCGCGCGGATCTCCGTCCAGCACCGCGAGATCAGCCGGGGCCCCGATCTCCAGCGTGCCATCCCCGTTCGCCACCACGAACGCGCCACCAAGCTCGAAGGCGTGCGAATCGCCGCGCGAGATCGCCCGCACCGTCTCGTCGGAGCCGACGGCGAGGATCGTGTCCCCGGCCCAGGCGATCGCCGTGGCGTCGGGAGCGTCACCGCCGGGGAGCACCGTGCCGCCGGTCAGGAGCGTGTACAGGTGGGTCACCCCCGGAGCCTACCCCACGTCGCCCCGGGGTCGCGCACCCGCCACGGATCGCGCGCCCGCCACCACGCACCACGCCCCGCCGCCATCGACCGCCCGGTGCTAGCGTGCCCACATGGCCAGCCAGCTCTCGTTCCGGACGTCCGCCCTCGTGGTCCTCGCCTTTGCGATCGCGATGGCCTACCTGGAATCCGCGGTCGTCGTCTACCTCACGCTCGCCCTCGGCGGGGAGGTGGGCGCGATCGCCCGGAGGTCAGGATCCGGCTGACCCGTGGGGTCACGATCCGGCTGACGGGGCCAGGGCCCAGCTGGACCCCTCGGCGCCATCGCGGACCTCCACGCCGGCATCGATGAGCCGGTCCCGGACCAGGTCCGCGGTCGCCCAGTCGCCCGCCTCGCGCGCCCGTGCCCGGACGGCCAGCAGCGCCTCCACGAACGGCTCCACCACCGCCCTCGGATCCGGTCCGCCAGCCACCGTCGCCTCGCCCAGGCGGACGATGAGCGAGCGGAACACGGACCTCGCGTTGTCGAGATCCGGGCTGTCCTCCCCGGCGCAGAGCCGGTCCTCGATCGCCGAGTCGAGGTCGAGAAGCGCCGCGATGGCCGCCCTGCCGTTCTCGCCGGCGAGCGCCGCGATGAACGCTCCCTCCAGGTCCGCCACCTCGTGCTGGAGCGGCTCCCCGGCGCGGCGGGCCTGATCGCCGGCGCGGGAGACCTGATCGTCGCCGAACGCGCCGGATCCATTCGCCACCGCCGACGATCCCATCGCGGCGAGGGCGCGGGCCGCCTCGGCCAGGGCGTCGATGCCCACCTCGCTGCCGTTCGGGAAGACCGTGGACCGGCCGTCGACCCGGACGATCACCCCGCCGCGCCCGGAGACCGTCGCGGTCCGGAGCTCGAGATCGAACACCAGCGCGGTATGGCTGTCGACGCCCAGGATGAACGTGTCCGGTGGCAGCTGGCGCTCCAGGATCCGCAGTCGACGCTCCCCGATGTAGCAGAAGCGCGTGTCGTGGTTGCCTCCCTCCGCGTTGTCGTAGTGCGGCACGACGGCGGCGCGCAGGCCGGTCGCGGGCCCGAGGAGGTCCAGCCCCGGCAGCCAGGATGGCGCCTCGCCCACCTTGTAGATCTCGTAGACGGGGATCGTGACCACCCCCAGGGTCAGGGCTGCCGCACTGGCCATGGTGAGGACGCCACCCTCGCGCAGCAGGTCCGCCAGCGCGACGGGGATCGGCCCGCCGGACCACTGGCGGAGGGCGTAGCTGGGGCTGCCGGGCCCCGCCATGACGTAGCGCGCCGGGCGGATCCGGGCGACGGCCGTGGCCTCCGTCACCCCGTCCACGTTCCGTGAGCGGTAGGAGGCGACGTCCACGTCCCGTCCCACGCTCTTGGCGAAGAACGTGATCGTCCGGGCACTGAGCTCGTCCGCGTTCTCCTGGAACCCGTAGGGGGTGTCGAGGATGGCGGCCGGGACGGGATCCGGGCCGAGCCGGTCGAACAGCGCGCGGTGGACCCTGGCCATCGTGGGCGCCGTCTCGCCGGAGCCCATGATCGCGAGGACCCGCACTCCGCTCACGCGAAGAACCCGTCGATGGTCGCGTCATGCATCACGCTCGCCAGCTCGTCCGGGCGCTGAGCGTGGACGTCGTGGTCACCCGCGAGCCAGTGGGCCCGCGCGTTCGGGATCGCCGCCGCCGCCGAGTCCACGCGGGCGCGCTGCCGCTGTGTGCGCTCGACATCGCCCCCGTCTGCCGGAACGAGCAGCACGGGGACCGGGATGCCCGCGTACAGCTCCGACGGGTGGTGCTCGCAGAGCCCGCGCAGGACCTCGATGTGGCGGTCGAACGTCAGCCACGGGGCGATCCTGCCGTCCGGCAGCGGCTCGAAGTTGGCGAGCACGCCCCCGATGCCGGTCTCGGGCCAGTCGGGGTGGGCGGACCGGATGTGGCCCTCGACCTCGTCGAGGCGGCGCCCGGCCAGGCGGGGCGGCGCGAGGGCGGCCAGGCAGGCCTGCCAGTCGGCGAACTCGCGGCTCGGCTCCAGCCAGCCGCCGTCGACGCACACGATCCCGCTGATGAGCTCCGGGCGGCGGGCGGCGAGCTCGATGGCAACGTTGCCGCCCCAGGACTGGCCGGCCACGATGGGCCGCGAGACCCCCTCGGTCCCCAGCCGCTCGATCAGCGCGGCCAGGTCGTGGGCCACGGTCGGGACGTCGTACGGGCCGTCCGGCTTGGACGATCGCCCGTGCCCCCGGAGGTCCACCGTGAACACCGGGTGACCGCCCGCGACGAGCGCGCGGGCGACGCCGTCCCACATCCGCGCATTCGAGGCGAGGCCGTGGACCAGCACGAAGGGCGGCGCGCTCTCCTGCGCCGGCAGCAGGGCGGGCGACCATGCATCGACGGCCAGCTCCACGCCGTCGGCAACCGGGACGCGCCTTGGCTCCATCTGTCGGATGGTAGACGGATCGTCGGATCCGGTCGCCGGACCTGCTCGCGCACGCCGTTCCGCCAATTGCCAACCATCAGGGCGTTCGCCAGCCCACCGGCGGGACACCGGGGCGGTCATGAGCGTGGACGCTTCCGCGTCCCCGCCCAAATTGCAGGCTGAGGGCGGCAAATGACGACGCCACGGGCGCGAGTGCCAACCAGGGCGGCATCCGGGGATTCGAAACGGATCCAATGGGGATGTCCTGGGCGGCTCCGGCATAAGCCCCAGCCAAGTCGCGTCGGGCATGGTCCGGACATGCACGCCAGCCAGGCCGGCCCCGTTGACATCATGATGGCGAATGATGACACTTCGTGATGTGTCACACCGCACCACCCTTACCCTCGACGACGACGTCGCCGCCCGGATCGACGGCGAGGTCCGCCGGACCGGCCGGCCGTATCGCGCCGTGGTGAACGAAGCCCTGCGCCGCGGCCTCGAGGCGCCGCCCCCCGCCCTGCCGCCGTACCGCGTGGACGCCAGGCCGATGGGCCGACGGCCCGGCATGGACATCGACGACATCGCCGGCCTGCTGGACCTGCTCGACGGACCGCGCGGTCCATGATCCTGGTCGACGCCAACGTGTTGCTGTATGCGCACGAGGAGGACGGTGGCCCGCGGAGCGAGGCGGCGCGGACCTGGCTGGAGCGGCTGCTCGAGACCGAGCCGGACGTCCGGATCGGCCTCGCCGCCCTGCTCGCCTTCATCCGGATCAGCACGGATCCCCGCGTCTACGCGCAACCGCGGACGCCGGCCGAGGCCATCGGCATCGTGCAAGTCCTCCTCGCTCGCCCCAATTTCACGATCGCGTCACCCGGCGACCGCCACTGGGCGCTCCTGGCGGACGTGGCAGCCGCCGGCCGTGCCCGCGGGCCGCTCCTGATGGACGCACACCTGGCGACGCTCGCGATGGAACATGGCGCCACGCTCGCCACCACGGACCGCGACTTCACGCGCTTCCACGGGCTCCGGCACGTGGACCCGCTCGCCCCGTAGGCTCGGCCCGGGGGTCGTCCCCGCATCGACCGGCCGGCCGCGGCCAATGCGTCTATCCTCCGCGGATGCCAACCAGCGTGCTCGTGCTCGGCGCCGGCTTCGGCGGCCTGGAGCTCTCGTCCCGGCTCAGCCAGGTTCTCGGCGACGAGGTCGATGTCACCCTGATCGATCGATCGGACGCCTTCGTGTTCGGCTTCTCGAAGCTGGACGTGATGTTCGGCAAGCGGCCGCTCGAGGAGCTCCGCCTCCCCTACAGCGAGCTCGTGACGCCCCACGTCACCTTCCGCCGCGAGACCGTCACCTCGATCGACCCCGAGACCCGGCGCGTCGTCACCGACGGCGGCACCTACGAAGCCGATGTCCTTGTGGTGGCGCTGGGCGCCGAGTACGACGTTGCCGCGACCCCGGGCCTGGCCGAGGACGGCCACGAGTTCTACTCGGTCGCGGGCGCCGGGGCCGTGCGCGAGCTCCTGCCGGACTTCCGTTCCGGGACGGCCGTCATCGGCATCTGCGGCGTTCCGTTCAAGTGCCCGCCGGCGCCCAGCGAGACCGCCCTCCTGCTCGACGAGTACCTCCGTGAGCGCGGTCTCCGCGAGGCCGTGAAGATCCAGTTGGTGATGCCCTTCGGCCGGCCCGTGCCGCCGTCCCCTGAGACGTCCGACGCGATCCTCGCCCGGTTCGCGGAGCGCGGCATCGAGTTCATCCCGGGCCGGATGGTGGTCGCCCTGGATCCCGCCACCCACCAGGCCATCCTGAGCGATGGCAGCTTCCTGCCCTACAACCTGTTCCTGGGCGTGCCGGTGCACCGCGTGCCGGACGTCGTATCGGCCTCGGGCATGACGAAGGGGGGCTGGATCCCGGTGGAGCAGGGGAGCGCGGCCACCAGGTACCCGAACGTCTACGCGGTCGGTGACGTCACGAGCGTGGGCACGCCCAAGGCAGGTGTGTTCGCCGAGCGTGCGGCGCGCGTGGTCGCGGACCAGCTGATCGCCCGGATCCGCGGCGAGGCCGAACCCCCCGGCTACGACGGCACGGGCGCCTGCTGGATCGAGCTCGGCAACGCCGAGGTCGGACGCATCGAGGTCGACTTCTTCTCGACGCCCGGTCAGCCGACGGGGACCTTCACGGAACCGACGCTGCAGACGGCGGCCGAGAAGGCGGCCTTCGGTTCCGAGCGCCACAGCCGCTGGTTCGGCCTCGACGGCGGCTGACCTGCGCCAGGCGCCAGACGCCAGACCCGGCGCGAGACGCCAGACCCGGCGCGAGACGCCAGACGCCAGACCCGGCGCCACGCGCCCCGCCGGGGATCCTGGCGCCCCGCCCGGACCCTAGCCCTGGCCGCCCTTCCCCGCGACCAGCACCCCGGCGTCCACATCCCAGGCGAGGCGCACCTCGTCTGCCGGGTGCCAGTCCGCGTCCCCGCGGCCCAGCTGCTGGCGCACTCCCGCGGCCTGCCCGTTGGGCAGCTGGAGCTCGTACTTGCGCGTGGAGCCCAGGTACAGCACGTCGGTCACCACGGCGTCCACGGTGTTCACGCCCGCCGGCACCTCCCCGGTCCGCGGGATGAGCCGCAACCGTTCCGGGCGGACCACGAGGGCCGCCGCGGCGCCGCCCGCCAGCCCCGCCCGTGCGCCCGCCGCCTCGCCCACCTGCCACCCGCCCATCTCGCCGGTGACCCAGCCGCCGCCGAGGCCGCTGGCAGCCTCGTACCGGCCGTGGAGGATGTTGGACTCGCCGATGAAGTCCGCCACGAACAGGGACACGGGTCGCTCGTAGAGGTCCTCGCCGCGGCCCAGCTGCTCGATCTTCCCGTCGTGGAAGATGGCGATCCGGTCGCTCATGACCAGCGCCTCCTCCTGGTCGTGGGTCACGTAGACGACCGTCGCGCCCAGCTGGCGGCTGATGTGCATGATCTCGAGCTGGAGCGCCTCGCGAAGCTTCTTGTCCAGGGCGCCCAGCGGCTCGTCCATGAGCAGCAGGGCGGGTTTGAAGACGACCGCGCGTGCCAGGGCGATCCGCTGCTGCTGGCCGCCGGACATCTGGCGCGGGTAGCGGGGTCCGTACGCGTCCAGCTTGACGAGGCGCAGAGCGTCGTCCACGCGGCGGCTGATCTCCGCCCTGGGCAGCTTGCGCATCTGGAGCGGGAACGCGATGTTCTCGCCCGCGGTCATGTGCGGGAACAGCGCGTAGTTCTGGAACACCATGCCCACGTCGCGCTTGTGGGGCGGGACGCGGCCGACGTCGGTGCCGTCGATCTCGATGGTGCCCCCCGACTGCACCGTGAAGCCCGCGATCATCCGCAGGGTGGTCGTCTTGCCCGAGCCGGACGGACCAAGGAGGGTGACGAACTCGCCCTGGTTGACCTCGAGATCGACGCCGGCCACGGCGGCGACGTCGCCGAAGGACTTCTCGAGGTCGCGCAGGACCAGGGCGGGCCGGTCCCCGGGGGGCCTGCGGCCGGCGAGATGCGAGCTCATCGGACCGGGGCCTGGCGGCGGATCACGAGGGCCACCATGAGCACGACGGTGGTGATGACCAGCAGGACGGTCGCCACCGCCGCCACCGTCGGGTCCACCACCTGCCGGACCTGCTCCCACATGACCGTGGGCAGCGTCCGGAACCGCGCCGTGGTCAGGAAGATCGCCACGACCACCTCGTCCCAGGAAGACAGGAAGGCGAACAGGGCGCCCGTAAAGACCCCGGGCATGATCAGCGGCAGGGTGACGTGCCGGAACGTCCGGACCGGGCTGGCCCCCAGGTTGGCCGCCGCCATCTCCAGGTTCCGGTCCATCGTGCGCAGGCTGGTGGACACGCTCACCACCACGTAGGGCACGGCCAGCGCGGTGTGCGCCAGGGTGAGCCCGACGACGGTGCCGGTGATCTTCCAGCGCACGAACAGCGCGAACATCCCGATCGCGATCACGACGACCGGCACCACCAGCGGCGAGAGGATCAGCGCGTTGGCGATGCTCCTGCCGGGGAACCGGCCGCGGGCCAGGCCCAGGGCGGCCAGCGTCCCGAGGACGGACGACACGACGGCCGTGGCGACGGCGACCTGGAAGCTGTTCGCGAACCCGGAGGTCCAGGCTGCGCTGGTGACCATCTTCTCGTACCACTGGAGCGAGAAGCCGGGAGGCGGGAACTCCATGATGGAGCCCGAGGAGAAGCCCATCGGGACGATGACCAGGCTGGGTCCGATCAGGAACAGGATGCACAGCGCCCCGAACAGGATCAGGAGGACGCGGTTCCAGCGGCGGAAGCTGTCGGTCATCGGCCGGTCAGTCGTCGGAACCGAGCGCGCCGTACACGTCGCGCAGCTTGACGAAGCGGGAGGCGATGGCGAGGACCACGAACGTGAGCACCATGAGGATGACGGCCATCGCGGTCCCCAGGCCCCAGTTGAGGCGCAGCTGGATCTGGTCGGCGATGAACCGGCTGATCATGGTCTCGCGAGGGCTGCCCAGGATCGTCGGGGTGATGTAGAAGCCCAGGGCGAGCACGAACACGAGCAGGCAACCCGCAGCGATGCCCGGGAAGGACAGCGGGACGAAGACGCGGCGGAAGGCCGCGAAGGGCGGCGCACCCAGGTTGGCTGCCGCGCGCGTCAGCTCCGGGTCGATCCGCTGCATGACGGCATAGAGCGGCAGGACCATGAACGGGAGCAGGATCTGGGTCATGCCCACGATCACGCTCAGGGTGTTGCGGATGAGTGGGAGTGGCTCGCTGATGAGCCCCAGGCTCCTGAGCGCGCTGTTGATGAGGCCGGTGTCCCGGAGGATGACCTCCCAGGCGAAGGTGCGCACCAGCAGGCTGGACCAGAACGGCACCAGCACGGCGATCAGCAGCAGGCCGGCGACCCGCTGCGGGACGATCGACATGAGGTAGGCATAGGGGTAGCCGATGAGCAGGCACGCGATCGTGGACACGGCCGCGATGTAGAAGGTGTTGCCCAGGACGCGGAGGTTCGCCTCCGAGGCGAAGAACTCCTGGTAGTTGGCCAGACCGGCCCCGGGCGGGTCCGTGACGCTCCGGACCACCATCAGGAACATCGGGACCAGGAAGACGACGGTGAGGAACGCCAGCAGGGGCATGGCCAGCCAGCCCCAGCGGGAGATGAGCGGGCCGCGCTTGCGGCCCGCCCGTCCCCGCGCCCGTGCGGGTGCGGTCATCGCTTGCTCAGCCGTGAGCCCGCGAGCCTCCGACTACCTGGTCTTCCAGGCGTTGAACTCGTCGTCGAGCAACTTGACGTTGTCGATGACCCACTGGTCGTCGAAGTACGCGGTGGTGTCGTTGACGTTCGACGTGGCCAGGTCCTTCACTTTGTCGGGGTTTGGCTTCGCGAGCGTGTTGGTGGGGCCGTAGGGGATGGAGTCGGACGGCGCCGCATTGTTCTGCTTGCAGATGGTCCAGGCGATGAAGTTCATCGCCGCTTCCTTGTTTGGCGTGCCCTTCGGGACGACCCAGAAGTCGGCGGTCAGCAGCTGCTGGTTCCACTGGATCTCGACGGGCTTGTTGTCGGTGTTCTTGGCGCTCCACGCGCGGCCGTTCCACATGAGGGACATCGCGACCTCGCCGGACCCGATGAGCTCCTGGGACTTCGCACCGCCCGGCCACCAGACGATGGAGTCCTTGATGGTGTCGAGCTTCTTGATGGCGCGCGGGATGTCGAGCGGGTAGAGGTCCTTGGGTGCCACGCCGTCGGCCATCAGGGCGACCTCGAACACCCCGCCGGCCGAGTAGTCGTACATGCCGCGCTTGCCGGGGAACTTGGTCAGGTCGAAGAAGTCCGCCCAGCCCTGCGGCACCTGGTCGCCGACCATGTCGGTGCGATAGGCGAGGACGACGCCGTAGGTGATGTCCGCCACGCGGTAGGTGCTGGCGAAGCCCTCGATGACCTCGCTGCCCGGGATGACGGAGTAGTCGAGCGGCTCGAGCAGGTCCTTGTTGCCGTCGAGGCCGAAGTCGTTGCCCACGTCCACGACGTCCCAGGTGACCTGGCCGGCCTCGACCATGGCCTGGATCGTGGCGTTGGAGGACTCTTCGCTCTCGACGAAGGTGACGCCGGTGGCCTTGGCGTAGGGCTCGAACCAGCCGGTCCGCTGCGCCTTCTGGTAGGCGCCGCCGTATGACGCCACCGCGAGCGTGGTGCCTGGGGGCGCCGTGGGATTGGTGCACAGCCCCTGGTCGCTGGTGGCGGTCCCGACACCGCCGCCCGTGGTCGGGGCCGGGGTGGCCGGGGCCGGGGTTGCGGCGCCACCGCCGCAGGCGCCGGCCAGGATCATGGCGGCCAGCAGCCCCACGACCGATCGTGAGCGAAGTTTCATCGCCTCTCCTCCTCCTCCGCGGCCGCAGACGCAACCGCCGTCCGTGGATTCCGCCCCACTCCGGGTCCCACCGACACCGGGCATGATAGACACCGTCCGCAGGGCCGTATAGACGCCGTCCGCAGGGCCGTCGGGCCCATTCCGGATGGCGTGCCATCTTCACTCCCGTCGAGACGCCCCAGTGACGACCGTCAACCCATCGCCAGCCGCCAGGATCGGACCCGTGATCCCGGCCGGTCCCCACCCGTACGTCCCGCGCCTGCCCGTGCCGGCGGCAACCCCGGTCAAGGACCTTGACGCGGTCGTCGCGGATCTTCGCGCGGCGGCAGAGGGCTGGGTCCGGGCCACCCCCGAGGCGCGGATCCGCCTCCTGGGCGAGGTCATCCGGGCCACGCTCCCGGTGGCGGACCGCTGGACGGAGCTGGCCTCCCGCCACGAGGGGCTGGATCCGGCGGGTCCGGACAGCGCCGAGGAGGCCATCGTGGGGCCGTACATCTTCCTGCGTGGCGCCCGCCTCCACCGGGACGCGATCAGGGCGATCGCACGCTCGGGTGTGCCGCGGATCCCCGGGCCCGTGCGCACGCTCCCGGACGGGCGGGTGACCGCGCGCGTGTTCCCGACCGACCTCGTTGACCGGGCGACGTACATCGGCACCCACGCCGACGTCTGGATGGACCGCTCGGTCACGGCCGAATCGCTGTCGTCCACGATGGCGACGCCCTACCGGCAGCCGCCGGCCGGGCGGGTGTGCCTGGTGCTCGGCGGCGGCAACGCGTCGTCCATCGGCCCGCTGGACGTGCTCCACAAGCTGTTCGTGGAGCTCCAGGTCGTCGTGCTCAAGACGCATCCCGTGATGGCGCACCTCCACGAGGTCCAGGCCGCGGCCCTCGCTCCCCTGGTCCGCGCCGGGGTCCTGCGGATCGTCCACGGGGATGCGCCGCAGGGCGGCCACCTCGCGCACCACCCGGGCGTGGACACGCTCCACATCACGGGCGCCGACCGCACCTACGACGCCATCGTCTACGGCATGGGTCCCGACGGTGCGGACCGCAAGCGCCGTGACGACCCCGTCCTCACGAAGCCGTTCACGGCGGAGCTGGGCAACCTGACCCCGATCATCGTCGTGCCCGGTCGCTGGAGCCCGTCGGACCTGGACTACCACGCTGAGAACATCGTCACGATGCTCACCAACAACGCGGGCTTCAACTGCACCACGTCGCGGGTGATCGTCACCGCCGCCTCCTGGGCGCAGCGCGCGGCGCTGATGGACCGGATTCGCGCGCGCCTGGCCACGCTCCCCACCCGGCTCGCGTACTACCCTGGCGCCCGCGAGCGGTTCGCGGCCTTCGGCGAGGTGCACCCGGAGGCAGAGCGCTTCGGCGCGGCGGCCGACGGGCACCTGCCGTGGATGCTGATCCCCGACCTCTCGCCGGACGCGGTGGGGGACCCGTGCTACCGGATCGAGGCCTTCTGCAGCGTCACGGCGGAGACGGTGATCGACGCCGCCGACACGGCCTCGTTCCTGGCCCGGGCCGTCACCTTTGCCAACGAGACGCTGTGGGGCACGCTCAACGCCACGCTGATCGTGGATCCGCGCACGGCCCGGGACGGAGGCCTGCGCGGCGCCGTCGAGCAGGCCGTGGCGGACCTGCGGTACGGGACCGTGTCGCTCAACCACTGGTCGGCCATCGGGTACGGCATCGGGATCACGCCCTGGGGCGCCTACCCGGGCCACCACCGCACCGACATCGGCTCAGGGACAGGCTTCGTCCACAACCCGCTGATGTTCGAGCGGATCGAGAAGACCGTGGTCCGCTCGCCGTTCCGCGCCTGGCCCAGGCCGGTCTGGTTCGCCGGCCACCGGACCGCCCACCGGCTGCTGCCGCACCTCGTCCGATTCGAGGGGGATCGGCGCCCGGACCGGCTGGTCCCGATCATGTGGTTCGCAGTCCGCGGCTGACGGATCTGCGCCCGGAACGATACGGACCCGGAAGCGGTTCCGACACCTCCGGGTCCTCGCCCGCCGACCCTGGCTGGGGCCGATGGGTTGCGTCCAGCCTAGCAGCCCAACGGCGGGTGCAGCACCGGCTGCTATCGTGCAGGGCATGGAGCCCCGCCCGACCGAGCCCATGGTGACCGCCGGCGTCCCGCTGGCGGCGCACTGGCTCGGGCGCATCGGGTACCGGGAAGCCTGGGACCTGCAGAAGCGCCTGGCGGCTGCCCGCGCGGCGGACCGGATCGGTGACCAGTTGCTGCTCCTGGAGCACGCCGCGGTCCTGACGCTGGGCCGCGGCGCGGACGAATCCCACGTCCTCGCCCCGGTCCCGGTGCTGGCCGCCCGCGGGATCGAGCTCCTCCGCGTGGAGCGCGGCGGCGAGGTGACCTACCACGGCCCGGGCCAGCTGGTGGCGTACCCGATCGTCCGGCTCGCGGATCGCGGCTTCCTGCTCCGGCCGTTCGTCCGAGCCCTGGAGGCGGCGCTGTCGGACACCTGCGCCGCGTTCGGGGTCGCGGCCGGCCGCCGCGAGGGCCACCCGGGCTGCTGGGTGACCCCCGAAGGCCCGTTCCCGCGCAAGATCGGCGCCCTGGGCCTGCGGGTCGAGCGTGGCGTCACCTACCACGGGATCGCCCTCAATGTGAGCGTGGACCTCGCCGACTTCGACCTGATCGACCCGTGCGGGATGCCCGGGCTCACCTCCGCCTCGATCGCGACCGAGCTGGGCCACCGACACGAGCCGCCGACCACGGAGAGCGTCGCTCGCGCGGCCGCCGTCTTCGCCGGACGCTTCGCGCGCCGCCTCGGTGCACCCCTGGAAGGTGCCCTGCCCCCGGACGCGGACCCCCTCGCGGAACGAGCCGCCCTGGATCGCCTCGCCGGCGCGGTGCCCGCGTGATGGCCGGCCGGGTTCGAGACACGGCCCCGCGATGAGCCAGGGCCTGTTCGAGCTGCGCAAGGACGCCATCACCGGATGGTGGGTCGCGACGATGGTGGATCGCACCTTCGCGCGGGAGCGGTTCGCCACGCCCGCCCTCCCGGTCGAGGATCGCGGCGACTGCTTCAACTGCCGCCTGCCGGCGGGCGAGGGGATCCGGCTCCGGACCCTCAAGGACTTCGCGTTCACCGTCGCGGGCACGGAGGAGGAGGCGCGTGCTCGGGGGGCGTCGGTGGCGCAGGTCACGATGGCCGATGCCCGCGCGGCCGGCGCCTGGCGGACCGTCGTGGCCCCGCCCGGTGAGCACCGGCCGCTCCACGCCGTCGGCAGCGCCATCATCGAGGGCCTGCTTGCCCGCGGCAGGGACGAGATCCACGTCGCCCGAGCGGCGAACCAGACGCAGCACCTGCAGATCGTGCAGAACTGGGGTGCCCAGGCGGGTGCCCGGACCAACCACCTGTGCCTCGACCTGTACGACCTCCCGCAGATCCCGCACCGGGTGGCGGAGGAGCTGGGCGGCGCGGCCCGCTTCCTCATCCGGGAAGGGGAGTGCCCGTACTGCCGCCTGGTCCGCGAGGAGGTCCGCCGCCCGGACCACCTGCTCTACGCGGACGATCACGCGGTGGCCTTCGCGCCGTACGCGTCCCGCTCGCCGTTCGAGGTCTGGGTGGTGCCCCGCCACCACGACGCTGACTTCGCCCGGGCCACGGACCGGGATATCTCCGCCACGGGCGAGGCGCTGCGACGGGTCCTGGGACGCCTCTCGGCCAGCCTCGACGGCCCGCCGTACAACCTGGTCCTCCACACGGCCCCGCTCAGGGAACAGGTGGACGCCACGTACCACTGGCACTGGGAGATCCACCCGCGGCTGCGCGAGATCGCCGGCCTGGAGCTGGGCACCGGGCTGCCCGTCAACCCGGTCTCACCCGAGGACGCCGTGGACGAGCTCCGGTCCGGCTCCGGTGCGGAGGGTCCCCCGGAGCACCCCGGCCGATGACTCGGGCAGGGGGCGGCCGTCACACGGTGACGGCCGATACCGTCACAACGGCTCGGGACGCCCCGCTCCCGTTCCCGGAGCCCGCTCCCTCACCGTCACCATCTCCGGAGCATTCGTGGCCGCCGATCCTCTCGAGCTCGAACAGCGCCGGCTCCTGCCGGTGGGCCTCACCGTGAGCGCCGGGTGGGACCGCGACGAGGCCTACCGGTTCGTCGAGGACCTGTTCGGCAAGCACCAGCACGAGATCTACGCGTACCTGGTGCGCATGCTGCGGGACCCGGAGCTGGCGGCGGACCTGGCCCAGGACGCCTTCGTCAAGGCCTACCGCGCGTACGACTCGCTCCAGAAGCCCGAGAACGCACGGGCGTGGCTGTACCAGATCGCCCACAGGGTCGCCCTCGACGACCTGCGGCGGCGCAGGATCGTGCGGTTCATCCCCCTCGTCGGCGAGACGCGCAACAGCACCCCGTCGGCGGAGCACCTCGTGATGGAGGCGCGCCTGTCCGGCGAGCTGCAACGGGCCCTCGGGCGGATCCCCGAGCGGCAGCGCGCAGCCCTCCTCCTCGCCGAGCTGCACGACCTCACCGGCCTGGAGCTGGCCGCGGCCCTGGGTGTCAGCCACGTCGCCGCCCGCGCTCTGCTCACCCGCGCCCGGGAGAGCCTGCGCCAGGCCCTCGCCGTGGAGCGACAGGCCGTCGCGGACCACGAAGCGGCCGCCGGGCAGAGACGGGAGACCCGGTCATGAGCCCGCGCTTCGCCCGTGACGGCGCGGCCGCAGACCACGAACGCGCCCGAGACCTGGCCGCGACGCGCCTGGGCGAGGCGCTCCACGTCGGCGACGTCGCGTGGCTCGAGGACCACCTGGCCGGGTGCGGGGACTGCGCCGCCGCAGCCGCCGAGTACGAGGAGCAGCGCCGCTCCCTCCAAGCCTTCCGCCTGGACTTCCCCGAGCCGCCGCGCGACCTGTGGGCGCGCACCTCTGCCGCCATCGAGGCCGAGGGTGCCGCCCGCTCGTGGCGATCCGGCTGGCGCTCGCGCGGCCTCCCGCTGGTACCCGTCGCGGGGCTGATGGTGATCGCCATTGCCGTGGGCATGGGCCTGCTGAACGGCCGGAGCCTCTTCCCGGACGGCACGCGCACGGGCGATGGGCCGATGCCCACGCCGATCAACGTGGCCGCCGCCGAGGTCGAGGTCCTGAGCCGCGCCTCGGACGGCACGATGCAGATCCTGACCCGCCGCCTGACCCAGGTGTGCCCGATGGGCGCCGACGCCTGCGGGCTCGCCCCATCGTTCGATGTCATGACCACGGCGACGATCTCGGGCTCCGCGGACCTCGCTGCGATCATCTCGCCCGGGCGCGACCGCATGGTGGTCGTGGATCGCGGCGAGGGGGCCGGCGGCGTCTACGTCGTGACCATGGCCCAGTCGACATCCGCGCCGGCCGCCTCGCCGGCCGCCTCCCCGACGCCGGACCCCGGGGACTCCGGCCCGGCCGCCTCGCCGGCCGCCTCCCCGACGCCGGACCCCGGGGACTCCGGCCAGCCCGCCACCACGGTCCCCGGGGACTCCGGCCGGGCCGCCACGCCGGACACGGGTCTCGAGACCGCCTCGCCGGCGGAGACCCCGCACACGGCCACGCCGTCAGCGTCCCCCGGCAACGATGCCGCCACGCCCGACCCGTCGGCCACTCCGGTCCCCGCCACACCCGACCCCTCGGCCACCCCGGCCCCGGCCACGCCCGTCGCGACCCCCGGCACGGGGGAGCAGCCCACGCCGTCCATCGTCGTGGCGCCCGCCCCGGACGGGGCGCTGGAGATCGCGCGCGACGTGATCGTGCTCGGCGGGATCGCCGCCTACTCGGCGGACGGGGCCCGGTTCGCGTTCACCGCCCGCCCCGCGGACGGCTCCACAGGCCCCGACGTCTACGTCTGGACCGTGGGCGATGCGGAGGCCCACGCCGTCACCACCAACCATGCCTCGGTATTCTCGGGCTGGCTGGACGGGAACCTGCTCGTCAGCCGGGTGGCGGACGGGAAGCCGGAGACCGTGCTCCTGGACCTGGACGACGGCACCGAGACCGCGGTGAGTGCCGGTCGGACCTGGCGCCCCGCGATCGGACCCCGCGGGCGGACCGCGGTCTGGTGGGACGGCGCGGTGACGCTCGATGGCGATGGCCTGATCCCCGTGCCCGGCGCCGGCCGCCTCGTGCTCGCCCCCTGGCCCGAGGACTCCCCGAATCCGCAGGTGCTCGCGACCGGGCCGCTGACGGACTGGGACGTCCACTGGGACGCGGCCGGCACCGTGCTCGCCGTGTGGACCACCGCGGGAAAGCCGGGCGAGGCCGGTCTCCTCCGTCTCTACGCGGTCGACGCCGACACGGGCCGCGCCGACCTCGATCACCCGCTCATGGACGCGACCGCGGCCTTCGGCGGGTTCTCGCTCAAGCCCGGCCGTCTCGCCTGGTCAGCCCCGGCCGAGGACGGGGAGGTCAGGGTCTCGGTCGCCGCCTGGTCGGGTCGCGACGTGGGCCGCCTGGACCTGCCTGCGGAGCAGGGCGTCACCATCATCCGCTGACGCGGCCCGGCTCCGCTGGGGTGGCCCGGTCCGGCGCTTGAGGACGTCGCCCGGCGCCCCACGACCCTCGCCGCTCCCGGCCGCAACCGCACGGTACCGGCCGATGGGGTACCTTCGTCCCCGTATGCGACGCAGATCGGTCGTCGCGACCGCGGCGCTCATCGCCGCGTTCGCGCTGGTCGGCTTGCCGGGACCCGCCGGATCGAGGAACCCCTCGACGGCCCGGGACCTGGCGCCGGCAGCCTTCACCCCGGTGGTGGTCCCCGCGGATAGCCCGGCGCAGCGCGCCCCGGGTTCGCTTGACGACGCCTTCCGCTCGGCGGGCTTCCTCGGCGCCTCGGCCACGCTCACCGAGCCCGGCCAGGCCCCGACCGCTCCCCCGAAGCGCCCGAAGGTGGACCAGCCGCCCGCGCCGCCAGGTGAGGCCCCCAACAAGCCCAAGTACACGATCTCCGGCTACGCGACCTTCTACGACAACGGCACGACGGCCATGCGCCTGCCGCGCGGCACGGTGGTCCGCATCTGCGGCGACGGCGGCTGCATCGAGCGCACGGTCACCGACTACGGTCCGGTGAAGAAGATCCGGATCGTGGACCTGTACCGCCCGGACTTCTTCGACATCTGCGGCTGCCCCGGCTGGTCCGGGACGACCTGGGTGACGGTGTCGGTCTACTGACCGTCGGCAGGCGCCCGGCCGCGACGGGCACCCGGCCGAGAGGTCCCGGGCGCGCTAGACTTCACCTCGATTTCCGCGCCGGTCCCGTGAGGCCGGGTGGCCCCGTGAGGCCAGGAAGGAGGAGCGAGCCCCGTGCGATGCCGCAGGACCCCCGGATGAACGGCCGCCGCATCATGGCCGGCGAGGATATCCGCCGCGCCACGATCCGCATGTCCCATGAGATCGTGGAGAAGCAGGCGGGCACCCAGGGCCTCGTGCTCATCGGGATCCAGCGCCGCGGCGTGCCGCTCGCCCACCGGATCGCCGCTGCCATCCGCGAGCACGAAGGCGTGGACATCCCGGTCGGTGCCCTGGACATCACCTTCTACCGCGACGACCTCTCGCTGGTCGCCCAGCAGCCCATCGTCAAGGGCACCGCGATCGGGTTCGACCTCAACGGGCGCACGGTGGTCCTGGTGGACGACGTCCTGTACACGGGCCGCACGATCCGCGCCGCCATGGACGCCCTGATCGACTTCGGTCGTCCGCAGGCGATCCGCCTGGCCGTCCTGGTGGACCGGGGTCACCGCGAGCTCCCCATCCGCGCGGACCACGTGGGCAAGAACGTGCCGACGTCCCGCGAGGAGGTCGTCAGGGTCATGCTCGCGGAGACCGACGGCGAGGACGGGGTGGAGATCGAGCGCCTGGCAGCTGCCCGTTCCGCGGGCGGGACCGGCGCATGACCGCCGAGGTCGACCGCTCCGAGGCGGCCTCCTCGGGTCCCGTCGCCTGGCATCACAGGCACCTGCTGGACGTCGATGCGCTGACGCGCCCGGAGATCGACCTGGTCATGCGGACCACGGACGAGATGCGGGAGATCCTGGCGCGCCCGATCCCCAAGGTCCCTGCCCTCCGCGGCACCAGCGTGACGATCCTGTTCTACGAGGCCTCCACGCGGACCCGCGTGAGCTTCGAGGTCGCGGCCAAGAACCTCTCGGCCGACGTGGTCAACATCGCCGCCGCCAGCTCGTCCGTGTCCAAGGGCGAGTCCCTGGTGGACACCGTCCGAACCATCGAGGCGCTGGGTGCGGACATGCTGGTGATGCGGCACGCCGTGTCGGGCGCGCCGTACCTTGCCGCGGAGGTGTTCGGAGGGTCCGTGCTCAACGGCGGTGACGGCCTGCACGCGCACCCGAGCCAGGCGCTGCTGGACCTCTACACGCTCCGCTCCCGCCTGCCGGGGGGCTCCCTCGAGGGGCGCAAGGTGGTGATCCTGGGCGATGCGCTCCACTCGCGGGTGGCGCGATCCAACATCTGGACGCTGACCGCGATGGGCGCGGACCTGTGGCTGTGCGGCCCGTCCACGCTCCTGCGCGGGTTCGAGGCGTGGGCGGCGCGCGGGGCGGCCGGGCGGCGGTTCAGCGTGACCTCGGATGTCTCCGCGGCCCTGCGTGGCGCGGATGTCGTCATGGCACTGCGGATCCAGAAGGAGCGGATGGCAAGTGGCCTCCTGCCGTCCCTGCGCGAGTACGCGGCGCGGTACGGGCTCACGCAGGAGCGGCTTCGGGCGGCGTCGCCGGATGTGGTGGTCATGCACCCGGGTCCGATGAACGAGGGCGTGGAGATCGCCGCGGACGTGGCCGTGGATCCGCGTTCGGTGATCACGGCGCAGGTGACGAACGGCGTGGCTGTGCGGATGGCGCTGCTGTACCTGCTGGCGGGAACGAAGAACGCGGGGTCGGGCTCGTGAGCGGGATGACGGTCGGGGCGCCGGTCTCCACGACGGTCAGGGGCTGGGCCGTGGACCCGGCGAGCGGGCGCGAGGGCGCGGCGGAGCTGGAGATCAGCGATGGCGTGCTGGCGCGGGTGACCTGGCTGGAGGGCGCGGCGGCCGACGGGATCACGCCCGCCGGGACCTTGATCGCCCCGGGGTTCGTGGACCTGCACGCGCACTTCCGGGAGCCCGGCAACGAGGACGCCGAGACGGTGGCCACGGGTCTGGCGGCGGCCGCGCACGGCGGCTTCACGACGGTCTGCCTGATGCCGAACACGACGCCGGCGATCGACGAGCCGTCCGTGGCGGCACGGGTCCGGGAGGCAGCAGCTTCCTCGGGCTCCCCGGTGCGCGTCCTCGTCCACGGTGCGGTCACGCACGGGCGCAAGGGTGAGACCCTGGCGGCCCTGGGCGAGCTGGCCGATGCAGGCGTCGTGGGCTTCTCCGATGACGGCGCCCCGGTCCGCTCAGCGCCGATCCTGCGCAACGCGCTGGCCTACGCCGGCGCGCTGGGCCTGCCGATCATCGACCACCCCGAGGACCCCGCCCTGACCGAGGGCGCGGAGGCCTCCGAGGGGTACGTCTCCACCGTTCTCGGCCTGCGGGGCTGGCCCGTGGCCGGCGAGGCCGGGGCGGTGGCGCGCTCGATCGCCGTCCTGGCGGACATCGTGGCGGACGTGCCGGGCGCCCGGCTCCACCTGACGCACGTGTCCACGGCAGCCTCGCTGGACCACGTCCGGGCGGGGAAGGCCGCCGGGCTGCCGGTGACCTGCGACGTGACGCCGCACCACCTGGGGCTCACCGACGAGTGGATCGCGGGCGCCCGCCGCTGGGCCTGGGAGGCGCTCGACGCCGGCGGCCGGGCGCGGGACCCCTGGGTGGACGGTTCGCTGGTCGCCGCGCCCTTCGACACCTCGCTCCGGGTCAACCCGCCGCTGCGCTCCGCGGAGGACGCGGCCGCGTGCCTGGCGGCCCTCGCGGACGGCACCGCGGATGCGATCGCCACGGACCACGCACCCCACACCGAGGTGGACAAGCACGTCGAGTTCGGCTGGGCGGCCAACGGGATCAGCGGGATCGAGACGGCCATCGGGATCGTGCTGGCGGCGGTGGACAGCGGCGGCGTGCCCCTGGCGCGCGCGATCGAGGCGCTGACCACTGGCCCGGCGCGGGTCCTCGGGGGTCCCGGGGCGCGGCATGGGGTCGCGCCGGGGCTTCGCGAGGGTGAGCCCGCAGACCTCGTCGTCATCGACCGGTCCGCCGCCTGGACCGTCTCGGCTGACGCGCTTCGCTCGAAGGGCAAGAACACGCCGCTGCTCGGGCGGGAGCTGCGCGGCGTCGTGCGGCTGGTGGTCGCCGGCGGACGCGTGGCGCACGCCGCGGGCTGAGGGAGCGGGCGAGGTGCGCCGCAGCCCATGACGCGGATCCCCGAGCTCCAGGCCGTTGACCAGCGCTCCTTCTGGCAGGTGACGGCGCCGGCGATGCCCGACCGGGGCGGAGGGGACCTCCCGGACGCCGTGGACGTGGTGGTCGTGGGCGGCGGGCTGACCGGGCTCTCCGCGGCGCGGCGATCCGCGGAGCTGGGTGCCTCCGTGGTCCTCCTGGAGGCCGAGCGCCTTGGCTGGGGCGCCTCCACGCGCAACGCCGGCATGTGCCATCCCGGGTACAAGCACTCGGTCATGGAGCTGGTCGCCGCGCACGGCGAGGCCCGGGGCACCGCCCTCTACCGCGAGACGATCGACGCCTACGAGCACGTCAAGGCGCTCTGTGCCTCCGCCATCGACGCCGACTTCGTGGAGAGCGGCCACCTCGTGCTCGCCGCCACACCGCGCCACGCGGCCGGGTTCGGCGCGTCCGCGGAGGCGCTCAGGAGCGTTGACATGCCGGCCCGCGTGGTTGCGCGCGGGGACCTGCGGAGCGAGATCGGCACCGACGGCTACTTCGGCGGGATGGCGGTGGAGCGGAGTGCCGGGCTCCACCCGGGCAAGCTGGTCGCGGGCCTCGCGCGCCTGGCCGAGGAAGCCGGTGTGAGCCTCCACGAGGAGACGCGAGCGCTCCGGATCCGGCCGCAGGCGGACGGCCGCAAGGTCGTGGAGACGTCCCGCGGCGCGATCCTGGCGAGGGACGTGATCGTCGGCACCAACGGCTACACGGGGTCGCTGACGCCGTCGCTGCGCCGGCGCCTGCTCTCGATCGGCTCGTTCATCATCGTCACGGACCCGCTGCCGCCGGACCTCGCGGCGGAGCTGAGCCCGCGCGGCCGCATGTTCTTCGACACCAGGAACTTCCTCCACTACTGGCGCCTCACGCCCGACAACCGGATGCTGTTCGGCGGGCGCGCCAGCATGTGGCCGGGCTCGATCCTGCACACCGCGGAGATCCTCCAGCGCTCGATGGTCGACGTGCATCCGCAGCTGGCCGGGACCCGGATCGCCTACGCCTGGGGCGGGCGGGTGGCGTTCACGTTCGACCGGATGGTCCATGCGGGTCGCGCCGACGGCGCCAGCTACGCCGTGGGCTGCTGCGGGTCCGGGGTGGCGATCATGCCCTGGCTGGGGATGCGCCTCGCCGAGTGGGTGGGTGGGGGCGCGCCGCCGGAGCTGGCCTCGCTGAAGTTCCCGCTGGTGCCCGTTCCGTACGAGGGCCGGGCCTGGTTCCTGCCGTTCGCCGGCGAGTACTGGAAGGCGAAGGACCGGCTGGCCGCCCGCGAAGCGGCGAAGGGAGCGAAGGGGAACTGACGGGCCGAAAGGCTAGCGTGCCCGTTCAGGCCGGCGGCTGGTGTCGCGGGGCTGCGCAGGCGTAGCACGTGTCGCGGTCCCCGGCGTTGGATGTCGCACAGGACCCGCACGGCCACCAGGCGTTCTGACCGCGGCGGCGCGCGCCGGCGGGCGGCTTGCGGTTCACCTGCATGGCGACGAAACCCACCATGGCGAGCACCCCGCTCATCACGAGCAGGGCAACGATGTAGGGCATCAGCGGATCGGCGCCCAGGTTGACCTCCACCGTGGACGGACCCGGGTCCGCCGTCGGGTCCAGGGCGAGGACGGCGGGCGCGGTGGCCAGCATCAGCACGGCGACGACGAGGAGCGGGAGCGGGCGGCGCACCGTCACGGGACCGAGAGGGCGCGGAGGTCGGCCAGCCGGCGCAGGGTCGCGAGCAGGCGGTCGATGTCCGCGTCGGTGGTCAGGTAGTTGACGATGCCCGCGCGCAGGTAGGTTCGGCCCCGGAGCATCGTCGTGGACAGCCAGCCGTCACCGGACGCCTCGAGCGCGGCGGCCAAGCGGTCCTGGTGGGCGTCCAGCTCGACCGGGTCCAGCGCGGCCGCGGCCGCCGCCCCGCCCGGGAGATGGCGGAAGCAGACGACGGACAGCTCCGGCTCGGCGGGCAGCGCGTCCAGGTCATCGGCTTCGGCGCAGCGGGCGGCGAGATACGCGGCCAGGTCGTCGTTGTGCTCGATGAGGCGGCCGAAGCCGGACGTGCCCAGGTGCTTCCAGCTGGCCCACAGCTTGAGGGCGCGGAACCGGCGCGTGCCTTCGAAGCCGAGCTTGTAGAAGTTGAGCTGGCCGGCATGATCGTTGGCGTCCGCGTGCTCGGCCGCATCGCCCGCCGCGCCTTCCCCGCCGCGGTAGTACTCGGGCGAGCGGTCGAAGGTCTGGTGGAGGTGCCCGCCGTCCCGGACGACCAGCGCGCCCACGTCGTAGGCCTGGAAGAACCACTTGTGCGGGTCGATGGTGACGGAGTCCGCAAGGTCCAGGCCGGGAAGCCGCGCCGCGTCGCGCGCGGAGAGCCGAGCCGCCCCGCCGTACGCGGCGTCCACGTGGAACCAGAGACCCTCGCGGGCCGCCAGTGCCGCCAGGTCCGGGACCAGGTCCACGGAGCCGGTGTTGGTGGACCCGGCGACGGCGCAGATGGCCACGGGCCGCAGGCCACGGGCACGGTCGGCTTCGATCGCCCCGGCCACCGGTTCGGCGTGCAGGCGGAACCGGTCGTCGGTCGGCAGCGCGACCAGCGTCTCGGGCGGAAAGCCCAGCTCGTCCAGCGCCCGCGCGATGGAGAAGTGGGTCTGGTCGCTGGTATAGACCCGGGCCCCCTCCAGGGAGGCGCCGCGCGGCGGGCGGTCCAGGCCGGCAAGGCGTCGCAGGTGGACGTCCCGGACCAGCGCCATCGCGATGAAGTTCGCCATCACGCCGCCCGACGCCAGCAGGCCGAAGCTCCCCTCGCCGTATCCGACGAGGTCGCACAGCCAGCGGACGACCTCCTCCTCAACGAACGCACCCACGGGCCCGGCATGCCAGACATCGATGCCCTGGTTGGTCCACTGGGCGAGAACCTCGCCGGCGATGGACGCCACGAGCGGCGGCGGCGTGAAGTAGGACAGGGCCCGCGGGTGGTAGCTGTTGAGGGTGTGCGGCGCGATACGCGCGGTGAACTCGTCCAGGACGGCCTGGAGGGTCTGGGGGTCCGCGGGGGCGGTGCCGGGGCCGCCCGTCTCGCCGAAGTAGAGGCGGCGCAGCTCCGCGTAGCCGGTGGGCGTGCCCATGGCGCGGACCATGGCCTCGTCGTAGAGCCAGTCCAGGGACGCGCGCCACGTGGCCTCGCCGGCTTGCTCCAGGGCGGCGCGGGAAGCCTGCGCGTCGCGGATGCCGATGAGCTCTGGTTCCGGGTGCCAGCGGAAGGGTGCGAGGGGGTCGTCCATCGACACGGATGGTAGGGGAG
>CAMTVM010000041.1:0-22199 GCA_947085195.1 uncultured Chloroflexota bacterium
CCCACAGCAGCGTCGAGGCGTACCTCGCCGCGCTACCGGCTGACCAGCGCACGGTGCTCCAGGCGCTCCGCGAGACGATCCGCGCCGCCGCACCCGAGGCGACCGAGCAGATCGCCTACGACATGCCGGCGTTCAGGACCCACGGCCGGTTCCTCGTCTCGTACGCGGCGTTCAAGCGCCACTTCAGCCTGTTTCCGGCGAGCCAGGCGGTGCTGGACGCGCTGGGCGACGAGATCGCGCCGTACCACACGGGCAAGGGCACGATCCAGTTCACGGCCGAGCGGCCGCTCAGCGCCGAGGTGGTGACGAGGCTCGTGAGGGCCCGCCTTGCGGAGAACGCGGCGCACGCAGCAGGCCGCGGACGGTGACGCTGCCCGGTGTTGGGCCGTGCGGGGTGGCGCGTGCGCCGCGCGCGGTACGCGCCTCTGAACCGCGTGCTGAACTCCGGCTCGAGGACCGGGCCCGGCAATCCACCAGGGCCGACCTCCGGCACTTGGCGCCGCCGCCGCCGTCGATGAGGATGATGGCGCCAACGAACGGAGGACCGCCATGACATCCATCGCACCGGTCGCCGGCCACGGCGCCGAGTACCTGCGCCTGCTGGACGCGAAAGACCAGCCGGGGATCCTGGCCCTGATGACCGACGATTGCCAGGTCGTGGACGAGATCACCCGGCGCTGGTACCGGGGCAAGCCCGAGATCGGGCTTGCGCTGCGGGAGATCTTCTCGCGGCTGGCCGACGTGCAGTCCACCGCCGAGGACATGCACAGCGTCCGCTGGGGAGACACGGAGGTGGAGACGTTCCTCCTCCACCAGACCTACGACCTGGATGGGGCGACGTGCAGCGTGGTGTCGCCCACCTGCCTGGTCTGGCGCCGAACCCCCGAGGGCTGGAAGCTGGCCCTGATGGAGTCGATCCCGACGACGGTGACCTGAGCGATCGGCGGCCGACGAGGCCTGCCCTTCGTGGGATCGCGGGGCCAGGCCGGGTCCGGGGTGTGGCGTGACAGTCCACGAAGACGCCGGAATCCGGGTCTGGGCGCCATCGGAGGGCTTCCGGAGGCCCTCTTCGGACACATTCGTGGTCCACGGCGCCACGGGACCGCCGCAACGGCAGCCCAGGGGGTCTCGCGGCCCGGTTTCGTGGCTTGTGAGACAACACGGCCCCGGGGTGCCTTGACAGCGGGTTGGCGATGCCCCTCCGCACCGCCCGAAACCGCCTATCCGAGGCGCATACACTCGACTATCGTGTAGTCGGCAATCTGGCGACAGGATCCCGATCACAGCGGGGCGAACGTGGACATCCAGCTCGGCGAACCGCGCATCTTCAGTCTCGATCCGCGCCTGCCGATCGAGGACCTGCAACGGCGCGCCGAGGAGCGCAGGACGGCGTCCCTGGGCACCGGCATCGGGGGCCTGCTCCAGCGCCCGAAGGCGGAGGACGTGGTCCTCATCGCCATCCAGCGCCGCCTCGAGCCGTTGTGGCACGTGGCCTGCCACGCGCACTACGTCTACGACCGGACCCGAACGTACACCGTCCCGTCCAGCGCCCCCGACGTGCGCAGCGTCACGCTCCTGGGCGAGGACTTCACGGTCGTCCAGTCCGGCAAGGCCCCGCCGGCGTTCACGGTCTCGCTCATGGAGCACTGCACGGACGACATCAGCGACGAGGTATTCGTGGACGGGCAGAGTGGCGAGGCCGTGGGCAGCGGCGCCGCGCTGATCTCCGGGTCCCGCACCGAGGTGAGCGATCCGGCCACGTTGGGCGCGGACGGGGCCATCGTGATCCCGCCCGAGCAGCGCGTCTCGGCCATCGTCCGCCAGCTGCTGGCCAAGATGCTCCGCCCCCTCCAGGCCGACACGGTCCACGAGGAGTCGCTCGCGATGGACCACCTGGAGCTCTTCTACCGGCCGATCGTGGCGTTCGAGTTCCACCTGCCGGCGAAGGACCGCAAGGGCGTGGTGGAGGTGGACGCGCTGACCGGCGATGTGAAGACGGCCACCTCGCTCAAGATGCAGATCACCCGTCGCGTGAGCCGGGACGCCCTGTTCGACATCGGCGCGGACACCGTGGGGCTGCTGGTCCCAGGCGGGAGCATCGCGGTGAAGCTGGCGCGGGTGGCGCTCGACAAGGCGTACTGACCCCGGCCGACCCGCGGGTAGGGATCGGCCGGGACCGGCCTCGGGCCGACCCGCACGGCCTGGACCGGGCATGATGGGCCCGTGTCCGCGCCCTCAATCCAGCCCGCCCTCCCAGAGGCGCGGACCGCCGACCTGTTCGCCCCCGGCCTGCGCGGCCTGACGCTGGGCCTCCTCGTCACGATCACCCTGGCCGCGCTGGAATCGCTCGCCATCGGCACCGTCATGCCGGTGGTCGCGGCGGACCTCGGCGGAATCGAGCTGTACGGCTGGGTCTACTCGGCCTTCTTCCTCGGCAGCCTGGTGGGCATCGTCGTGACGGGCGGCGCCATCGACCGGATGCCGCTGTGGCGCCCGTTCGCCGCCGGACTCGGGCTGTTTGCCGTGGGGCTGGCGCTGGGCGGCTTCGCCCCGACCATGCCGATCCTGGTCGCCGCCCGGTTCCTCCAGGGCCTGGGCGCGGGCTCCGTGGGCCCGACGGCCTACACGGCGATCGGCCGCTGCCTCCCGGAGCGGCTCCAGTCGCGCATGTTCGCGATGCTGTCGACGGCCTGGGTGGTGCCCGGCATCATCGGCCCGTCGTTTGCCGCGGTCGTCGGCCAGGCCTTCGGCTGGCGCTGGGTGTTCCTCGGCCTGCTGCCGTTTCTCGCTGTCGCGGGCGGCCTCGCGCTGTCGGCCCTTCGCAACGTGCCCGCGGCCATCCCCGCCACCGGCGACGAGGCCGCCGCCGCGACCGTCCGCCGCCTGCCGAACGCCCTGCTCGTGGCCGCCGGCGCCGGGATCCTGGTGGCCGCGCTCACGGCCCAGGACGTCTGGCTCGTGATCACGGGCTCCGTGGTGGGCGTGGCGCTGCTCCTTCCCGCCCTCCGGCGCCTCACCCCCGCGGGCACGCTGATCCTGGCCGCCGGCGTCCCCGCCGCCATCTTCCTGCGGGGCGTCATGACCTTCGCCTTCTTCGCGGGCGATGCCTACATCCCGCTCCTCCTCCAGACGTGGCGCGGGACATCCCCCATCCTCACCGGGATCGTGTTCACGGTCACGACACTCGCCTGGTCGGTGGGGACGTGGATCCAGGCGCGGCGCATCGACGCCTGGGGCCCGCGCCGGTTCATCGCCCTCGGCTTCGGGCTCACCGCCGCGGGGTCCGCGCTCACCCTCGCGGCCGTGCTGCCCGGGGTGCCGCCCGAGATCACGATCCTCACCTGGATCCTGCCCGGGATGGGCATGGGGTTCATGTACTCCGCGGTGACCCTGGTCGTGCTCCGCGGCGCGGCCGGCTCCGGGCAGGGGAGCGCCACTTCCGCGCTCCAGCTCTCGGACATCCTGGGCACCGCGCTGGGCACGGGCATGGCCGGGGCGATCACCGCGTTCGGGGAGCGATCAGGGGGCGACGGGCTGGGCGTCGCGCTCGTCGGCGTGTTCGTGCTGTCGCTCGTGGTGGCGGTCGCCGGAGGGCTCGCCTCGGGCCGGATCCGGACCGGCCGCGCCGCGCAGGACCCGCTGGTGGCTGCGGTAGACTAGCGGCCCGGCCGCCCGCCCCGCCGTCACCTGCGACGGAACCCCCGCCGTCACCCGTCGCGCCACCTCCGGAGGTTTCCGAAGTCCATGTCCGCCGAGACGCTTCGCGCGAAGATCCGCGAGATCCCCGACTTCCCGAAGCCCGGCATCCTGTTCTACGACATCACGACGCTCCTGAAGGACCCCGCGGCCTACCGGGAATCGATCGACCTGATGCTCGCGCCGTACAGGGACGACCAGGTCGACATCGTGGTCGGCATGGAGTCCCGCGGCTTCATCTTCTCGGCGCCGATGGCCTACCAGCTGAACACGGGCCTGGTCCCGGTCCGCAAGCTGGGCAAGCTGCCGGCCGAGACGCTGACGGTGGAGTACGCGCTGGAGTACGGGTCCAACACGCTCGAGATCCACCGCGACGCGATCGTCCCCGGCCAGCGCGTGCTCATCGTGGACGACCTCCTCGCGACCGGCGGCACCGTCCGCGGCACGATCGAGCTGGTCGAGCGCCTCAAGGGCGTTGTCGTGGGCCTCGCGTTCCTCGTCGAGCTCGACTTCCTCAAGGGTCGGGAGCGTCTCGAGGGCCGCAAGGTCACGAGCGTCATCGGGTACTGACGGCCACGGGCGTCGAGGCGCGCGGGCCGCACGGTTACCACGTCGTCCAGTGACCGACCGCCCCGTCCAGCCTCCCGTCCCGCCCTCGGATCCCGACCGGCGCCGGTTCTTCCGGCAGTTTGCGGGCGACGTGGTGACGTCCATCGGGTCCATGCTGGGCGCGGCGCAGGTGCTCCAGCAGCAGTCCGCGGAGGCGGCGCGGGACATCCTGGGCCCCATCGGCGTCACCGGGAGCACGCCGGGCGGTGCTCCCTCCGGTGCGGCCGGCGATACCGCCCAGGAGCAGGACGCGACCACCGCGGGCTTCCGGGCCCCGTTCCGCTGGGACGGCGACGTCTGTCGCGTGGTGGACCAGCGCCGCCTCCCGGACGTGCTCACGGACCTAGTGGTGCGGGGCGCGGCCGATGCCGTGACGGCCATCAACGAGGGAGCGCTGATCGGCGCTGCGGTCCAGGCGCAGGTCGCGGCGGTCACGGTGGCGCTGGTCGCCGGCCGTGCAACACAGTCGCGCCCGTTCGCGCGCCGGGCCACGATCCGGGGCGCCGCCAACGCCCTGCGCATCACCCGCCCGGGCTCCGCAGCCCTCGCCGCGGCGCTGGACCGGCAGCTGGCCCTGCTCGAGCACCTGGGTCTGGGCGCGGACGGCGAGGCGGTGGCCGCCGCAATCCGTGCCGAGGCGGAGGCGATCCTGATCGAGGCGCAGGCAGAGCACGGCGCCCTCGTGGAGCACGCGACAGCGGCCCTGCCAGGAGCCCCGGACGAGGCGATCCACCTGCTCACGATCGGCAGCAGCGGGGCGATGGGCGGCGGACAGTTCGGGACGGCGCTGTCCGTGATCATCTCGCTCCACCACGCCGGGCGTCCGGTCCACGCGCTGGTCGCGGAGACACGGCCACTGTTCGAGGGCTCGCGGGTCGCCGCGTGGGAGTTGCGCCAGGCGGGCGTCCCGTTCGCCGTGGTCACGGACGCGGCCGCGCCCGGGTGCATCGCCGCGGGCGAGGTCGCCGCCGTGCTCGTTGCCGCGGACCGCGTGGCGGCCAACGGTGACGTCATCGCGGTCGCGGGCTCGTATCCGCTGGCGCTGGCGGCCGCCGCCGCTGGCGTGCCGTTCCTGGCCTGTGCGCCCGTGACCGCGCTGGACCCGGCGACGGCAGACGGCGAGGCCGCGACGATCGAGGAGGGCCGTCCGGGCTCCGTCCTGCGCGCCGCCGGAACCCGGATCGCGCCCGAGGGCAGCCAGATCCGGAACCCGCTCCAGGACCTGACGCCCGCGGCCCTGGTCACGGCCATCGTCACCAGCGAGGGCGTGCTCCGGGCGCCGTTCGGGCCGGCCATCGAGGCTGCAGTGGCGGCGGCCGACGCGCGCCGGACGTCGGCGGGCTTCGCGGCGCTGGTGGCGCAGCGGACGGCGAACGCCAGCGACCACACGAACGCCAACGGCGGCACGAACGCCAACGGCGGTGAGCTCGACGAGGCGCCGGTGGGGGGCACCGCCTGATGGCCACGGCCGCCATCGACCGGCGGAGCGCGATCGTCGCCCGGACCACCCGGGACCGGACGATCCTGCGCGGCTTCCTGGAGCAGGACCGCCTGTTCTCCGCCTACGCGCTGTGCGACCTCGAGGATCGCGAGTTCGGGCGGACCCGGTGGGGGGTCGCCACGGTCGACGACCAGCTGGTGGCCGTGGGCATGGAGTACAACGGTCCGACACCCCAGTCCGTGTTCCTCATGGGCCGCAACGACGGCGTGGCCGTATTGCTGCGGGACGTGATCCGTCCGCGGGCCGCCTACATCTCGGCCGCCGAGGAGGTCCTGCCCGCGATCGCCAGCCACTACCGCCTGGACCCGAGCCCGCCGATGGTCCGCATGTGGGTCGACCGCACGAGCTTCCAGCCCTTCCCCGCTACCGTGGAACGCATCCTCCCCGTCGAGGTCAACGAGCTCAACCGCCTCTACCAGCTGGGCCTTGCCGCCTGGCTGTCGCCCACGGCCGTCGCGGAGGGGATCTACTTCGGCATCCGCGTCAACGGCCGCCTGGTCGCCGCCGCCGGGACGCACGTCGTCTCTCGGGTCGCGCGCCTCGCCGTCGTCGGCAACGTCCTGACGCACGCGGATCACCGCGGGCGAGGCTACGCCACGGGCGTGACGTCCGCCGTGACCGCGGAACTGCTGCGCTTCTGCGACCAGGTGGTGCTCAACGTGCGATCCGACAATCCGCCCGCGATCGCCGCCTATCGCCACCTCGGGTACGTTGAGCACTGCCGTTTCGAGGAACGGCTCGGCCGCCGGACCGGCTCCGCACTGGCCGACCTCACAGCTCCCATCCGCCGCCTCTTCGCCCAGCGTCGCTCCGAGACCCCCGCGCCGCCGGCCCCCATCACCCAGGCCCACCCCATCGACCCGCCGGCCAGAGCCGACGCAACCGAGGAACCCCGATGACCCACGCCGCGCCCAGCGTCCCGTACGACGTGACGGACCTCTCGCTCGCCGCCGAGGGCGTCCGCCGCATCGAGTGGGCCGAGCGGGAGATGCCCGTCCTGCGCCTCATCCGCGAGCGGTTCGAGCGCGAGAAGCCGCTGGCCGGCGTGCGCATCGGGGCGTGCCTCCACGTCACCACCGAGACGGCGAACCTGATGCGCACGCTCAAGGCGGGCGGCGCGGAGGTCCACCTGGCGGCGTCCAACCCGCTGTCCACGCAGGACGTCACCGCGGCAGCGCTCGTCGTCGAGTACGGCATCGCCACCTATGCGCGCCGCGGCGAGGACAACGACACCTACTACGCCCACCTGCGCGCGGTCGCGGACACCCACCCGACGATCACGATGGACGACGGCTGCGACCTGGTCTCGCTCCTCCACCGGGAGCGCCGCGACCAGCTGTCGGAGGTCATCGCGGGCACCGAGGAGACCACCACCGGCGTCATCCGCCTCCGGGCGATGGCGGCGGACGGCGCGCTCTCGTTCCCGGTCGTGGCCGTCAACGAGGCCTTGACCAAGCACCTGTTCGACAATCGCTACGGCACGGGCCAGTCCACGATCGACGGCATCCTGCGGGCGACCAACATCCTGATCGCCGGCCGGAACGTGGTCATGGCCGGCTACGGCTGGGTCGGGCGCGGGATCGCGTCCCGCATGTCCGGGCACGGGGCCCACGTCGCGGTGATCGAGATCGACCCGGTCCGCGCCCTGGAGGCGCTGATGGACGGGTACCAGGTGATGACCGTGGGGCAGGCGGCGCCCTGGGGCGACCTGTTCGTGACGGCCACCGGCAACGTCAACGTCTTCCGGCGCGAGCACTTCGCGACCATGAAGGACGGCGCGATCATGGCCAATTCCGGACACTTCGACGCGGAGCTGGACCTGCCGGCCCTGCGCGAGATGGCCGAGGGCCACGTCCGCGAGGTGCGCGAGAACGTCGAGGAGTTCGACCTCGGCGGCAAGCGGCTGAACCTGATCGCCGAGGGGCGCCTGGTGAACCTTGGCGCGGCCGAGGGGCACCCGGCGGCGGTGATGGACATGAGCTTTGCGAACCAGGCGCTGGCGGCGGAGTACGTCGCGAAGCATCACGGGGAGCTCGAGGCGAAGGTGTACGTGGTGCCGGACGCGATCGACGCCGAGGTGGCGCGCCTGAAGCTGGCGGCGATGGGGATCACGCTGGACGCGATGACGGCCGAGCAGCTGGAGTACGTCTCCAGCTGGCAGCACGGGACGTAGGGCAGTGACGGTGCAGCGCATCACGGCGGCGTTCGGGAGCTGGGCGTCGCCCATCGGCATCGACCTGGTCGCGGGCTCGGCGGTCGCGCTGGCCGAGCCGCAGCTCGATGGTGACGATGCCTACTGGCTGGAGGGCCGCGCGTCCGAGGGCGGGCGCCGGACGCTGATCCGGCACACCCCGGACGGCGCGACGCGTGAACTCACGCCGGCGCCGTTCAACGTCCGCAACCGCGTCCACGAGTACGGCGGGGGTTCGTACGTGGCAGTTGGCGGGCGCATCGTGGCATCCTCCTTTGCCGACGGACGGCTGTGGTCGATCGACCCGGATGGCATCCGGCTGCCGGAGGCGATCACCCCCGAAGGACCGTGGCGGTACGCAGACCTGCGCATCGATCCCGTCCGGCCCGTGCTCTACGCCGTGCGCGAGACGCACGATGCCGTGAACGACCTCCCGTCCACCGTGCGGAACGACGTGGTCGCGATCGCGCTGGACGCGCCGGCCGGCGGGGGCGGCATCCGGGTCCTGGTCGAGGGGCCGGACTTCGTGGCGTCCCCGCGGCTGTCGCCCGACGGGTCCTCCCTTGCCTGGCTGGAGTGGGACCACCCGGACATGCCGTGGGATGCCACGCGCCTGCGGGTGGCGACCATCGATGCCGATGGCTCGCCCGGGCCGGCGCTCACGGTCGCCGGAGGCCCGGGGGTGTCGGTGACGCAGCCCGAGTGGTCGTCCGGCGGCATCCTCCACTACGTCTCCGACGAGACGGCGTGGTGGAACCTCTACGCCTTCAACGGGCCAGACGGCCTCGCCGGCCCCGCCCGGAACCTCGCGCCGATGGAGGCGGAGCTGGGTGATCCCGCCTGGGTCTTCGACCGCTCCACGTACGCGTTCACGGACGACGGCGCGATCCTGGCGATCGCCCGGGCGGACGGCCGTGACGGGCTGGTCTGCATCGCGCCCGACGGCACGGTGACCAGGGCCGACCTGCCGTTCACGGAGCTCGAAGGGCTGCGGGTTGCGGACGGGCAGGCCGTGGTGGTAGCCGCGGGCCCGCACGATGCGGCCGTGCTGCTGCGGCTGGACCCAGCGACGGGCGAACCCTCAGGCGTGCTGGCGCGCTCGCTCTCGGAGCCGCTGGACGCGGACGCCCTGCCGGCCGCGGAGCCCATCACCTTCCCGACGACGGACGGCGCCGTCGCTCGCGCCCTCTACTTCCCGCCGACCAGCGGCGCGTTCGAGGGTCTCGACGGGGAGCGCCCGCCGCTGATCGTCCTCTCGCACGGCGGTCCGACCTCCTCCGCCTCGTCCGCGCTGTCGCTGGACCGGGCGTTCTTCACCTCGCGCGGGATCGCCGTGGTGGACGTGGACTACCGCGGTTCCACGGGGTACGGGCGTCCGTACCGGGACGCGCTGAAGGGCCGGTGGGGGATCGTGGACGTCGATGATTGCGTCGCCGCGGCGCGGTTCCTCGCGGATCGCGGCTCCGTTGACCCGGCGCGCATGGCCATCCGCGGCGGCAGCGCCGGCGGCTACACGACGCTCGCGGCGCTCACCTTCCGCCCCGAGGTCTTCGCCGCGGGCATCAGCCACTTCGGTATCGCGGACCTGGAGCTCATCCACGCCGACAGCCACAAGTTCGAGGCGCGCTACGAGGAGAGCCTGATCGCCCCGTGGGCCACGGGCCGCAAGGTGTACCGGGACCGCTCGCCGATCCATTTCCTGGACCGCGTCCGCGCCCCGATGCTCCTCTTCCAGGGCCTGGACGACAAGGTGGTGCCACCGTCCCAGCTGGACACGATGATCGCCGAGTTCACCGCCCACGGCCTGCCCCACGTGGCGATGACGTTCGAGGGCGAGGGCCACGGCTTCCGCCGCGCCGAGACGAAGCGCGCCGTCTACCGCACGGAGCTCGCGTTCCTGGGCCGCGTCTTCGGCTTCACGCCCGCGGATGACGTGGAGGCGATGGAGATCCCGGGGCTCTGACGGCGCGGTCGCTGTGGCCGCACGGACGGCAGGCGTATCAGCCGGCGAGCAGCTCCCGCAGCGCGGTGACGCCGCGCCGGACGTCCCCGAACGACGTCGTCAGCGGGGACAGGCCGAAGCGGATTACGTCCGGCTCGCGGAAGTCGGGGACCACGCCACGCGCGATGAGTCGGGCGGTGAGATCCCTCGCATCCTGGTGGCGGACCGACACGTGGCCGCCACGCCGGGCCGGATCGCGCGGGCTGCCCAGCGAGCAGCCGAGGGGCGCCAGCTCGGCGTCCAGGAGCGTGATCGCGTAGCCGGTGAGGGCCACGGACTTGGCCCGGATCGCCTCGATTCCGGCTTCCGCGACGAGGGCCGCGCCTTCCTCGACGCCGACCAGCGAAAGGACCGGCGGCGTGCCCACGAGCCAGCCGGCGATGCCGTCGCGCGGGTCGAACGCCGGGCCCATGGCGAACTGGTCGCGCTGGGCGAACCAGCCCTGGATCGGAGGCCTGAGGCGGGCCTGGAGCCTCGGGGCCACGTAGATGAAGGCGGGTGCGCCCGGCCCGCCGTTGAGGTACTTGTAGGTGCACCCGACCGCGAGGCCGACATCCCGCGCCGCAAGGGCCAGCGGGATCGCGCCGGCGGCGTGCGACAGGTCCCAGGCGGCGTGCGCTCCGGCGCGCCGCGCGGCGGCCTCAACGGCGTCGAGGTCCACGATCGCCCCCGACCGGTAGCCCACCAGCGACAGGAGCACGAGCGCGACGTCCGCGTCGAGGGCCGCCTGCACCTCGTCGATCGAGATGCCCTCGACCGGGTCGCCGTCGAGCCACCGGATCGCGAGGCCGCGCGAGGCCGCCAGGCCCTCGAGGACGTAGCGGTCGGTGGGGAAGTCGTCCCGTGCGGCGACGATGACGCCCCGGTCCGGCCGGTCGTCAAGGGCGGCCGAAGCGGCGCGGTACAGGTTGACCGTCGTGGAGTCGGTCACCGCGACCGTGCCGGGGGCCGCACCCAGCGCCGCAGACGCCAGCGCGTCGCCCACCCGCAGCGGCAAGCCCAGCCAGTGGTTCCAGGCGCCTGCCAGCTCGCCCGCCCATTCCTCACCGGCGACCCGCGCCACGCGTTCCAGCGAGCGCACCGGCGGGCGGCCCAGCGAGTTGCCGTCCAGGTAGACGAGGTCAGGGTCGGGTACGGCGAACCGGTCGCGGAACGTGGCCAGGGGATCGGCCGCGTCGAGTGGGGCAGGGTCGAATTCGCGCTCGGCAGCGGGGATCGGATCCAGTGGCATGCACGCCATCCTACCCTCGTCGGACCCGGTGATAACCTCGGCCGGTCACCCGCAGGCCCACCCGGAGCGCGCATGAGCATCGTCGACTCGGCCCATTACCTGTTCACCTCGGAGTCCGTCACCGAGGGGCACCCGGACAAGATGTGCGACCAGATCTCGGACGCCATCCTGGACCGGATCCTCGAGGACGATCCCGACGCCCGCGTGGCCTGCGAGACCGCGACCACCACGGGCCTGGTCCTGGTGCTGGGCGAGATCTCGACCTCGACCTACGTGGACTTCCAGGCGGTCGTCCGGGACACGGTCCGTGACATCGGCTACACGAAGGCCGAGTACGGGTTCGACTACCTCACCTGCGGCACGCTCGTGAGCGTCAAGGAGCAGTCGCCCGACATCGCCAGGGGCGTGGACGGATCGGAGCTGGGCGCCGGCGACCAGGGGATGATGTTCGGGTACGCCTGCCGCGAGACGCCGGAGCTGATGCCGCTCCCGATCGCGCTTGCCCACCGCATGGCCCGCCGCATGGCCGAGGCCCGCAAGTCCGGCCAGCTGCCGTACCTGCGCCCGGACGGCAAGACCCAGGTCACCGTCGAGTACGAGCGCGGCGTGCCGGTGCGGGTGCGGACGGTCGTCGCCTCCGCGCAGCACGACCCGGATGTCCGCCACGAGCGGATCTCCTCCGATCTCATCGAGTGCGTCATCCTGCCGGTGATCCCGGCCGAGCTCCGGCCCGAGGACCCGGTCATGCACGTCAACCCGACGGGGCGGTTCGTGACCGGCGGGCCGATGGGCGATGCCGGCCTCACGGGTCGCAAGATCATCGTGGACTCGTACGGGGGCATGGCCCGCCACGGCGGCGGCGCCTTCTCCGGCAAGGACCCGACGAAGGTCGATCGTTCGGCGGCCTACGCGGCCCGCTGGGTGGCGAAGAACGTCGTGGCCGCCGGGATCGCCGACCGGTTCGAGCTCGAGGTCGCGTACGGGATCGGGATCGCGAAGCCGATCTCGCTCTCGATCGAGACATTCGGGACCGGGAAGATCGACGAGGAGGCGATCCAGGCGCTGGTGGAGCGGCACTTCGACCTCCGGCCGGCGTCGATCATCGAGGCGCTGGACCTCCGCCGTCCGATCTACCGGCCGACGGCCGTCTACGGTCATTTCGGCCGCGAGGACCTGGACGCGCCGTGGGAGCGGACCGACAAGGCCGCAACGCTCGCCGCCGACGCGGGGCTGCCGGCACCGGAGCTGTAGGGCTGGGGTTCCGGGCGCCCAGATCGCCCCACCTACAATGACCGCATGTACGTCGTGATCATGGCCGGCGGCGGCGGGACCCGCCTCCGCCCGCTCAGCACCGCGGTCCAGCCCAAACCCTTCCTGCCGCTCCTCCCCACCGGTGAGACGCTGCTCCAGCGCACGATCGCGCGTCTCCGGGGGCCGGAACTGGACCTCGCGGACGGGGACATCTCCGTGGTCACGTCGGCGGCGTACGCGTCGCTGGTCCGGGAGCAGGTCCCCGGCATCCGGGTCGTGGTCGAGCCGGAGGGCCGGAACACGGCCGCGGCGATCGCCCTGGCGGTGCTGGCCGTGGACCGGGACGAGGACGAGATCATGGTGGTCCTGCCCGCGGATCACCGGATCGACCCGGAGCGCGAGGGGCTCTTCCGTGCCGTGCTCCGTGCTGCGGCGAACGGCCTGGCGACCGGGGCGTTCGGCGTGGCGTCGCCGCTCGTCACGCTGGGCATCGCGCCGTCGCACCCATCCACCCAGTACGGCTACCTGGTCCCCCGCCTGGAGGCGGGCAAGGACGTGGACGGGCTTCGGGCCTACCCCCTGGCCGCGTTCCGCGAGAAGCCGGCGCTCGCCGATGCGGAGGCGCTGGTCGCCTCGCCGGGCGTCGCCTGGAACGCGGGCATGTTCCTGTGGCGGCGCCGGGCGATCCGCGCGGCCCTGGAACGGCATGCAGCGGACGTCATCAACGGGGTGGCGGGTGGCCTCGCGGCGGGAGACCTGGCCGCGGCGTATCCGCGCCTGCCCTCGCGCTCGATCGACCATGCGGTGATGGAGCCGGCGGGCGCGGCCGGGGAGGTCGTGATGGCCGGCCTGGACGTAGGCTGGAGCGACATCGGGACGTGGCCGGCCCTGCTGGACGTGCTGGGCGCACCCGGCCTGGACGGCGGCGTGGTCGAGGGCGGGGAGACCATCGAGGTGGCGGCCGGGGACCTGCTCGTGGAACGGGTCAGGGGCGGCCTGGTGGTCCGCGATGCGCCGGCAGGTACGATCACCGTCAGCGATCCGACCGCACTGCTGCGCGGGGCCCGCGACGCACGATCGGTCGTGCAGGCCCTCCTGGATCGATGTGCCACAGCGGAGGCCCGTGCGTGACCAACCCGGCGGAGGCGCCCACTCCCGATTCCACTCCCCCTCCCACTCCCACTCGCATCGTGTTCGGCACGGATGGCTGGCGCGCGCGCGTCGCGGACGAGTTCACGTTCGAGAACGTCCGCCGGTGCACGGAGGGTGTTGCGCGCTACGTCGTCGAGCGCGGCGAGCAGGCGAAGGGCGTGGTCATCGCCTACGACCGGCGTTTCGCGTCGGAGCACTTCGCGCGGGCCGCCGCCGAGGTCCTCCTGGCCCAGGACATCCCCGTGGCCATCAGCACCACGGCCGTGCCCACCCAGATGAGCTCCTTTGAGGTCGTCCAGCGCGGGTCCGCAGCCGGCATCGTCATCACGGCCTCGCACAACCCCTGGACGGACAACGGGTTCAAGGTCAAGGCGCCGACGGGCGCGGCGGCCGGCGCGGAGATCCTCTCGGTCATCGAGGCCGCGATCGAGGCGAACGGCGGCAGGGCCATCGAGCGGCGGCCGTTCGCGGACGCCGAGGCGGCCGGTCTCGTCGAGTGGTACGACCCGTTCGACGGGTACGAGCAGTTCGTGCGCCGGACCATCGACCTCGACGAGCTCAAGGCAGCCGACGTCTCCGTGCTGGTCGAGCCGCTCTACGGTGCGGGCTCGGGCTGGATCCCGCGGCTGCTGGCCGGGGGCCGGATCCGGGTCACCGAGATCCACAACGAGCGCAACCCGTTCTTCGGCGGCGTCAACCCGGAGCCGATCCGCCCGCACGTGGACGAGGCGCTGGCGATGATGGCCGGCGGCGGGTACGACCTGGGCCTGCTGCTCGACGGTGACGCGGACCGCGCGGGGGCGGCCGACGAGCGCGGCACCTTCCTCCACCAGCTGGAGGTGACGGGCCTGCTGATGTACTACATGGCCGAGCATCGCGGGCTGCGCGAGCCGGTCGTCGTGAGCGTGAACAACACGTCGACGGCAGCGCACCTCGGGCAGCACTACGGCATCGAGACGTTCGAGGTCCCGGTCGGTTTCAAGTTCATCGGCCCCAGGATGATCGAGACAGGGGCGATGCTGGGGGCAGAGGAGTCCGGGGGCTACGGTTTCGGCATGCACCTGCCCGAGCGCGACGGGATCTACGCGGACCTGATGTTGCTCGACCTGTTCCTGCGCGAGAAGGCACGCGGCAACTGGCCCGTCTCCCGCGCGGTGGAGCTGTTCCACGAGCTGGCCGGGCCGTCGTACTACCGCCGAATCGACGTCCACGTGGAGCGCGCGGAGTACGACGGCGTCAAGCAGCGGCTCCTGGTGGGGCTGCGCGACGAGCCGCCGGCGGAGCTCGCCGGCGAGGCGATCGTCCGGACGCAGGCGCTCACGACCGACGACGGGTTCAAGTGGTTCCTCGCTGACGGGTCCTGGCTCCTGGTCCGGACGAGTGGCACGGAACCGCTGGTCCGGGTGTACACGGAGGCGATCTCGCCCGCGCTGCGCGACGAGCTGGTGGTCCAGGGCGAGCGGCTGGTCCGCGGCGGCTGAGGCCGGGCTGGCTACCGGGCCGGCCATCGGGTTGCGGGAGGGTCCAACCGGTCTCTTTGCACGGGCCGCACGGCCTGCCCGATGGGGCCGTTTCCGGGGGCTGACCCCGGGCGGCGACGGGTGTAGGCTAGACGCAGTGACCGCTGTCTCCGGTCCGTGGGTCCGACCGGACGGCTGGCCCCCGTGGACGCCCTGCGCAAGGGCGACTGGAGGTAGATCGGCGATGCACTCCTCTCTCATCGGCAAGGTCGAGAAGGCGAATCGCTACGCTCGCGAACTTGATCGCATCTCGATCGAGCGCGTCGCCCTGACGTTCCGCGGTGACAACGACACCCATCACGTCAGCCTTGACGCCGGCCAGTGGCACTGCACGTGTCACTACTTCGAGAGCTGGGGCTCATGCGTGCACCTCCTCGCGCTGGAGAAGATCTTCGGCGTCATGCTCCCGGAGGAGGCACAGGTATCGATCTTCAACGTCGCAGCATCGGGCGCGCTCGCCTGACCGCCGCCGGGGCGGGGGCCGGCACCTGATCTCTCGGAACGCCGCCGCGCACGGGCACGGCGGCGTTCGTCCATCCCGCGCAGACGGCGGCGGCTACGGCGCCACGACGACGCTCCAGTACCACGCCGCCCGCTGCCCGCCCGGGAAGTGCACCTCGACCAGCAGGCCCCACGAGCCGGGCTGGCCGGGAGCCGTGAGGGTGACGGAGCTCCCTTCGCCTTCCCCAACCGCGTCGACGCCTCCGGCGGCCCCGTTGCGGACCGGGGCCCAGGCCGCCGTCCATCGCTCCGGAGCGCCGGCCGGGTCGAGGGTCACGGTGAGGGTCGCGCCGGGGGCAGCGGCCAGGTGGGTCGTCGGCACGATCCACGGCGAGTCCGAGCCAAGGCCGCCCCAGAAGAACGTGCCCAGCTCTCCGGCCACGGGGCCGGCCGCACCGCCACCGAGCGACGCGACCGGCGGACCCGGCACCTCCGTCGGCCGGGGTGTGGGTTGCGGTGTGACCTCGGGAGGGGCCGACGCGGCGGGGCCGGTCGGTACGCTCGTCACCGGAACGGTGGGCGTGGGCGTCCCGGGTGGTTCCGGGCTGGGGAGGCCGCCCGCCGAGCAGGCGGCCAGGGTCAGCGTCGCCAGGACGCTCAGGATGGCGGTGGTGATCTTCGGCATGACGGCCTCCCCCGGGTTCACCGGTCTGCGGGCAGGATGGACAGCGGGCACAGGCGGTAGCAGGCCACGGTTGCCTTGATCGCGACGACGGGCGACACGGAGCCGCGGGTACCCTCCGTCGTGGTCCGGCGGTAGACGGCCCGGTAGTCTGCGCTGGTGCGGATCGTCAGGCTCGCCACGTACGACCCGGCCGTGGAACCCGCACCCATCGTCAGGACGTCCGCCCAGGCCGTCCCGCTGCGGACCTGGAGGACCACGACCCGGCCGGACATCGGGTTGCCGGCCAGGCGTCCGGTCCCGTCGCTGGCCAGCCGCGCCGTGAAGGTCACGAGGGTGCCCTCCACCACGCTCGTGTCGGATGCCGTGAGCGTGGTGGTCGTGTCGATGCCCAGGCACGTGCTGTAGAGGGTGGACCACGTCGCCACGTCGTACTGCTGCTGGAGCGTGGCCACGTCGCAGCGTCCGAAGAGGTGCGCGTCCCAGCCGGCGCGTGGCTTGACGCGCGCATAGGTCTGGACGACGGCGTCCTCGTAGTCGCTCTCGTCCGCGAAGTTGACGTGGTGGTCCAGGCCGTGGACGTGGCCGAACTCGTCGAGGACGATGTTCTCCGCGTCATAGCAGCCGTTCGGGTACCCGGTCATCTCGCACCAGCGGAGCGTGCCCCAGTCATAGCGGTGGCCGTTCGGGCGGATCCAGATCCCGAACCAGGTAGGGGCGTCCCGGCGGAAGCAGGCGAGGCCGTTGATCCCGCACGGGACGTCGACACCGTAGTAGACGGTGTTGCCGCCCGCGGCGTCGTAGGTGAAGGTGGGCGCCTTGGACTTGCGGGAGGCGTTGGAGCCGGCCGCCGCGTTCCTGATCGCCGTCTGCATCACGGTCGGCGGGGTTCCGCCCGCGCCCCAGCGGAAGCGGAGGTCGGCATTCTGTGCGAAGAGCCCGCCGGCGAACACCGGGTTCGGGCTGTGGGCATCGGCCGGACGGGGCGCGCCCGCCACCCCGGCCAGGAGCACGCCGGTCGCGATAACGGTGACGGCGACACGACGGGACATGGTCGACAGCTGCTGCCGGGTCACGGGATCACCTCCCCGAGAGTGACGACGGCGTGATCCGCCCGGTCCAGGTGGCGGGCGGCGGACGGCTGCCTGACGTGGCCGCCGGCAGCGATCAGCACCGCCCCGCCGGGCGTGTCGGCCCCGCTCGTGGCGGCCGAGGTCCGGCGGACGGGCAGGAGCCCGCGGTCCGCGCTGACCGCCGAGCGCCGTCCCGACCCGAGATCGAGCACGACGAGCGAGCCGCCCGCCGCCTCGTACACCAGCGAACCGGCACCCGAGCCGTCGAGGGCTGCCAGGCCGGCCGCATCCACCAGGACGCTCTGCCGGCCGGTCCGCAGGTCCACCGCCTCGACCGGGCAGGGGAGGCCCGCGCAGGCGGCACGGACCACCGCCCGATCCCCGTGGACGCCGAGCAGCGGCCCTGTTCCCTCGAAGGCCTCGACCCGCCCGGTCGCCGGGTCCACCACCCGCGTCCGGCACGACCGTTCGCCGCACGACGCCACGCCGAGCCGCCCGTCGGCGGACCAGGAGAGCTCCGTGACGAACGTCGGCCCGAACCGGCCGTCGGGACGCACGCCGCGCAGTACGCGTACGGGCTGTCCGCCCGCGAGCGGCCGCCGCCAGACACCCTCGTCCGCGCGAGTTGCCCGGTTCACCCGGTGCTCCCAGACGGCGGTGCCGTCCGGCGCGAGGAGCGCCCCGCGGACGACCGCCGCGCGTTCACGCCCCACGACCGTCTCGCACCCGCGCGCCACGTCCACCAGGCGCAGGCTCGACGCGATCCCGTCGTCCTCACCGACCAGCACCAACCCGGCCCGCGGGCCCGAGGCGAACGACTCGGGGGCCAGGTCCAGGTGGCGAGCCGCCCCGCCGACGAGGCCGACCGTCAACCGCTGGCCCGTGAGGGATCCCTTCTCGTCCAGGAGCGGGTCCAGCCGGTACCAGGCCGCGCCCGATGGGGCGCCGGCCCGCGCCTCCCCGCACGGGGGCGGCTGCCAGGGCGGGTCCGCGGTGGTCAGGACCGGCATCCGGGCAGGGCCGAGGGCGCCGACCAGCGCCAGTGCGGCGAGAGTTCCGGTTCCGGCCAGGCAACGCACGAGCTCCACGAGGGACCTCCTCCGGCGGGGTGGTTCGGGTGGCGGGAGGAGGGCGAGATGGCCATGATGACCGGGCCGAATTACCTGCGGCTTATCCGGGGCCGGGGTGGTACGCTCGCCCGGACAAACGGGACCCGCGGGTCTCCACAGAACCGACGCGGTTTGGTCGCGAAGCCGGTGTGATTCCGGCACAGTCCCGCTACGGTGACCGCCCCAGGGGCGGAAGTCCGGACGCCGACCTGCCGTTGCCGCTCGAGCCTTCGAGAGAAAGGTCAGGCGCAACCGTGCGATCGACCGCCTGACCCCTGCTTCGCCCCGAAGCCAGGGGTCCGTTGATTCCCAAGCCGAATTCGGAGTTCCCGTGATCGCACGCCTTCGCACCACTCCCGTCCTGCTGACCCTCATCGCGTCGCTGCTCGTGGGCGCCTGCTCGGCCGCTCCGGCCGCAACGCCGACCCTCGCGCCGGTCACCCCGGTCCCGTCCGCCGTCCCGACGGCGGCCCCCACCGCCGCGCCCACCGAGGCGCCGGCCTTCCCTGCCACCCTCACCGACGACGAAGGGACCGAGGTCGTCATCCCGGCCGAGCCGGCGAAGATCGTGTCCCTGACCCCCGCCGCTACCGAGACCCTGTTCGCGCTGGGCGTCGGTGACCGCGTCGTGGGCAAGGTCGAGGACTGGAACCTCTACCCGCCCGAGGCCGCCACCATTCCGGACCTCGCCAAGTTCGGCTCGGTGGACGTCGAGGGCATCGTCGGCGCGGGCGCCGACCTGGTCATCGCGGGCGGCAGCAACTTCAACCCGCCGGAGGCGATCGCCAAGCTGCGCTCCCTCGGCGTCCCGGTGCTCGTGATCTTCGCCCCGGACCTCGCGACCGCCCTCGCGGACATGACCCTCATCGGGCGCGCCGTCGGCCGTCCCGACCAGGCCGCCGCGCTCGTGGCAGGCATCCAGGCCGCCTTCGACGACGTCGCGGCTGCCACCGCCGACCTGCCGAAGCTGCGCGTGTTCTACGAACTCGACGCGACCAACGGCTTCTTCGGTCCCGCCCCGGACTACTTCGGCACCGAGATGATCCGGATTGCCGGCGGCGATCCGCTGACCAGCGGCACGCCCGGCGTGTACCAGATCCAGGCCGAGCAGATCGTCGCCTTCGACCCGGAAGTCATCCTCCTCGGCGATGCCGCGTACGGCGTCACGGCCGAAGCCGTGGGCCAGCGACCCGGCTGGGACGTCCTGTCCGCGGTCAGGACCGGCAACGTCCGTCCGATCGACGATGTCATCGTCACCCGTCCGGGTCCCCGCCTCGGCGACGGGATCCGGGTGCTCGCGCTCGCCATCCACCCCGGCCTCGTCCTGCCGTCGCCGGCCCCGTGATCCGGTAACCGTCGTGACCGCCACCCCCGTCCCGCTCGGCGCCAGGCCGCGGCTCGCCGCCGTCGTCGCGCGCCGTCCGGGACGTGTGGCGTGGCTGGCGATCGCCGGGGTCGTCTCGCTCGCCGTCGTCCTGGTCGGCGGGATCGCGCTCGGGTCGGTGGACCTGGCCCCGGGCACGACCGTGGCGATCCTCGCCAGGCGCCTCCTGGGCCTGGACCTCGGGGTCACCTGGGCCCCCACGGCCGAGGCGATCGTGATGGACCTGCGGCTGCCGAGGGTCCTCACGGCGATGATCGTGGGGACCGGCCTGGCCGTCGCCGGGGCCACGTTCCAGGGTCTGCTGCGCAACCCGCTCGCGGATCCCTACGTGCTGGGCACGGCCGCCGGTGCCGCGCTCGGGGCCGCGATCGCCGTCATCCTGCCGGTCCGCGGGCTCATCCTGGAGTTCGGCCTGCTCCACGGCCTGGCGTTCGTCGGCGCGCTGGGCTCCGTGACCGTCGTGTACCGGCTGTCGCGGACCAGCCCGCTGGGGCCGCTCACCTCGCTGCTCCTCACCGGGTACGCCGTCAGCTCGCTGCTGGCGGCGGGTCTGGCCATGGCGATGTACGTGTCCGGGTCGGGCCTCCGGCAGATCTTCTCGTACCTGCTCGGCGGCTTCGACGGCACCTCCTGGCTCCGCCTCGCGATCGCCGCGCCCCTGATCCTCGGCGGCAGCGCGCTGATCCTCCTCCGCGCCCGCGCGCTCAACGGGTTCCTGCTGGGTGAGGAGGCGGCGGCGCACCTGGGCGTGGACGTCCGCCGGGAGCGCGTGATCCTGCTGGCGCTGGCGTCGCTGGTGACGGCTGCGGGCGTCGCGGTCGCCGGCCTGATCGGGTTCGTGGGGCTCGTGGTGCCGCACCTCGTGCGCCTGCTGGTGGGGCCGAACGCCCGCCTGGTGCTGCCGATCTCCGCGCTGTTCGGGGCGAGCCTGCTCGCGGTCGCGGACGTCATCGCGCGCATGCTGGGCGGCGTGCCGGTGGGCGTCGTGACGGCCGTCATCGGGGCCCCGTTCTTCCTGGCCCTCCTGCGGCGCGCCCGCACGGGGTACGAGCTGTGAACGGCCCGATGCTCCACGCGGAGGACGTCACCGTGGAGGTCCGGAGCCGCGCGATCCTGCGTGACGTCTCGTTCCGGCTGGACCCCGGCGAGCGGGTGGCCCTCATCGGGCCCAACGGCGCCGGCAAGTCCACCCTGCTCCGCGTCCTGGCCGGCACGCTGAAGCCGACCACCGGGCGGGTGGCGCTGTGCGGCACGCCGCTCGCCTCGCTCGAGCGGTCCGAGGTGGCCCGGCGACTGGCCGTGGTGCCGCAGCAGGCCGCGCTGCCCTTCGCGATGCTGGTCGAGGAGGTCGTGGCGCTGGGCAGGCTGCCCCACGAGGCGCCCCTGCGAGGGACGCGACCGGCGGACCGGGCGGCCGTCGCGGCCGCGATCGACCGCGTGGGCCTCGGGCACCTGATGGGGCGTGACGCCCGGGAACTCTCCCTCGGTGAGCGGCAACTGGTGCTGCTGGCGCTGGCGGTGGCCCAGGAGGCGCCGGTCCTGCTCCTTGACGAGCCCACCGTGCATCTCGACCTGCGCCACCAGGTGGAGGCGATGGAGCTGCTCCAGGATCTCAACGAGCGCGACGGCACCGCGATGGTGGCCGTGTTGCACGACCTGGGCCTGGCCTCGCACTTCTTCCCGCGGCTGGTGCTGATCGCCCAGGGGCGGATCCTCGCCGACGGGACGCCGGACCAGGTGCTGACCGACGAGCGGATCCGCGACGTGTTCAACGTGAACCCCGCGCTGGTGAGGCTGGCCGCCTCCGTCGAGGCGGTCTGACCCGGGTCTCCTGCACCCCGGGCGTCCCCCCGGTACCCTTCGTCTGTGCCCAACCCCCGGACGCTCCTCGCCCTCGTCCTCGTCCTCGCGCTGACCGTCGCGGCGTGCGGGACGTCCGCGCCATCGAGCGGGGCATCGACGGTCCCGGTGACGGCGTCGCCCACGAGCAAGCCGGCAACGGCGACCCCCACCGAGGGCAGGACGCCCGGGGAGACCGAGGATCCGGGAGCGGTCCCGACCGACGAGGTCCCCACGGAGCCGGTCGAGACCGAGCCCGTCCAGACGGATCCGGGCGCGTCCGTCGAACCTTCCGCGTCGCCCGGTGCCTCGGGCGGACTGGCTGACGGGTGCTCCGGCATCGACGCCAACCCTGACTTCTTCCGCAGCGCGGCAAGGGCGGTGGACTGGACGGTCCTGTGCGCCTCCCTGCCGAAGGGCTGGTATGTGTCCACCGGGTCGTATCGGCTGGCCAACGGCGGCAAGCTGGTGATCGGCTACAAGGGTCCCGGCGGCGCGACGCTGGCCCTGTCCGAGGG
>CAMTVM010000042.1:0-19380 GCA_947085195.1 uncultured Chloroflexota bacterium
GTCGTCTCCGTGGTCTCGGTCGTCTCCGTGGTCTCGGTCGTCTCCGTGGTCTCGGTCGTCTCCGTGGTCTCGGTCGTCTCCGTGGTCTCGGTCGTCTCCGTGGTCTCGGTCGTCTCCGTGGTCTCGGTCGTCTCCGTGGTCGTGGTCGTCTCCGTGGTCTCGGTCGTCTCCGTGGTCGTGGTCGTCTGCTTCCCGCAGAAGATGATGTGGCTGATGCCCTTGTCGCCGTCATCGAACGTGCCGCTCCCGTTGGAGTCGGCCCAGACGGTCTGGCCGGCGGTCGGGTTGTTGAAGACGGTGTTGACGTGGCCCGGAGCGGACTTTTCAGATCCGGCCTTCACGATGACCTTGGCGTAGCCCTCGGGCAGCAGGTAGGTGGAGCCCAGACTCCCCTTGACGCTTTCGATCTTCGTGCAGTCCTTGCCCCAAGTCGCGGCCTTGTTGTTCGTCGATGTCCCCGGCGCGTAGCCGGCGACCGTTGCGTAGTTCACGCCGTTCGCCATGGCGGCTGCCGGGCCGATCAGCGCGGCGCCAAGCAGGCTTGCGACTGCCAGCCAGCCCGCGGTTCGCATCAATCTGGTGAGCTTCATGTGTTCTCCCCTGTTCCTGTCGGTACGGCAGCTGCCGCAGATGAGTCCCCAACGATGATTAGCGTCGTCGGCCGCTGCCTGTTGGCGACCTGCCTATCTTGACGCCAAGTCCTGTGCGCGTCCAGTACTGATGGGCTACTGACAACCCCCCATCACGGCACCCAACCGCACATCCGGTGCCGGTTCCGTTGCCCGGCTGCAACGCGGGTCCCATGACCGGCCGCCAGATTGCCCCCTCACCGCAATGGATGAAGATGGGCGGGCGGCGCTCAAGGCGAAGATGGAACCCCGAGAATTCACGTTCCCCACACCTCCCAGTCGCGGGACGCGGCACTGGCGCACCCGCCAAACTCCGGTGAGCTGATCCGCCGGCATTCACGACCGGCGATGAGTCCTGTCAGACCCGCCCCAGTGAGCGGGTGTGGACCCGTATCTCGCACAGTACTGCACGAGGGTCGACAAAAGTACCAGTCTGAATCGCACTTGACCAGCCCGGTCTCACGATGGCTCAAGGGCCATTCGGCCTGAACCCGAAGGTAGTGTTGCGCAAGAGCAACGATGGTCCTGGTACCCGGGGGCCTCCAGTGACCCGCTACGATGGCCAACACGACCCCCACGAACCACGCAGGAGGCTTCCGTGCCCAGCTCCGCCGAACCCGCCGCCACGCCCTCGGCCATCCGGGCCCGGGTCCGGGCCGCGGTGGAGCAGGCATGGGCGAATGCGGTCGCGACCGGCCGCCTCCCCGCCATCGGCGGTACGGGGGCGCCGGCGGTCGAGATCGAGCGACCGGCCAACCCGGCATTCGGCGACTTCGCCACCAACCTCGCCATGAAGCTGGCACGGCCGCTGCGGCGGGCGCCCATGGAGATCGCGGAGACGCTGGCGGCATCGCTCCGGGAAGGACCGGCCGATTCGCTGATCGGCTCGGTTGAGGTCGCGAGCCCGGGCTTCCTCAACCTGCGCGTCACGGACGAGGCGCTGGCCGGTGTGGTGGGCGGGATCCTGGAATCGCCCGCGGCCTGGGGCCGCATCCCGGCCGTGAACGCGCGCCGGGTCAACGTGGAGTTCGTGTCCGCCAACCCGACCGGGCCGCTCACCGTCGGCAACGCGCGGGGCGCCTTCGTGGGCGACCTGCTGTGCCGGGTGCTCGAGGCGGGCGGACAGACCGTCACGCGGGAGTACTACTTCAACGACTCCGGAGCCCAGATCGAGCGTCTGGGGGCCTCCGTGGTAGCCGTGCGACGTGGAGAGCCCGTGCCGGCAGACGGGTACAAGGGCGCGTATGTCGAGGACCTGGCGAACGCCGTCCCGGACGATGTCTGGGCCGATGCCGTCGCACCCGGTGCGGACGCGGCCGATGTCGTGGGCCGGTGGGCGGCGACGCGGGTCCGGGCGATGATCGAGGCGTCGCTCACCCGGCTCGGCGTCCGGTTCGACGTCTGGAAGAGCGAGGCGTCGCTCCACGACGAGGGCTGGGTCGCGCGGGCGGTCGACCGGCTGAGGGACGCCGGTCACGTCTACGAGCAGGACGGCGCCCTGTGGTTCCGCTCCACGACGTTCGGGGACGACAAGGACCGCGTCATCTACCGCTCCGACGGACGGCCGACCTACTTCGCGGCCGACATCGGGTACGTGACCGAGAAGTTCAGCCGCGGCTTCGACCACCTGATCTACATCTGGGGGGTGGATCACCACGGGACGGTCGCCCGCAACCGCAACGCCGCCGAGGCGATGGGCTACGACCGGGAGCACTTCCAGGTGCTGCTGATCGGATGGGTCCGCTTCGTGCTGGATGGCGTCGAGGTCTCGATGTCCAAGCGCGCCGGGACCTTCGTGACCCTGGACGACCTGCTCGATGCCGTGGGCACGGACGCCGCGCGCTGGTTCTTCGCCTCCCGCGCGGCGCACGTGGAGATCGACTTCGACATCGAGCTGGCGCGCAAGCAGTCGGCGGAGAACCCGGTCTATTACGTCCAGTACGCGCACGCCCGGATTGCGTCGATCCTGCGCAAGGCCGAGGAGGCGGGGCTCGCCCCCGCGGCCGACGTGGCGGGGCTGCTGGCGGGCGAGGTTGAAGGCGCCCTCGCCCGCGCCGTTGCCCGGTTCCCGGAAGTTTTGGAGGACGCGGTCCGGGCCGAGGAGACGCAGGGCATCACGGCCTATGCCACGGAGCTCGCGACCCAGTTCCACGCCTTCTACCGGGACGCGCGGGTGGTGGATGTCGCCGAGCCCGAGCGCTCCGCGAAGCGGCTGGCGCTGGCGTTGGCCGCGAAGACGACGCTGGCGAACGCGCTCGGCCTGCTGGGGATCTCGGCGCCGGACTCGATGTAGGGCTCACAGCGAGGTGGCTGGCAGAGATCTCCTTGGAGACCCCGCGCGAAGCGGGCGCCTCACGGCGCGTCCGAGATCCTATGACTTGCTGCATGGTGCTACCTTGACATCACCGGTACGACGGCACATAGTCTGGTCTTACTGAGGAGACAGAGATGGAAGTCATTGATCGTCCCATCGAGGCGGAGGCCCGCCTCCGACGGAAGAACCAGATCACGATGCCCGAGCCGATTGTTCGCGCGCTCGATGCGGCACCGGACGATATCCTTGTCTTCGAGGCCGACCCGACCGAGCCGGGCGTCGCCCGCGTCCGTCTCCTGCCCCGCGACTTCGCAGGCAGCCTTACTGGTGTCTTCGGGACGAGCGAGGAGACCCTCGAGTACGTGCGCGGCGAGCGCACAGCCTGGGGCGAGTAGCGGCGTGTCCGAGTCGTCGCTGCTCAAGGTGATCGCGGAAGGGGATCGCCTGCTGCTTGACACCACGGTGCTTGCGGCGTACTTCGACGCGAATGACTCGACGCATCCCGTTGCGGCCTACATGTTGAAGGAACTGGTCGCGACGGGCAGGAACCCCGGGGTCGTCTCGATGGTGACGGTCATGGAGATCCTCGTTCGCCCGATGCGGTCAGTCCCTTCTGGTCATCACACGGTCCTCGGGTTCCTCCGCACGTATCCGAACCTGGTCTGTGTGCCGGTCGATCTCCAGGTTGCCCAGGACGCCGCCCACCTTCGCGCCGACAAGCGTCTTGCGCCACCCGACGCGCTCATCGTGGGAACTGGTCTCGCCGCCCAGGTACGTCACCTGGTGACGAACGACCACAACTGGTCAACGAAGCTCGCGACCATGTCTGCACGAATCTCGGTCGTCCGCACGTCGTCTTACCTGCCGTTTCCGTAAAGTTTGACGCTCAAGCCGGCTCGATGCGGAGCCGCGCGAACAGGTAGGCGACCGCAGCAGCCTCGCGCCAGGCGCGGGCGCTCGCGGCGGATCCCTCGTAGCAGCGCGACAGCCGCCGCCACCTCCCAGACGTGCGAAGGCGTGCTCGACGCGGCAGAGCGGCGCGATCGGCGTGAAGCGGCTCGTACCCTTCGGCGGAGCCTCATGTCGAGCACCAGACCCTGCTTCGCGGCGATCTTGTTGAGGCCCTTGCAGCCTCGGTCGCGCGGGCCCACCTCGCGCAGCTCGAGCCGTCCATCGCCGCGAGCCGCCCGGCGGCTCTACGGCTCCGTCCCGCGCCATTTGCGCCGCCCGACGCCCGATCCGTTCCGTGTGTGAGGGGCGACCGCCGACGTTTGCGCCACACGGCGGTTGGATCGTTCCGTCGCGCGCCCGTTCACCCGCCGGGCGGCTCGGGCGGCTCGGGCGGCCCTGCGAGCGGCCCTGCCAGCGGGGGCACTTCATGCTCGCCCGTGAGGCAGGGCTCGGGAGCAGAGCCCGGAGGTCAGCCCGCCGGGGCGCGTCGCGCGGCGGTGATCTCACCGTAGGAGGGCATCTCGTCCATCACCGGCGCGTGGCATCTCGGGCACTCGGACACGGACGCGTCACCAAGCGACCCGAACATCGCCGGAGACCCGTCCGAGCCGTGCCACCCGCAGTGCCCGCAGGCGAGCGGCGCGCCCGCGTCCCGGCCGAGCGGACGGAGGCCGGCGAGCTGGTCGGCGTCGTCGTCCATGGTGCAGCGCGGGCTACTCCGCCAGGCCGAGGACGTTCGCCAGCCGCCCGAGGACGTCGTCCGAGCTGCCGCTCACCAGGACCACCCGACCGCGCTCGGGGACCAGCAAGGCCGCGCTGCGGCCCGATGCCTTCAGGGCGGCCACCAGGGACTCGAGCGCCGCCGCGTACGCGTCCGCGTCCTCCGCGGTGTCCCAGACCGTGTCGAGCACCACGCCCACGGCGCCGTCCGGGCCCTCCACGAGTGCCACCCGATCCCCACCCCAGCCTGCCGCGGCGGCCTTGGTCCCGGAGGCACCTCCCTCGCGGAGCAGGACCTCGAGCTGGAACTCGCCCAGGGTGTCCTGGATCGGGACCTTCCAGCCGGTGCCGAGGCGTGCCGCGAGGTCCTTGGGGATCGTGACCCTGACCGGCGCCTCGCGGGCCGCGAACTTCTCCGGGTGCAGCACCTGCTCCGTGGAATCGGGCGGGTTGGCGAACAGCGCGTCCACGCCGGCGAACCCGCCGCCGGACTGGAAGCCGCCGAGCGCCACGGTGAGGCCCGACGTGTACGGGAACAGGAGCGATTCTCGCAGGATCGTGGGTGCCGCCTCCAGGGCGGCCGTTCCGGCCGGGTCCAAGGTGGACGTCACCTCGGCCAGCTGGGCGGCGGTCAACTCCTGCTGGGCCCAGAGGCTCATGACGAGGGTCGCGTCACCCTCGATCAGCGTCGTCCGCGCGAGCGATCGGTCGCCCTGGTCCCGATCCTCACCGACCACGGACCGCAGCCCGAAGGCCTGGTCCTGGAGGGCGTGCGTGTACTCGTGGGCGTACGTGATCTGCTCCAGCGGGCCGATGGTGCCCGACTTGGTCACGACGTACATGTGCTTGGTCTTGTCGTCGTAGAGCCCCGCGACCTGGCTCGTGAGCAGGTCCAGGTAGAGCTTCTCGAGGGTCGTGCCGGCCGGCAGGAGCAGGAGCTCGCGGTAGAGCCTCTCGGTGGCGGCCACGAACTCCGGCGGGTTCTCCTCGCGGAGGCTGTTGCGGAGGTAGGCGCACAGACCGGGGATGTCGAACACGCCCCGGGCGACCGGGGTGGTGGCCGTGATCCCTCGCAGCGCGGACACCTGGGCCTCGATCTTCGCGTAGAGGGCGGCGTTCGGATCGTTGTCGTCGGAGGCCGGGGAGGGGTCGACGCCGGTGGTCTCGTCACAGGTGACGGCCGCCGGCGAGGCCGAAGGGGCGGGCTGCGAGGTGGGGGTGGGGCCCGGGGGCGACGAGGGCGCCGCGGTCGCCGGGGGGGCCGTGGAGGGTGAAGGTGGGCTGGTCGGGGCGGAGGAGCCACAGGCGGCGACGACCATCGCCGCGAGGAGCAGGGCCAGGCCGCCGGAGCGGCGCGATCGGACGGTCATGGGGAGGAATTCTGCCATGCCCGTGCGACGCACCCCGCCGACGGTACGCTTCCCGGGTCGAGATGTGCGTTTCTTAACCGTTCGGCGACTCACCGATGAATCCGCCGCCCGGTACCTTCCATCTCGGAACAACCCCTCACGTTCCATCCTCCCTCCCTCGGGACCGGGGGCGCCGATTGGGCAGGCGTCTCCGGTCCTCTTTCTTTTGTGCGCGGCTTCGGGCGGCTGGGGGGCCACGCGCGGCACCACGCGCGGACTACGCGCCGCACCGCGCGCACCGCGCGCGGCAAGGGAGCCCCGGTGCAGCAGCCTGTGCAAGAATCGGCCCATGGAGCTCACCTGGTACGGACGAACCTGCATCCGGCTGCGCGGCAAGGACGCCGTCGTCGTGAACGACCCCTACCCCTCGATCGTCGGGCCGACAGGGCGGGGGATCACGGGTGACGTCGTCACGTTCAGCCACCCCGACGACAGCCCGATCAACAGGAAGGCGGGCAAGCTCTCGCGGGACGGCGGGACCGTCGTCCCCACCAGCCTCGAGTCCGCCTTCGTGCTGGACGGACCAGGGGAGTACGAAGTCCACGGCGCCCTCCTGACGGGCGTGCGGACCTACCGGGACGCCTCCCGGGGCGCGGACCGGGGACGCCAGACCGCCTTCATGACGGAACTGGACGGGATCCACACGATCCACCTCGGCGACATCGGCCACGAGCTGACGCAGGAGAAGCTCGGCGACATCGGCCGGGTGGACGTCGTCTGCGTGCCCATCGGCGGGGCGCTCACCGCGACGACGGCCGCCGCCCTGGTCGCCCAGCTGGACCCGAAGATCGTGGTGCCGATGCCCGTCTGCGAGGAGGACGCGGACTGCGAGGAAGCGGTGAAGAGATTCCTGCACGAGATGGGGGCGGAGCCCCTGGTGCAGCCGAAGTTGTCGATCACGACGTCGGGCCTCCCTGCCGAGACGACGACCGTGCTGCTGGAGTCGCGCGGGAAGGCCTGACCGGCCGGGCTCAGGTGCTCCGGCGGTGGACGATGCGTCCCCGCTTGATCACGACGTCCACCAAGTCCGCTCCCACCCAGTAGGGCAGCTGCTCCACCGACGGCGCCCGCCAGATCACGAGGTCGGCCAGCTTCCCGGGCTCGACGGCACCCACCTGGTCGCCGAGGCCCAGGGCGTGGGCCGCGTTGACCGTGACGGCGACCAGCGCCTCGGCGGGCGAGAGCTTCATCTCCAGGCAGGCGATGGTCATGACCAGCGGCAGGTTGGGGGTGGGCGAGGTGCCCGGGTTGAAGTCCGTCCCCAACGCCACCGGTACCCCGGCGTCGATGAACCGCCGGGCCGGCGCGGCGTCGCCCGTCATCAGGAACCAGGTCGTCGCCGGGAGCAGGGTCGCGATCACCGGGTGCGGACCCCCGGCGGCGGTGGCCAGCGCGGCGAGGCCCTCGTCGCTGGGCACGTGGAGGTGGTCGGCCGACAGCGCGCCCAGCTCCGCGGCCAGCTCCGCGCCACCCGAGGGCGCCAGCTCGTCCGCGTGGAGGCGGACCGCCAGCCCGTAGCCCGCGGCGGCCTGCAGGATCCTCCGGCTGTGGTCGGCCGTGAACACGCCCTCCTCGCAGAAGACGTCGCACGAACGCGCCCGGCCCTGGGCCGCCACGCCCGGCAGCTGGTCCTCGATCACGCTGCGGACGTACGCCTCGGTGCCGTCCGGGCGGGCCCGGAACTCGGGTGGCACCGCGTGCGCGCCGAGGAACGTGGGCACGACGTCCACCGGTCCCTCGGTGCCGAGAGCGTGGGCAACCGCCAGCAGGCGCAGTTCCGTCGTGAGGTCCAGGCCATAGCCGGACTTGGCCTCGACCGTCGTGACACCGTGACGGAGCATCTCGTCCAGCCAGCGCCGGCCATGCGCCGCGAGGTCCTCGGCGGAAGCCGCACGGGTGGCGGCAACCGTGGACAGGATCCCGCCACCGGCCTCGAGGATCTCGAGGTAGCCGGCGCCCTGCTGGCGCAGGACGAGCTCCTGCTCGCGGGTGCCCGCGAACAGCAGGTGGGTGTGCGGGTCCACGAGCCCGGGAGTCACCACCCCCCCGTCCGCGTCCAGGCGGACGAACCGGGCAAGCGGGTAGCCGCTCAGCTCGAGGCCCCGTTCCACGCGGTCCCGCGGTCCCACCCCGACGACCCGCCCTTCCCAGCACGCCACGACCGGGGCACCCGGCGCGCCGGGACCGCCGACGGACGCCGCGTCCAGCAGCGCGAGATCAGCCTGTCCGGGACCGCGCCGGAGGCCGCCGGCCAGCGTGGCGACCTGCGAGGCGCCGTAAATCAGCAGCCCCGGGGCGTCCCCGTGGCCCCGGCCTCCCTCGATGAGGCGGAGCGTCATGCCGGGTCGCGGGCGGCGGCGAGCCGGAGCTCCAGCGCCATCAGCGGGGAGAAGTCGCGGAGATGGATCGCGGCCGCCGCGGCGGAGAGGCGCTCGGCGGTCGGGGCGTCGGCGGGGACCCCAGCATGGTCCGCCACGTCCGCGAAGGCCGCCAGCGGGGCGAGGCCGATCAGCTCCGACTCGGCCAGCCCGACGCCATCCTCGGCGGCCAGCTCACCCACGACCTCCCAGGCCTGCCACAGCGGGGTCACGCGGAAGTCGAGCAGGTTCATCGAGACCTGGGCGACGACCGGGCGGCCGCGTTGCGGCTCCTCCACGCGGAAGCCGTTCGCCTGGACGCGCGGCAGGCCCCCGCCCGACTCCCGGACCCGGCGTGCGATCCGCCTGGCCAGCTCCACGTCGTCAGAGTCAAGGTTGATGTTCCACGCGATCAGGAACGGGCGGGCGCCGACGGCCACCGCGCCGGCGCGGGGGTGCATGCGCGACGGGCCGAAGTCGGGCTCGCGACCGTTGTGGGCGATCTCCGCCCTGAGGCCCTCGTACTGGCCCCGGCGCACGTCCGCCAGCTTGACCCGGTCGGCGCGCGTGGCGGCCTGCGCGTACAGGTAGACCGGGAGGCCGAACTGCGCGGCGACCCTGGCCCCGAACTCGCGGGCCATGTCCACGCAGGCGTCCATCGGGGTGTCGCCGAGGGGCACGAACGGGACCACGTCCACCGCCCCGATCCTGGGGTGCTCGCCCGTGTGGGACTCCATGTCGATGTCGTCGATCGCCTGGGCGACGAGGCGCTCCAGGCCGATGCCGACGGCCTCGTGCTCCCCCGCCACCGTGAACACGGAGCGGTTGTGGCTGGCGTCCGAGGTCCGGTCGAGGAGGAACACGCCGGGCGGCGACGTGAGGGCATCGGCGAGGCGCTCGATGACGTCGAGGCGCCGGCCCTCGGAGACGTTGGGCACCGATTCGACAAGCACCCCGCGATGCTACCTGTCCCCGACGGCCCGATTCTGGCCGACTCGCGGGAGCCTCAGCCCTGCATCGGGATGTGGACGCCGCGCTCGCGGGCCACCTCGATCGCCCGCTCGTAACCCGCATCCACATGGCGAACGACGCCCATCCCGGGGTCGGACGTCAGGACCCGCTCCAGCTTGCGCGCGGCGAGCTCGGTGCCGTCGGCCACCACGACCATCCCGGCGTGCTGCGAATACCCGATGCCGGTGCCGCCGCCGTGGTGGATCGAGACCCAGGTGGCGCCGGCCGCGGTGTTGACCAGCGCGTTGAGCAGCGGCCAGTCGGCTACGGCATCGGACCCGTCCTCCATCGCCTCCGTCTCCCGGTTGGGCGAGGCAACGGACCCGGCATCGAGATGGTCCCGGCCGATGACGATCGGCGCCTTGACCTCGCCGGCAGCGACGAGGCGGTTGAACTCGAGCCCGGCCTTGGCGCGCTCGCCGTAGCCCAGCCAGCAGATGCGGGCGGGCAGGCCCTGGAACGGGACCTTGGCCTCGGCCAGCTCCAGCCAGCGGCGGAGCGCGCGGTCGTGCGGGAACAGCTCCAGCATCGCCTGGTCCGTGCGGCGGATGTCAGCCGGGTCACCCGAGAGCGCCACCCACCGGAACGGGCCCTTGCCCTCGCAGAACAGCGGGCGGATGTACGCGGGCACGAACCCCGGGTAGTCGAAGGCGTTCGCGACGCCGCCCTCCTGGGCCTGCGCGCGGAGGTTGTTGCCGTAGTCGAAGGCGATCGCGCCCGCCTCCCTGAAGGCCAGGATCGCGCGGACATGGTCCGCCATGGACCGCACCGACCGCTGCATGTACACGTCCGGCTGCGTTATTCGGAGCACGTGCGCATCCCGCAGGGTCAGCTCCGCCGGGACGTAGCCGCCCAGTGAGTCGTGCGCCGAGGTCTGGTCCGTGACCACGTCGAAGAACTCGCCGGCCTTCGCCCACGCGGGCTCGATCTCCGCCGCGTTCCCGATCAGCGCGATCGACAGCGGATCGCCCGCCGCGGCCGCCTGGCGTGCCATCGCGAGTGCCTCATGCGGGGAGTGCGTGAACCGGTCCACGTAGCCGATCTCATGCCGGCGCCTCGCCCGCGTCTCGTCCACCTCGATCGCGATGCAGACGCCCTCGTTCATCGTCACCGACAGCGGCTGGGCGCCGCCCATCCCGCCCAGCCCGGCGGTCAGCACCACCTGCCCGCGCAGGGTCCCGCCGAAGTGCTGGCGCGCGACCTCCGCGAACGTCTCGTACGTGCCCTGGAGGATCCCCTGGGTGCCGATGTAGATCCAGGACCCCGCGGTCATCTGGCCGTACATCATCAGGCCCTTCCGCTCAAGATCCCGGAAGACGTCCCAGTTCGCCCACTTGCCCACGAGATTCGAGTTGGCGATGAGGACCCGCGGCGCCCATTCGTTGGTGCGGAAGACCGCCACCGGCTTGCCCGACTGGACGAGGAGCGTCTCGTCGTCGGCCAGGCTGCGCAGCTCGCGGACGATGGCGTCGAACGCCGCCCAGCTGCGGGCGGCGCGCCCGGTGCCGCCGTAGACGACCAGCTCGTCGGGGTTCTCGGCCACCTCCGGGTCGAGGTTGTTCATCAGCATCCGCAGGACGGCCTCCTGCTGCCAGCCGCGGGTGGACAGGGTGGTCCCGCGCGGGGCGCGGACGGGGCGCGGGCCCGAAGGTGCGCCGGCGGGCTGATCGGTGCTCACGGAGCGGAGTCTACGACGCGGGCAGGGGCCGAAGAATGCCGGTCAGGGGCGCAGGCCGTTCATCAGCTGCTCGCCAAACCGGCGCTCACCCAGGGAGAACAGGGACACGATGACCTCGCGCTCCGCGACGTAGGCGTGATACACGCGCAGGCCGCCGGCGCAGGTCGTCACGTACATCGTCCGATCGTCCGCGAGGCCGACCTCGGCCCGGGCAGCGACGCCGCCGGCCTGGGCGCAGGCGCCTTCGTCGTAGGAATCGCGCCAGTCGCGGAAGAACGCCTCGGAGAAGACGTCCGGCCGCAGGTGCGCCACCACCCCGGACGCGAGATCCTCGCCCTCCACGACGATCGCGAAGGCCGCCGCGTCCACGCTCGCCACGAAGGACGGATCGGTGACCGCCTCCCTGAAGGATTCGGGCTCGATCCCCACCTTCGCGAAACCGATGGCCGCCGGCAGGATTTCGAGCAGGGTTGCGTCCATCACGACGTCCACGCCCGGCACGCCGGATGGGAGGCCGGGGGAGATCGGGGCGGCGGGCTCGGATGACGGCAACGGCGGCGCGGTCCCGACGACAGCACCCTGGCAGGCGGCCGTCGCGACCGCAAGCGCCGCGGCGAACCCAAGCGCGGCGACGCCCCGGATCCTCATCACAGCTCCCGGCGCAGGACCGGGTAGCGCTCGTCGGGCGCGGCGATGACGAATCCCAGCCCCTCCCAGAACCCGGGTTGTGCGGCGCTGGTCGCCTCCAACCGGGCGCCTACCTCCGGGTAGACCTCCACGGCGGCAAAGCCCCGGGCGGCCAGGTCGTCGCACACGGCGGCCACCAGCGTGGTCGCGTGGCCGCGGGAACGGGCCTCGGCCGTCGTCGAGATGCACGTGATGACGGCGGGGAGCGGCGAGACCGGAAGCTTCGGGTAGAGCTCGCGGGTCCGCAGCGCCCGGGGGTACGCGGACAACGGGCCGAACTGGATGTATGCGGCGGGAACACCGTCCTCCTCCAGCACCTTCGCGTACGACCCGAACACCCTGAGGCCACGGGCGAGGAGCCGGAGCTTGGGTGGCGCCCCGGGAGCCACGCGGGGCCCGGCCGCGGGAGGTGGCGCGAACGGGTTGTCGGCCGGCTGGTCGCTGCCACCCAGGAATGGGTTCGCGGCCGGCTGACGGGAGGCCGGCAGGAACGGGTTGACCGCCGGCTCATCGTCATCGTCCTGCGCGAACGGGTTGCGCGGCCTCGTGCGGGCGGGCGCCGGTGCCGGGGCCGGGTTCAGCCAGGCGGCGCGGGCCGCCTTCGAGCCGCGGTCCGCGTCCTCCCAGTAGTCGCAGGTGCGATGGTCGAACCCGGCGTCCGCGCACGGCGGCACCAGCGCGAAGCCGACCTCATCGGTGACGTCGAGGATGCGGGTGCCCATGGCCGGAGTCTATCGGCCGGAGGCCCGGGCGCGACGGCTGGGCGGACCGAACAGCCGGGCTGCCGAGCGGCCGGAGGGGGCCTGGCGCCCCGCGCGGCCCGAGCGACCGGGCGCCCCGCTCGGCCCGAGGCAGCTACCGGGCGCCCGTCGGTCGGTGTTGTCTGGCACGCCACGATTCCGGGCTGACGGACCGCCTGCCACCGCTAGATGGCGGCATCGTGGCGCCACAGGCCACGATGCCGGGCTGACGATGCCCGAACGGACGTCTGGGGGCGGGTGACTGGCGATCTCGTGGCCTGTGGCACCACGGCGCGAACCGACGGTGCCCGGCGCCAGCGCCTCAGCAGGATGACGCCGGCGTCCTGCCGGTCTCAGCCCGGGGTGACAAGATCCACAAGAGCGCCCTCGCGCACGATCGCCAGCATCGCGGCGAGGTCCGGCCCCGGCTCGCGGTCATCGCCCAGCGGCGTCACGCGCTCGCGGATACGCTCGAGGGCCTCGGCCACGCCGGCGCCCGGGGCCGGAGCCGGAACGACCCCACCCGCCTCCAGCGCCGCCAGCCGCAGGTCCAGCGCCTGCGCCGCGCAGAGGAGCTCGATCGCCAGGATCTGCTGCACGTGCCCCAGCACCGTCCGCGCGTGACGCGCCGCCGAGGCGCCCATCGAGACATGGTCCTCCTGGTTCGCGGACGTGGGGATCGAGTCCGCCGACGACGGGTGGGCCAGGACCTTGTTCTCCGAGGCCAGGGCGGCGGCCGTGTACTGGACGATCATCAGCCCGCTGTTGAGGCCAGGCTCCGGAGCCAGGAATGCGGGCAGCCCGCCGTTGAGCCGGGGGTCCATCAGCAGCGCCGTCCGCCGCTCCGAGATCGCGCCCAGCTCGGACAGCGCCAGCTTCGCGAAGTCCAGCGCCAGCGCGATCGGCTCCCCGTGGAAGTTGCCGCCGCTGATCACCAGGCCGCCACCGGTGGCCAGCGCATCGGTGGGCACCTCGCCCCCCGACGGGAAGACGAGCGGGTTGTCCGTGGCGGAGTTGAGCTCCACGTCCAGCACGCGCCGGAGGTGGTCGAGGGCGTCCCTCACGGCCCCGTGGACCTGCGGCACGCAGCGCAGCGAGTACGGGTCCTGCACCTTGTGGGCGCTGTCGTGGTGGGCCGTCTGCAGGCCCGAGTCCCGCAGCAGGTGCCGCAGCTCCGCGGCCACCATGACCTGCCCGGGGTGCGGCCGCGCCAGCTGGTACGGCGCCGCGTAGGCGACCTCGGTCCCCAGCAGCGCCTCCACCGACATCGCCGCCGCCACCGACGCCGTCCGCATCAGCCGGTCCGCGTCGGCCAGGAGCAGCGCCCCGAGCGCGCTCATCAGCTGGGTCCCGTTGAGGAGTGCCAGCCCCTCCTTCGCCTGCAGGACGAGAGGCCCCAGCCCGCACTCGCGCAGGGCGACGAGCGACGGCATCACCTGCCCGCCCATCTCCACCTGCCCCCGCCCGATCAGCGGCAGCGCCAGGTGCGCGAGCGGCGCCAGGTCCCCGGACGCCCCGACGCTCCCCTGCTCGGGAACCACCGGGTGGATCCCCAGGTCCAGGAACTCGCAGATGCGGTCCACCAGCAGCGGCCGGCAGCCCGAGTGCCCCAGCGCCAGCGTGTTCGCCCGCAGCAACAGCATCGCCCGCACGACCTCGCGCGGGAACGGCGCACCGACACCCGCCGCATGTGAGGCCAGCAGGTTCTCCTGGAGCCGCTCCGCGTCCGCAGGCGGGATGAACGTGGTCGCCAGGTCCCCGAACCCGGTCGTGACCCCGTAGACCACCTCGCCCCGCGCCACCAGCGTCTCGATGACGTCGCGGGCCTCCTGCATCCGCCCGCGGGCGGCCACGTCCAGGGCCACCCGGGCACCGTGGCGAGCCACGGCCTCCACGTCGGCGACGGACAGGTCGGCGCCGGTCAGGGCGATCTGATCGCGCTGGCCGTGAATGGGGGAGCGTTCGGAGAGCGGATGGGTGTCGGTCACCGTGCCGAGGATAGTCCGCTACCCTCAGTCCGTGTTTGACTTCCTGAACGGCCCCGTCCGCGAGCTCGTCACCCAGATCTACGAGGCGGTCGGCTACGTCGGCGTGGCGCTCTGGGTGGCGATCGAGAGCGTGATCATCCCCATCCCGTCCGAGGTGGTGCTGCCATTCGCCGGCTTCCTGGCCGCGGACCCGGCGTCCCTCGAGCCGATCACCGGCGGGCGCTGGAACATCCCCCTGCTCGTGCTGTTTGCGACGATCGGCTCGCTGGTCGGGGCGCTGGTCGCCTATGCCATCGGGTACTGGGGCGGGCGACCGCTGCTCATCCGCTGGGGCCGCATCCTGCGGTTTACCGAGGACGACCTGATCCGCACCGAGGGGTTCTTCGAGCGGTGGGGGGCCGCGGCGGCCCTGTTCGGGCGGATGGTGCCCGTGGTCCGATCGCTGGTCTCGTTCGGGGCGGGTGTGGGCAGGATGCGCCTCGGACCGTTCGTGCTGTTCACGATCCTGGGCTCCGTGCCGTGGAACCTCGCCCTGATCCTCACCGGTTACCTGCTGGGTGAGAACTGGAACGTGGTCGGCGGCTTCCTGAAGCAGTACGAATACCTTGTCCTGGCGGTCATGGTGGTCGCGGCGCTGGCCTGGATCTGGTTCCGGTTCATCCGGCCGCGGCGGGGCGCGCCGGCGAGCTGAACCGGCGACCCGCGACCCGCGTGTTGAACCGGCGACCCGCGATCCGGCACCGGTGCACCTACCCCCAGGGGATGTCCCGAGGGCCCCGCAGGTGGCCCAGGTCGTTGCCGACAATGAGCTTGGCGTCCTCAGGGCCGTCGCCGGCCTCCCAGCGCAGGACGGTGATGTTGGCCTGGCCCTGCACGAAGCGCTTGCGGTAGTCGCGCAGGTCCGTGCCCAGCGCGACGCACAGGAGCACGCGGTTGGTGGAGCTGTGGGCCACGACGAGGATCGGGCGCTCGGGGGCCGCCGACACCGGACCGTCCCGCGAGGTCGCGGCCCGGAACGAGGCCCTGGCGTGCCACCGGCGGTGCTCGTCCAGCAGGTCCCCGAGGAACGAACGCACGCGGGCCGCGACGTCGTTGCCCGATTCGCCGCCCGGACAGGCGAGGCGGTCGGGCGCCAGCTCCCACTCGCGGCGGAAGGCGCCGTCGCCCGCGTCGATCTGGGCGTAGGTCAGGCCCTCCCATGCGCCGTAGTCCATCTCCCGCAGCCGGGGATCGGCCTCGACGCGCCCGTCGCGCACGAGGAGCGCCGCGGTCTCGCGGGCACGGAACAGGGGGCTGGTGATCACGCGGTCGAAGCGCACGGGGGCGAGGCGCCGCGCGAGTGCCTCGGCCTGGCGGCGGCCGTCGACGTTGATGGAGATGTCGATCCGCTGCCCGAGGTGCTGCTCCGGCAGCGAGCGGTCGGTCAGGCCGTGGCGGGTGAGGACAAGGGTGAGCATCGCACCCAGTCTAGGGCGGTCGCTCGTGGGAGAATGCCCCCGGAGGTAGCGATCACACAACCATGAGCGACACACACGGCGCGCACGTTCCCGACCAGCACGGCGAGGATCACGGGCAGGCCAACGACGGCCATGCCCACGACGCCCACGGCCACGCCGACGAAGCGCTGGGCCCGATCGACTGGACGATGTGGGGCGCCGGCGTCCTGGGCGTGGTCGCCGCGCTGATCATCGTGGCCGGGTTCGCCCTGGCAACGGACTTCTCCTTCATCGCCTGAGGCGGCGGATCAAGCTCAGCTCGCGACGACGGCAGCCACCAGCGGCCCGGGCGAACGTGAGCTAGAACAGGCCGACGATGTTCCCGTCGTCGTCGATGTCGATGCGCTCGCCACCCGGGCGGCTGTTGAGGCCCGGCATCGTGCGTATGTCGCCCGCGATCGGGGTGACGAAGCCGGCGCCGGCGCTGAGGCGGACCTCGCGGATCGGCAGCCGGAAGCCGGTGGGCCGGCCCAGGAGCTTCGCGTCGTGGCTGAGGCTGTACTGGGTCTTGGCGATGCAGATCGGCAGGTTGCCGAACCCCATCTCCTCGTACAGCTTGAGGCTCCTGGCCGCGGCCGGCGTGTAGTCCACCGCGTCGGCACCGTAGATGCGGGTCGCGATCGTCTCGATCTTGTCCCGCAGGGGCATGTCATCCGGGTACAGGAGCCTGAAGTCCGGAGCTCCCTCCTCGGCCGCGGCCCAGACAGCACGCGCGAGATCCTCGGCACCGGCGCCGCCGTCGGTGAAGTGGCGGGCGACGACCGCGTCACGGGCACCGGCCGCCAGCGCGACGTCCTTGATCGCCTGGATCTCGGCCTCAGTGTCCGTCGGGAAGACGTTGATTGCGACCACGACCGGCACGCCGTAGGCCATCACGTTCTCGATGTGCTTGGCGAGGTTGACGCCGCCCCGCCGGACCGCCTCGGGGTTGTCCTCGAGGAGGGCCGGGTCGAGCGGCTTGCCCGCGACGATCTTCCCCACGCCGCCGTTCATCTTGAGCGCGCGGATGGTGGCGACGATCACCGCGGCGTCGCACTTCAACCCGGACGCCCGACACTTGATGTCGAAGAATTTCTGGGCGCCCATGTCGGCACCGAAGCCCGCCTCGGTGACCACGATGTCGGAGCCGGCGAGCGCGGCGCGGTCCGCGATGATCGAGTTGTTGCCGTGGGCGATGTTGGCGAACGGGCCGCAGTGGACGAAGGCGGGCCCGCCCTCGAGCGTCTGCATCAGGTTCGGCTTGAGCGCGTCCTTGAGCAGGACCGTCATCGCACCCGCGACCTTGAGGTCCTCGGCGGTGATCGGCGTGCCGTCCTTCTTCGTCGCGAGGACGATGCGGGCGAGACGGGCCCGCAGGTCCTTGAGGTCCGACGCGAGGGCCAGGATCGCCATGACCTCGGACGCCACGGTGATCACGAACTGGCTCTGGCGGGGGTAGCCGTTGTCCTTGCCGCCGAGGCCGACCACCACGTCCCGCAGCGCGCGGTCGCTGATGTCGAGCGCGCGAGGCCAGAGGATGCTGTTGGCGTCGATGCCGAGCTCATTGCCGTGGTGGATGTGGTTGTCGATGAAGGCCGCGGCGAGGTTGTGCGCGGCCCCGATCGCGTGGATGTCGCCGGTGAGGTGGAGGTTGAAGTCCTCCATCGGGATGACCTGGCTGTAGCCGCCGCCCGCGGCGCCGCCCTTGATGCCGAAGACCGGGCCGAGCGACGGTTGCCGGAGGGCCACGGTCGCCTTCTTGCCGATGCGCTGGAGCCCTTGCGCGAGGCCGACGGTTGTCGTGCTCTTGCCTTCGCCCAGCGGGGTCGGACTGATGGCGGTCACCAGGACGTACTTGCCGCGCGGGCGCTCCCGCTCCTGGCGCTCGATCCCCTCGATCGTGACCTTGGCCTTGCTGTTGCCGTACAGCTCGATCTCGTCGTCTCGGAAGCCCAGCTCGTGGGCGACCTCGGTGATGGGTCGCGGCTTGACCGAGCGGGCGATGTCGAGGTCGGACGGAAAGCTCATCGGTGGGTCTCCGGCATGGCGACGGCGAGGGAGTGCGCGCCCAGGGGGATCCGGCCCGCGGCCTGGTCCCGGGCGGCGCGCACGAGGTGGGAGAGCAGGATGGCGTTCGTGAGCGGCCCGACGCCGCCGGGCACGGGAGTGATCGCGGAGGCGACGAGGCTCGCGGACTCGAAGTCCACGTCGCCCGTGAGCTTGCCCTCCACCACGTTGATCCCGACGTCCACGACCACGGCGCCGGGCTTCAGCATGTCGCCCGTGACGAAGTTGGCCCGCCCGATCGCGACGACGACGATGTCGGCGGTCCGGATCACCGAGGCGAGATCCGCGGTCCTGCTGTGGCAGATCGTCACCGTGGCGTTCTCGCGCAGCAGGAGCAGGGCTGCGGGCTTGCCGACCACGTTGGACCGCCCGACCACCACGGCATGCTTGCCGGCGAGCTCGATCCCCGACTTGAGCAGGATCTCGACGGCGGCGTGGGCGGTGGCGGGGAGGAAGCCGTCGTACCCGAGGGAGAGGAGGCCGGCGTTCAGGGGGTGGATGCCGTCGATGTCACGCAGTGGGTCCAGGACGTCGATCACGGTCCGCAGCGGGATCCCGGCGGGCAGCGGCATCTGGGTGATGATCCCCGCGACGCGCGGGTCCCGCTGGAGTTCACGGAGGGCATCCGCGACGTCCGCGTCGCTGGCGTCCGCCTGCAGCTCGACGAGGCGGTCCTCGATCCCCACCAGGCGGCAGCCGTCGAGGATCTTGTGGAGATAGACGGCGGACGGCGCGTCCTTGCCGACGACCAGGACCGCGAGGGCGGGGGTATACCCGTGCTCCGCACGGAACGCGGCGACGTCCGCAGCCACCTGCTCCCGGATGGCCGCCCCGATCGGGCCACCCCGCAGGAGGCGGGGGCCGTCATCGAGCATGGAGGGGCTCATGCGTCGCGGCCGAGGGGCTCTCGGGCCCCGCCGCCACGGACAACCTCACGGGTCTGGTCGGCCAGTCGCTCGATCTCGTCGGCCAGTTCCTCGGTGCGGCGGAAGAGGTCGCGCTCCTGCGACGGATCCCCGATCGACGGGAGGTTGATGTAGACATTCGCCGCGGCGGCCCGCGCGGCCGCGGCGGCCATCAGGCCGGCCACCTCGAGGTCCGAGGAGGCGTTCCTGTTGCTTCGCCCGGCGAGCGCCTCCGCAAGGACGGCCACCTCGTGGCACGCCTCGATCACGCGGAACGGAACCATCGAGGCTCCCCCGGCCGCCTCGCGGATCGCTGCGGCGCGTGCCTGGCGCTCCTCGTCCGTGTCGCGGGGCAGCTTCAGGGCCGTCCCGTAGACGGCGAACGCGGCCGCGTCCTCGTCCGCGAGGGCCAGCATCCGGTCCGCCAGGGCACGCGCCGCGGGACCTGA
>CAMTVM010000043.1:0-16624 GCA_947085195.1 uncultured Chloroflexota bacterium
CATCCTGACCTCGATCTTCCAGCGCCTTCGCTGGCGGTACCAGGAACGCGCCTACCGCTATGCCCTGATCGAGGCCGGGCACATCGGCCAGAACGTCTACCTGGCGGCCGAGGCCACCGGGCTCGGGACCTGCGCCGTCGCCGCCTTCTTCGACGACGCGGTCAACGGCATGCTCCAGATCGACGGCGTCGAGGAGGCGGCCCTCATGCTCCTGCCGGTCGGCCCGCGCTGATCAGACAGGCAGGCGGGTCATGCGGCCGGTGGTCCGGCCTCGACCCTCGCCAGCAGCTGATCGAACGACCCGCGCACGGGTGACAGGCTCTCCAGCCACCAGGTGACACCCGCCGCCCCGACGGCAGCCGCCCCGGACGGCTCGGATAAGCTGCCCGCTCGCCCGCTCGCTCGGCCGCGACCGCGAGGCGGACGATCGCCGCCGGGTCCGCCAGATCGCCGAGCGGGGCGATGTCGATCGCGGAGTACATCGCCTGCTCCTTCGTCTGCTCGCTCAGTAGCCGCGGGATCGTCGGTTCGGCCTGCCGCCGGTCCGCCGCCTGATGTTCGGCGTCACGGTCCGGTCCCAGGTGGGGCGGTCCAGCCAGCGAGCCTGCCAACCCGCTGCGTCCTCGTCGTCGTGCTCGTCCCGGATCCCGGGGAACAGCTCCGAGGCGACGCCCGACGGGTCCTCCGCCGCGTCGCCAGGTCCCTCCCCGGACGGCAGCACGGTCACCGACGTGACCTCGAACGCGGCCGCCGCATCGGAGGCCTTGGCGCCGGGTCGGTGGGCCGCGGCGCGTTCCTTGGCCGGGAGCAGGGCATCCTTCGCCGCCCGCTCCGCCGCCCGCGCCACGACCACCGACTGGTCCTGCTCCAGCACCCGGAGGCGGATCTGCTGGATCTCGTCCCGCAGCGCAGCCGCCCGTTCGAACTCGAGCTGCTTCGCGGCCGCCTTCATCTCGGCCTCCATCTTCGCCACCAGGCGCTCCACCTCGGCCTTGTCGGCGGCCGCCAGGTCCCGGTTCCGGCGCTCGGAGCTGTACATGACCGTGTTCTCGGCCACCGCGCGCAACCGGTCATTGATGTCGTGGATGCCCTTGATGATGGTCTGCGGTTCGATGCCGTGCTCGACGTTGTGGCGCGTCTGTACCGCGCGCCGCCGGTCGGTCTCATCGATCGCGACCCGCATCGACTCGGTCACGCGGTCCGCGTACATCACGACCTCGCCTCCTGTGTTGCGCGCCGCCCGGCCGATCATCTGGATCAGCGACCAGGCGCTGCGGAGGAACCCCTCCTTGTCCGCGTCGAGGATCGCGACCAGGGTCACCTCCGGCAGGTCCAGGCCTTCCCGGAGCAGGTTGATGCCGACGAGGACGTCGTACACCCCGAGCCGCAGGTCGCGCAGGATCGCGACGCGCTCCAGGGTGTCCACCTCGCTGTGGAGGTACTGGACCTTGACGCCCAGCTCCTTGAGGTAGTCCGCGAGGTCCTCGGCCATCTTCTTGGTCAGCGTCGTGACCAGCGCCCGTTCGCCGCGCTCCACGCGCCCGCGCAGCAGCTCCAGGAGATCGTCGATCTGGCTCTCGGTGGGACGGACCGTGATGTGCGGGTCCACGATCCCCGTGGGGCGGATCAGCTGCTCGACGGTCCGCTCGCTCTTCTCGTGCTCGTACGGGCCCGGGGTCGCCGAGACGTAGATCGCCTGGTTGACGTGCGCCTCGAACTCCTCGAACGTCAGCGGCCGGTTATCCAGGGCGGACGGCAGCCGGAAGCCGAAGTCCACCAGGATCTCCTTGCGGGTCCGGTCGTTCTTGTACATCCCCACGGTCTGCGGGATGGTCATGTGCGACTCGTCCACGATCAGGAGCCAGTCCGGCGGGAAGTAGTCCAGCAGCGTCCACGGCCGCGAGCCTGGCTCCCGCTGGGAGAGGTGGCGGGAGTAGTTCTCCACGCCGCTGCAATAGCCCAGCTCCCGGAGCATCTCGAGGTCAAAGGTGGTCCGCTGGCGAAGGCGCGCCGCCTCCAGCGCGCGGCCCTCGGCCTCCATCTGGCCGACTCGCAGCTCCATCTCCGCCTCGATGTCGGCGACCGCCTGACCCAGCTTTTCCCTGGGCGTCACGAAGTGCGTGGCCGGGAAGACGTTGAGCTCCTTGCGATCGGCCAGGAGCTCCCCGGTCAGCGGATCGAGCTCGGTGATCCGCTCCACCTCGTCCCCGAAGAACTCGACCCGCACGATGATCTCGGATGATGCCGGCCCGATCTCGAGGGTGTCGCCGCGGACACGGAACCTGGCGCGCGTGAGCGCCGCGTCGTTGCGCTGGTACTGGAGGTCCACCAGGTGGCGCAGCACGGCGTCCCGCCGGTACTGTCCGCCGACCCGCACGCGGAGCACCGTGGCGCCGTAGTCCACCGGGGCGCCCAGGCCGTAGATGCAGCTGACCGAAGCGACGATGATCACGTCCCGCCGCTCGAACAGCGCGTGGGTGGCGGCGTGCCGGAGCCGGTCGATCTCCTCGTTCCGGCTGCTGTCCTTCTCGATGTAGGTGTCCGAACGCGGGAGGTACGCCTCCGGCTGGTAGTAGTCGAAGTAGCTGACGAAGTACTCGACGGCGTTGTCCGGGAAGAACTCCCGGAACTCGGAATACAGCTGGGCCGCCAGCGTCTTGTTGTGGGCCAGGACCAGCGTGGGCTTCTGGTGCCGGACGATGGTCTCGGCCATCACGAAGGTCTTCCCGGTGCCCGTGGCGCCCAGCAGCGTCTGGTGGCGGAGGCCGCGCCTGAGCCCGTCGGTGAGGCGTTCGATGGCCTGCGGCTGGTCGCCCGTGGGTTCGAACGGGGCGACGAGGCGGAAGTCCGGCACGGGCGGATGCTACCACGCACGACACGCTCCGGATAGAACGCCCGTTCGACCACCGGAACCGCATCCGGAAGATCGACCGTACCGGGACCAACGACCCATGTTCGCACCGGATGGGCGCGCCGACACTACCGGTATCGAGCCTCTCCCGGAGTCTGACCAGTCCACGATGCCGACCCCGCTGCGCCGAACCGGTTCCGCATGCGCGGCCGCGTCGAGCCTGCACGCCCGGCATCGCGGCCGAATGCGCGAGGGCGGCCAGTCGCTGGTCGAGTTCTCGCTGATCCTCGCGCCCCTCCTCCTGCTGCTCCTGGGCGTGGTCCAGTTCGGCTTCATCTTCAACGCCTATATCACGGTTTCCACGGCGGCCCGGGAGGCGGCGCGCGAGGGCTCCATCTACGTCTACGACAGGACGCTGACACAGTCTGCCAACGACGCGGCTCGAAACGAGCGCATGCGCTTGACGCTGCTGGCGTCGCTCAACGGCCTCGCGAAGACGTCGCCCCACCTGGCCAACAGCGGTTCCTGGGCGTCCACGGCGTCGGGCACCACGACGACGTTCGCCGACGGCGACATCACCGTGACCTATGTGCTTCCGAGCACCGCGACCGCCAACGACCCGCGGCAGGGCTACCGCGTCACGGTGCGGGCGACCTACCACCAGGACCTCGTCATCCCGATGGTCTCGGTCTTCCTGCCGAAGGATGCGGGTGGCCGCCTGCCACTCGTCGGCGAAGTCACGATGGTCATCAACTGATCATGCGCAAGCCAGGCGCGGTCCACGTCGATCGGAGGGAGACCGGGCAGGTCCTGGTCATCTTCGTGTTCGCGCTGGTGACGCTGATGGCCGCGGCCGGTCTCGCGGTGGACATCGGGCGGTTCTACTCGGAGCGCCGGTTCCTTCAGAACGCCGCCGATGCCGCCGCCCTCGCGGCCGGGAACGTCCTGGTCAATGGCGGCACGGACGACGCGGCCCGGGCGGAGGCGCGTGCCGTCCTGGCGCGAAACTTCAGCGTCCCGCCCAACGGCATCGTCCCTGCTCTGCCACCCGCCCACAATGGCGACGCGGTCTACCGGACCGGCCACGCGGGCGATCCGGTCTTCGTGATCGACGGGATCCTGATCTCAGGGGGCTCCGTGCGCGTTGCCGTGCGCAACACGATCCCGTACACCTTCGGGCGGGCGGTCGGCCTGGACACCAACATGATCGTGGCCCAGGCGCGCGTGCGGTTCGAGGGGAACCTCCTCCCCATCGCCGTCCGGCGGTATATCAAGGCGCCCGGCTCGAACACGGGTGCCGCGCCGTGCGTCGACGACTTCAACAGCTTCATGGACTTCTTCGCCACCGCGAGCACGGCCTGCCTGGGCACGGACGGCAACGCCAGCGCCCGGATCAACCCGAGTCCAGGCGCGGCGTTCAGCCCCTCGACACCCGACAACGACCGGAGCAACCACGGGCCGATCGTGGAGATCCTGGGCCAGGGCGCCGACCCGGACAACGGCGCGGACTTCCGGGGCTTCGTCGCCCTGGACATCCGCGACTTCCAGACCCCGTCCTCGCAGCGCTACTACAACGGGGTCACCGCCTCGACGAACGCCAACACGCTCAAGGACATGCAGGCCAAGTGGATCCTCAACGGCGGCTACCCGGGCCCGGGGTTTCCGGCCGCCGTCTCGCCGCCCTCATCCGACAACCAGGTCGCGATCCTGAGCGGTAACTCGGCTGGCATCGTGGTTGACGCATTCGCGAAGCGCTTCGCCCCCGGCGACGAGATCCTCGTGGCCGTCTACCCGGGCGTGACGATGCAGATCCCGGACTTCTCGATGTCCACCCCTGGCATCGTCAGCGTCGGGACCACCGGCACGACGGCCAATGCAGGGTCCTTGCGCGTGAGCCGCAACCAGGCCTTCAGCGGCGTCGTGACCCTCTCGACCGTGGTCGACGCCAACGACCCGACCAATCCCCTCGTCCTGGGCACCATGCTGAACCCCACCAGTCCGATCACCTACAACCCGAACCCGGTCACGCCGTCGCTCGGGTCAGGAACGGGCGTGGCCATGCAGAACCTGCAGACGGCCGCGGCCGCCGAGGGCATCTACGCCCTGTGGATCAAGGGCCAGGCCGGCAGCCCGTACCTCACGACGAAGTACACGCCGTTCGCGCTGAAGGTCGGCACCGTGAACAGGGACTACTCGTTCACGTCGAACTCGAGCGAGCAGACGGCGGCCTCGGGCGGCAACAGCGTGGCGTTCACCCTCAACCTCAAGCGGTCCGGCGGAGTGTTCGGGGCCGCCGTGAACCTCTCGCTCGAGGCGATGCCGGGCGAGACCCTGCCGGCCGGCCTCGGTAGCGTGACGTTCTCCCCCGCATCGGTGACCCCGACCAGCTCCGGGGCGAGCTCCACGCTCACGATCGGGACCGGGACCCTGGCGCCCGGCAGATACCAGTTCGTCGTGCGGGCGACCGGCATCAACAGCGACTCGCGCAGGGTCACCCGCCTGATGGCCCTGACGGTGTACGTCGGGACCTCTTCGTCGGGCGGCAACCAGGACTACGTCGACATCGTCGGCTTCGCGGTCATGCGCGTCGTCGGCATCACCTCCAACAGCGTCACGGCGTACGCGATCACCCCGGTGATCGCCGACCCGTCGGACTCCCGGCTGCGCCGCGGTCAGGTGGCACGGCTGGCGCCCTGGAACTAGCCGGAACGGGCGCGGCACAACCGGACGGGGGCGCGCTGGTGCGTCGACCCTCATGCCTCGGGAGGCGCATGCGATGGAGATGGAATACAGGGACCCGTCCCGAAAGGGCCGCTGGATCGTCCTGCTCGGCGTGGTCATGGCGCTGGCGGCCGGCGGCGCCGCGTTCTACCTGATCAACAGCGCTCAACAGAATGCCGGGCAGTCCGGTCTCAAGTTCACCGAGGCCGTCGTGGCCAAGCTCGACATCCCGGCCCGCAAGCCGCTCGAGGCCGGCGATCTCGACGTCCGCAAGGACATCCCGCTGGACGGCACGAACGCGGCGGGCATCGTCAAGGATCCGAACGACCTCATCGGGCGGATCCTTGCCGTGGACGTCAAGGCCGGCCAGATGATCACGACCAACCTGCTCGCCTCCACGACGGCGGGCGGCCAGTTCTCCATCCTCGGGCCGGACGAGACGGTGGCCCCGGACTCCGAGGCATGGCGCGCCGTGTCGCTCACCGTGACCGACGACCGGGCGGTCGGGGGCATGCTCGGACCGGGCATGACCGTCGACGTCTTCGTGACCGCCACCGTCAACGTCATGCAGCCCGCAGAGCGGCCGGACCCGGACTCGACGGCAGCGCCCAGCTTCTCCAACCTCTACACGGACCGGTCGACCAAGATCTCGTACCAGGACATGGTGATCCTGGCGCGGCAGGGCACGTTCTACATCGTCAAGGCTCCGCTGATCGTCGCCGAGGAGATCAGCCACCTCCAGGCGGCGGGCAACGCCCAGTTCAGCCTGGCCCTCCGGCCGGAGCAGGACACCCGCGTCCTCGACGTCTCGGCCCTGGGAGCCACCACGAACCGCATCATCGAGCGGTACGGCCTGCCGATCCCGGAGAACTACCCGAAGGTCAACGGCCCCATCGAGAGCCCGCCGCCGATCCCCGCCATCACGCCCGCACCTTCCCCGGAGCCATCAGGGTCGCCGGCTGCGTCGCCGGGTCCGAGCGCCAGCCCCGGAGGCTGAGCGGGTCGGCGGCAGCCGGGGATCGCCCGCAGGACCCCGGCCCACCCCAGCCCGCCCCACCGCCGCTTGCTCCGTCGCGTGCCGCTGACCCGGCGCGCCTCCCAGCCGCCCGGTCGGGTTCGCCCGGCCGGGCGGCCCCCTGTTCCTCCCGCGGGGTCGCCCGTATCGGTCAGCGAGCGGAGCGCAGGGCCTTCGCCAGGGCCGCAACGACCAGCGCCCTCGTCTCCGCGGGCGTGCCGCTCGTATCCAGCACCCACGTCGCGGCCGCCCGCAGCCGCTCCACGAGGCCCGCCTGGGCGGTCATCCGCTGCTCGGCATCCGTCACGAGCGTACCGCGGGCGATCAGCCGCTCGAGCTGGAGGGCCGGGTCGCAGGTCACGAGCCAGACCTGATCGCACGTGGCCGCCAGGCCGCCCTCGACCAGCTTGATCGCCTCGATCGCCACTGCCGGCGCACCGGCCGCTTCGGCGGCCTCGATCGCCTCCACGATCCGCGGACGGACGGCGGGGTGGACGATCCGCTCCAGGTCGCGGAGCGCGGCGGGATCCGCGAACACGATCCGCGCGAGCGCCGCGCGATCCAGCGTGCCATCGGGTGCCGTGACCGCGGCGCCGAACCGCCGAAGCACGAGGTCGTGCGCGGGGTGACCGGGGGCGGTGACGGATCGCGAGATGCGGTCCGCGTCCACCACCTGCACGCCCAGCTCCGCCAGCCACTGGACCACCTGCGACTTGCCACATCCGATGGGCCCGGTGACCCCGATGCGGACGGTTCGCGGTCCGGTCGTCACGGTGCCTGCTCCTCCAGCTGCAGCCAGGCGTCCTCGGCCTCGGCCAGCGCACGCGAGACGTCGGCGAGTTCGCTCGCCACGCGGCGCATCTCCACGAAGTTCGCAGCCACGGCCGGGGTGGCCATGGCCAACTCCAGCTGGGTCCTGCGCAGACCCAGGCGGGACAACTCGACATCGAGCGCCGCGCTCCGCCGACGATACGCGTCCTTGGACAGCTTCGTGCGAGTCTTCGCGCGCGGCGCGGTCCTCGGGGCTGGGTCGGCGGGCGAATCCGCGGTCGCCGCGGGGGCACCCGGAGGCGTGCCGCGGCCACCTCCGGCCACGCCGACCGCAGACGGCGCGGCTCCCGTACGACCGCGGTTGACCCGGCGCTTCGCCTCCGCCTCCACGGTCCAGCCCTCGCTGACGGCGGTCCGCCATGCCCGGTAGCCGCCGTCGAACGGCACGGCCAGCCCGCCGTCCACGACCCACAGCCGCTCGCAGATCGTCTCGAGCAGGCGCCGGTCGTGCGACACGACGATCAGCGTGGCCGGGGACTCGACCAGGAAGGCCTCGATCGCCTCGCGGGCCGCGATGTCGAGGTGGTTGGTGGGCTCGTCCAGCAGCATCAGGTTCGAAGGCAGGACACCGAGGAGGGCAAGCTCGAGCCGGGACCGCTCCCCGCCCGACAGCGAGCGGACCTCCTTGAACGCGTCGTCGCCACGGAACAGGAACCGGGCGAGGTACCCGCGCGCCTCACCCGCCGTCAGCGGGATCGCCTCCATGATCGCGTCCAGGACCGTGGCTCCCGGGATCGCCGCGTCCCGCAGCTGTGCGAGGTACGAGGGCTGGACCTGATGGCCGAAGCTGATCGCCCCGTCCAGGGGCGGGAGGTCGCCGGCGATCGTCCGGAGCAGCGTCGTCTTGCCGGCGCCGTTCGGCCCCACGATGCCGATCCGCTCCCCGCGCTGGGCAGCGAGGAACGGGGCGACCGCCACCGTCACGGGCTCCGGGGCATCCGTGCCGTCGGGGAGCAGGGCCCCGCGTCCCGGGAGGTATCCGACGGCCACGTCCGCCATGCGGATGACCAGCTCGCCCGAGCGGACCGGCCCCCCCGCCAGCGCCCGGCCGTGCAGGCGGAGCGAGCGGGAGGCCTTGCGCGGCGCCTCGATCCTGTCCTCGCGGAGCCGCTCCAGGCGCGCCTCGTGCTCGTGCATCTTGGTGTGCTTGCGCTGGCTCCGGTACCGCTGGACCAGCTCCACCTCGCGCTCGATCTGCTGGCCCTGGGTCTCCGCGTCCTTCTCCGCACGCGCGTCCCGCTCCGCGCGCTGGCGGTGGTAGCTCGAGTAGTCGCCGCGGAACACGGTGAGGCGGCGGTCCCGCAACTCCCAGACGCGCCCGACGGTCGCGTCAAGGAAGGCGCGGTCGTGCGAGGCGACGAGCAGCGCCCCCGACCGGCGCCGCAGGTGCTCCTCCAGCCACTCGATCGCCCCGATATCAAGGTGGTTGGTGGGTTCGTCGAGCATCAGGAGGTCGGGGTCTGCGATGACCAGGCGCGCGAGCGCAGCCCGCGTCTGCTCACCGCCGGAGATGGCGGTCGGCGGCCGCAGCCACTCGTCGCGGGTGAACCCGAGCCCTGACAGGGCCTCGTCCACGCGTTGATCCAGCGTGTAGCCGCCGAGGATGTCGAACCGGTGCTGGAGGTCCGCGTACTGCGCGCCGGCCGCGTGGCCGTCGTGCTCCAGGCGCTCCAGCTCCACCGCCATGCGCTCCAGGTGTGCGGCACCGTGGCGGATCGCAGCCCGCAGGTCGGGCGCCGCCATGAACGCCTCGTCGAAGTGCGCCTCCTGGCTCAGCAGGCCGAACGAGAGGCCGCGCCGGCGGTGGACCGTCCCGCGATCCGCCTCGTCCCGGCCGGCCACGATCCGGAGGAGCGTCGTCTTGCCGGCCCCGTTCGGACCGACGACGCCGATCCGCTCCCCGGGAGCGACCGCAACCGTGACGTGGTCGAGGATGACGAACGTGCCGACCTCCCGGACGACGCCATCGAGCCGGACGAGGCTCATGCGCCGCCCCGTCTCGCAGTCGCCCGTCGCGCGGCCGCGGCGGCCGTCGTTCGCGTCGTTCGCGTCGTTCGGGTCGTTCGCCCGCTCGCCTCGCGGCCACGTCGCGGCGTCATCGTCGCCAGGACCGTCGCGGCCGCCGGCCGCTCCCCTGCCGGCAGGCGCTGGCAGAACGAGCAGAAGTGCGCCGCCCGGATCCCGATGACGATCCGCCGGATCGGCCGGCCGCAGCGCGGACAGGGCTGGCCAGTACGCTGGTAGACGTCCAGGCGCTCCTGCATCTCGCCGTCGCCATCGGGCGCCGTGTAATCGTCGATCGAGGAGCCGCGATGTTCCACCGCCTCGGACAGGATGTCCAGGAGATTGCGGTAGAGGGCGCGCTCGTGGTGCGGTCGCAGGGATGCCGCGGACCGCAGTGGGTGGAGCTTCGAGCGCCAGAGCGCCTCGTCCGCGTAGATGTTGCCAACGCCGGCGACGAACGACTGGTCCACGAGCAGCGCCTTCAGGCGCGCGCGGCGCCCTTGGATCCGCCCCCTGAACGCGCGGAGCGTGAACCGCGGGTCCAGCGGCTCAGGACCGATGCCGTCGAACGGATCGTCATCCACCCCGTACAGCCCCACCCGGCCGAACTTGCGGATGTCCCGGAATCGGATCTCGCGGCCGTCATCGAGGCTGATGGCGAGGCGCTCGTACGGGTCTACCGGCTGCGCCGCCGGGACCACGAACAGCTGACCGGTCATCTTGAGGTGGACCGTCAGGAACGCGCCCCCGTCCAAATCCAGGATCAGGAGCTTGCCGCGGCGGCCGACGTCCTTGATCCGGCGGCCGGCGACCCCGTTCGTGAACGCTTCAGGGTCTGCGTCCCGCAGCGTTCGGGCCCATCCGACGCGCACGGCGACCACGACCGGGCCGGGCCCGCCGCCATCGGGCAGCAGGTGGCGCCGGAGGTCGCGCGCGACGGTCTCGACCTCGGGAAGTTCAGGCATCGCCGGAGACGATAGGGCAGGTGGCCGGCGGGCGATGCCGACGTGCTTCCGCGGGCTGCGCCGATGCGCTGCACGAGGCTGCGCCGATGCGCGAGGCTGCGCCGATGCGCGAGGCTGCGCCGATGCGCGGTGTCGGGCACGATGGGGGTCCCATGAGCCACCCTGCCCCGCTCCCGGACGCCCGCGCCGCCCGGATCGCCGTCAGCGCCCTGTTCTTCGTGAACGGCGCCGGCTTTGCGAGCCTCCTGGCCCGCCTGCCGGCGATCAAGGACTCGCTTGGCCTGTCCAACGCGGAGCTCGGCCTGGCGGTCGCGGCGATGCCCGTCGGGGGCCTGCTGGCCGGCGGTCTGGTCGGACTGCTGATCGCCCGGTTCGGCAGCGGCCGCACGGCCGCGGTCGCGGGGACGGCGGCGGCGCTGCTGCTCGGCGGCATCGGTCTCGCGCCGACATGGGCGCTGCTGGCCCTCGCCTACCTCATCCTCGGCGCGTTCGACGCGACGATGGACGCCGCGATGAACGCCCACGGCCTGGGCGTGCAGCGCCGATACGGACGGTCGATCCTCCAGGGCTTCCACGGCATTTGGAGCGTCGGCGGCATGGCGGGCGGCGCCATGGGAGCCCTGGCGGCGGCCCTCGCCGTGCCGGTCGCGACCCAGGCCGTGGCGATCGGGGTGGGACTCGCGGCCGTGGTGCTGCTGGCATCGGGCAGCCTGTTCCCGGCCAGCGTCGCCGACGCGCACGCCCCGGGCGACGCGGCCGGGGAACGGATCCACGTCCGCAACGCGCCCCGGCTGCTCCGCGTCCTCGGCCCGATCGCGATGCTGGGCGTCCTGTGTGTTGTGCTCCAGGGCACCGCGGCCACCTGGAGCGCGGTCTTTCTGACCGACGTGCTGCGGCAGCCGGCGGGTGTCGCCGCCGCGGCCTTCGTCGTGTACATGGCCTCGATGGCGCTTGGCCGGCTGACCAACGATCGCTGGATCGACCGGTTCGGCGGGGTGACGGTGGTCCGCGTCGGCGCGCTCGTCGGGGCCGGTGGGGTGGCGTTCGTGATCCTCGCCGGGGCGGTCGGCGCGGCCCCGTTGGCCTTCCTCGGGTTCGCGGCGGTCGGCATCGGGTCCTCGCCGATGTTCCCGGTCATGGTCGGCGCCGCCGGGTCCCGGCCCGGCATCCCGTCCGGGCACGGCGTGGCGCTCGCCTCCTGGCTGGTGCGGATCGGCTTGATGGTCGCGCCGGCGATGGTGGGGATCGCCGCCGATGCGGCTGGCCTGGGCGCGGCGTTCCTGGTCCCGCTCGTCGCGGCCCTGGTCATCGCGGGGCTCGCCGTGCCGCTGACCGGAGGGGGCGCGCGGGGCGGCCGCGTGGCGGTGCCGCTTCACGGCTGAGTCATCGCCGGGCCTTGGCGGCCCGCCAGCACCCGGGGTGCTCAGCACCCATCCGGCGGCCCGTCAGGGTCCGTCAAGCGGGCGACGGCACTCGTCTACCCCGCCCGCGAGCACCCGGAGTGCCCAGCATCCATCCGGCGGCCCGCCCGCTACCCCGCGAGACCCGCGCGACCCGCGGGCGCCTCGTCCGCCTCGGCCAGGGTGGCGTCGCGCCGCGAGACCGGTGTCATGCCGTCCCAGGAGTCGCCCACCTTCGCCTCGACCGTGAGCGGCACCGACAGCGGCAGCGCGCCCTCCATCGCCTCGCGCAGGACCGGGACGAGCCGATCCACCTCCGCCCGCGGCGCCTCCAGCAGCAGCTCGTCGTGGACGGAGAGCAGCAGCCGGGCCGCGAACCCGCCATCCCGCAGCGCCCGGTCCATCCGGATCATCGCGATCTTGACGATGTCGGCGGCCGTCCCCTGGATCGGCATGTTGATCGCCATCCGCTCACCGGCAGCGCGCAGCGCTCCGTTCGACGAGCTCAGCTCCGGGATCCGGCGCCGTCGCCCGAGCAGCGTGGCCACGTACCCCAGGTCCTTCGCCGTCTCTCGGATGTGGTGCATGTACCGGCTGATCCCGCCGTACGCCGCGAAGTAGGAGGCGATGAACGCCTGCGCGTCCCCGCGGCTGATCCCGGCGCGGCTCGAGAGCCCGAAGTCGCTCATCCCGTAGGCCAGTCCGAAGTTGACCATCTTGGCCATCGACCGCTCGTCCCCGGTGACCTCCTCCGGCGCCTTGTCCAGCACGCGGGCGGCCGTCTCGCGGTGGATGTCCGCCTCGCGGGCGAAGGCCTCCGCAAGATGCTCGTCGCCCGAGACGTGGGCGATGATCCGCAACTCGATCTGGCTGTAGTCCGCGGAGACCAGCGTGGTCTCGGGCGAGCCCGCGACGAACGCATGCCGGATCCGGCGGCCCAGCGGCGTGCGGATCGGGATGTTCTGGAGGTTCGGATCCGAGGATGACAGCCGCCCTGTGGCTGCCACGGCCTGGTGGAACAGCGTGTGCAGCCGCCCGTCGGGGCCGATCAGGTTTGGCAGCGCCTCCACGTACGTCGAGCGCAGCTTGGTGTAGATCCGCCAGTCCAGCACCGGCTCGATCACCGGGTGGACGCCGCGAAGCTCCTCGAGGACGGTCGCGTCCGTGGAGTAGCCGGTCTTGGTCTTGCGGCCCTTGGGCAGCCCCAGTTCCACGAACAGGATCTCGCCCAGCTGCTTGGGCGAGCCGATCGTGAACTCGTGGCCGACGGCGGCGTAGATCTCCCGTTCCAGTCGCTCGATCTCGGTTGCGAACTCGCGCTCGAGGGCGACGAGGGCGTCGCGGTCGAGGGCGACGCCCGCCGCTTCCATGCGCGCCAGGATCGGCACCAGCGGCAGCTCGATCTCGGAGAACAGCCGTTCGGCGCCCTCATCGCGCAGCGCCTGCTCCAGCGAGGGGCGGACGGCCAGGACCGAGAGGGCCTCCAGCCCGGCAGTGGCCGTGGGTGGCAGGCCGGCGGCCGAAGGGGGCAGGACGAGGTCGAGCCGCTCCGCCACGACGTCGGCGATCCGCTGGGCACGCAGGGCGGCATTGACGAGGTAGGCGGCGATCTGGGTGTCGAACGCCACCGGCGTGGTGACCGCGTCCGGTTCCTCGGCGAACCGCATGGTCAGCAACGGCTTGAGCTCATGGCCGACGAGCGGCGTACCGAGCCTCTCCAGCAGGTGCCGCAGCGCCACCGACGCCGCCGCGCCGTCGGCCGCGACCGCCCGTCCGTCCACACCCGCCACGGCGATCGACAACGGCGTGCCGGCCAGCGGCCGCGGATCGTCCACGACCAGCGCGACGCCCACCGCGTCCTGCTCGCGCAGCCAGGATTCCAGCGTAGCGACGCGCACCTCGTCCGCCAGCTCGATCCGGCCCGGGTCCACGATCGCCGCAGCCAGGGCGCCCGGCAGGTCCCCGGTCGCGGCTGCGATCGCCTCGGCCCGCGCCTCCACCGCGGCTGAGGTCGCGGCGAGCGGAGCCCCGCCCCCGCCTCCGCCGCGACCGCTCGAAACCACGTCGAAATCCATCGAAAGCTGGAGTGATCCATCGCTCCTGGCCGTCACCGCCGGCGGGCCGCTCGACCGCCCGCTGCCGCCAGCCCCCCGACCCGCCCCTTGCGCCGCTGGGAACCCGGCGTCGCGCAGGCCACGCATCGCCGTGACGGCGTCCTCCGGCCGTTCACCCGTCAGCGGCGGCAGCCGGTCGATCAGGGAGCGGAACTCGTACTCGCGGAAGATGCGGACCACGGCCTCGCGGTCGTAGTCCCCCACCCGTCCGCGCTCCGGGTCCAGCACCACGTCCACGTCCCGGACGAGGCGCATCAGCTCCCGGCTCTCGAGGACGGTCTCACGGTGCTCCACCAGGAGCGGGCGCAGCTTCTCGGGGGTCACCTCGTCAAGGTGCTCGTACAGCGCGTCGAGCGAGCCCCAGGCGGCGATCAGCTTCGAGGCCGTCTTCTCCCCCACCCCCGGGATACCGGGGATGTTGTCCGTCGGGTCGCCCTTGAGCGCCTTGTAGTCCAGCATCTGGTCCGGCCGCAGGCCCCAGCGCGCCTCGATCTTCGCGAGGTCGTAGCTGAGCGTGTTGGCGATGCCGCCGCGCAGCGAGACCATCAGCCGCGTGTGCTCGTCCACCAGTTGGAGCATGTCGAGGTCGCCGGTCAGGATCGTGACGTCGAGATCCATCGCGGCCGCCTGTCCCGCCAGCGTGGCGATGACATCGTCCGCCTCGAACCCCTCGCGCTCGTAGACCGGGAAGCCGAGTGCCGCGACCACGTCGCGCACCTTCGGGATCTGCTCGCGCATGTCGTCCGGCATCTTCGTCCGGGTGCCCTTGTACTCCGCGAACCGCTCGTGGCGGAAGGTGGGCCTGCCGAGGTCGAAGGCGACGGCGATGCGGTCGGGCTTCGCGTCGGCGATCGCGCGCAGGACGATGTTGGTGAAGCCGTACACCGCGGTGACGAGCTCGCCCCTCGAGGTGGTGAGGGGCTGGTCGATGAGCGCGAAGTACCCGCGGTAGATGAGCCCGTTGCCGTCGAGCAGCAGGAGGCGTTCCATCGGCTCCGAGCGTGCGGGTTGGACGCGTTCCAGTGTACCCGCGCGGCAGATCGCGCTCTCCCGTCGCGCCGTATCATCGCGACCATGGCGACCCCCAGGCGCGTCGGCATCCTCACCGCCGGTGGCGACAGTCCCGGCCTCAACGCGGCCATCCGCGCCTTCGGCAAGGCCGCGATCGGCACCTACGGGATGGAGGTCGTCGGGTTCCGCGACGGCTTCCGGGGCCTCGCGGAGAACCGCAAGGTCCGCCTGGAGAAAAGGGCGCTGGCGGGGATCCTGACCGTGGGTGGCACGATCCTCGGCACCAGCCGCGACAAGCCGCACCGGATGCTGGTGGACGGCGAGATCCGCGACATGACCGGCGTGATCCTCGAGGCCTGCCGCAAGGAGCGCCTGGAGGGCGTGGTCTGCCTCGGGGGCGGCGGCACGGCGAAGAACGCGCTCCGCCTCAGCCGCGCCGGGCTCAACGTCCTCACGCTGCCCAAGACCATCGACAACGATGTCGCCGGCACGGACGCCACCTTCGGCTTTGCCACGGCCCTCGAGATCGCCACCGAGGCGATCGACCGGCTGCACAGCACGGCCCACAGCCACCACCGGATCATCGTGGCCGAGGTGATGGGCCACCGGGCCGGCTGGCTGACGCTGGGATCGGGCCTGGCCGGCGGAGCGGACGTGATCCTGATCCCGGAGATCCCCTACCGGGTGTCGGCGATCGCCGCGGCCATCAGGGATCGCGTCCGGAAGGGCACCAACTTCAGCATCGTGGCCGTTGCCGAAGGCGCCCGGAGCGTGGACGACGCGCGAGCGCTGGCCGCCGCGGAGTCGCGGGCCGCACGCGCCAAGGACCCCGTCGCCAGGGAGGCGGCGCGGGCCGAAGTCACGCTGCTCGAAGTCCAGCACCAGGGCAACACGCTCCGGCTCGCCGCCCAGCTGGAGCAGCTGACCGGCCTGGAGTCCCGGGTCTCCATCCTCGGCTATGTCCAGCGCGGCGGCACCCCCTCGCCCATCGACCGGCTCCTGGCCACCCGGCTGGGGACCGCGGCCGCGGATCTCGTAGCGGCGGGCACCTACGGCGTGATGGTCGCCGCGCGCGGGGACAGCACCGAGGCGGTGCCGCTGGAGGACGTCGCGGGTCGCCGGAAGGTCGTGCCGGTCGATCATCCATGGGTCGCCACGGCGCGCCAGGTGGGCACCTGCCTCGGCGACTGACCTGCCAGGGTTCACAGCTCCCCGGGGCCGGGACGGCCCTCAAGCGATGCGGCGGGCGAGAACCCGGAGCCCCGCCATCGTCACGCCCGTGACCAGCAGCGCGCCGGCGAGCGCCACGAGGACGATGTTTCCCGGCATCACGACGGACTGATCGCGGACCGCTTCGTCCTGGACCCGGAACGACTCGCCGGCGGTGGCGGCCACCTCACCGGGTGCGAGAACTCCGGGAACGCCCTCACCCGGGGTCTCGTTCCCGGGCCCGGCGTTCTTGTCGGCCCCGCTCGCCGTCTCCGCGCCCCAGAGGTCCGTGACCCTGACCGTGCCGTCCTCCGCGACGGGTGACGCGGCGAAAAACGGTTCTTCCGCGGACTGGGGCGCTGCCGCCGCGCCGCCACCCAGCGGCACGCCGGAACCGGCGAGGAGGACACCCACGATGCCCAGGGCGGCGAGGCCGGAGCCGAGGGGTGCGGCAAAGGCGAAGCGGGGTCCGGCGAACGGGGCGAGGAGCCGGCGCCAGCCGG
>CAMTVM010000044.1:0-19851 GCA_947085195.1 uncultured Chloroflexota bacterium
GGTGCGACCGAGGCGCTCAAGGCAGGATGGGTGCCCGTCCACGTGCAGATCGGCGAAGGGATGCCGTCCGGCAACCAGGCGCTGGTGTCTCGTGGGGCGATCGCGATGACAGGCGGGCCGGAAGGTGCCGGAGACCTGGGATGCGTGGGGGTCATCCCGGAGGCGGTTGCGGACACGTCGGCGGCCGGGACAAGGGTGGCCGAACAGCAGACGCTGTTTGGCGGAGAGCCGGAGCCAGTCGCGGTGAAGGCCGTCCGCAAGCGGAAGCGTTCCGGTCCACCCGCGGATGCGGACCTCCCGAAGGACACGCAGGCGTGATGACCCACGCCCTGATCTCAAACGGCCAGATCGACCGCATCGACCGGCTCCCCGGCGGCGGCATCGAGGTCATCGACTACAAGACCGGCAGGATCAGCAGCCAGAAGGGCGTGGACGAGAGCCTCCAGCTGTCCATCTACGCGCTGGCCTGCCGGGACGCGCTGGGCCTGGGCACGCCGGAACGGGTGACGCTGTACTTCACCGAGAGCGCCACGCGATTGAGCACCGTCCGGACGGACGAGCAGCTCGACGCGGCGCGGGAGGACATCCTGGTCCGGGTGGGGAGGGTCCGTGCCGGGGACTTCGCGGCGACGCCGAGCGGGGACGCCTGCCACTGGTGTGACTACCGGGCGATGTGCCCGGAGCGGGCACCGTGAGCGGGCTGCGGCAGCCCGCAAGGCAAGCAAAGTGCCGATGGTCAAGATGAGGAAACGCCTGAACGCACGCGGAAGGAGGGGGACATGCCTGTGATGGTTAGCGAGCATCTGGGGATTAGCGAGGGCGCGCTCGAAGAGTTAGACGCCTTTGATCCAGTGCTCGATGTCGATACGAGGCTGTTCATTGATCCGGCCCTCATTCGGGCGTGCGAAGTCAGCGAGTTCCGCACGGCGGGAGCAACGGTCGAGAAGCGCTTCACCGACGTGATGAAGTTGCTGGCAGAGTCGGAACTCCCTGCTGACGCGTTCTGGCGGGCAGCAGAGCGCCTATTCACCTTTCCTGAATTCAAGGGACTCTGCATCGGGTACTCCGACCGGCGTGGCACGGGCGGTTCGGGAATGGGCAACCGCCTTCGATCGCAGATGCTCGTTACAGCAAAGGCCATCATCGACGCAGGCATTCGCGATCCATCCTTCTTCGAGCTGATGGGCCTGCTTGAGAAGAACGTCGGGGCTGACCGCATCAGCGACATGCTGGGCAGCATCGTAGTGACGGAGATCGCCGCGTATTCACAGCGCGTCTTCGATGCCGTCGGCGTTGGCGACCGCAGAGACTTGAACATCGGTGATCACACGTTCCTGCTTCCGTGGAATCCATTCAACGATGCCCCGATCCTCCTGCTCCCCCGCTCAATCCTCCGCGACCTGCCCATCGCGGAGAGCTGGGATGAGATCGACGCCGTCATCTCATTCAACGTCGACCTGCGCGATCGCGTAAACAAGATCATTGGCTCGACGTGGAGGAAGGCACGTCACTTTCCCAAGGAGTACCTGAAAGGCAGGCTACTGGAGGATCCGCAGCTCTTCAGGGAAGTCCTCGAGGCCTACCGAAACGTTCCGCCAGTCCCGTACGACTTCATTCGTGACCCCGCCGGGGAGGTCACGTGGGTCGGGGCGTCTCGTCAATTCGCGGGCAACTTCCCTCTTGAGCTAGTCCTCCCGGCTTTTCCGACAGGCGAGGACGTTCTGCGTGTCGTGGTCGAGATCTGTCGGCAGTTCGGTTTCCTGCTAGACACAGGCGGCCTATCGGTACTTCTGTATCGCGATGACGGCAAGCCGCGTCGCGAGAGCTTTTCTCAGAAGCTGTTCTACGGCATTGCCTACGCCTACTGTCATGCGAATGACCTTGACATCAGTCCCGAGGCCGACGCCGGTCGTGGCAAAGTGGACTTCAAGTTCAGCCACGGCGCTCACGCGAAGGTGGTCGTGGAGGTGAAGCTGACGAGCAACCAGAGCCTCGAGCACGGCTTCCTCGTTCAGGTCGAGGAGTACGCAACGGCCGAGCAGACAGAGCACCGGGTCTACCTGGTGGTCCGAGTGGACAAGGCGGGCGCGGAAGCCCGCCTCGAACGATTCAATGCCCTTGTGAAGGAGAAACAAGAAGCCGGCGCGAAGCTCGCTGTCGTGATGTATGCGGACGCCCGCAAGAGGGCTTCGGCGAGTGAGTATCAGCCGGAGGATGCGGCGTGACCGTTCCAGGTGCCCGAAACTGTCTGTTTCGAATCGGCGGCCATCGTGGCTGACATGTCCGAGGACTTGACCCCCGGCCTCCACGAGGCCCTCGTCACCGAGGCGCTGCGGGCTCGTATCGAACGCGCTCGGGCCCTGGGTTGGCTCGTTGAATGGAAGGCGATCGACGACGCCACGATGGCAGACATCCTCGCGCGCCACATCCACGGGCGTGCGAGGGAGCGGATCGGCGGCATTCCGGCCTCGACCAGCGATCGCCGTGGTGCCCAGATCGATCTGGCCAATCGAGTCCTGGAAGTGCTCGCGGCCTACTCCACAGACCGCGACACCGACGGGATCGTTGATTCCGACGCTCAGATCCTCCTGGACGTCGAGACGCCATCCGTGCCGGGGCGCGACAGGCAGCGCCGGCCACGGCCCGGGATCCCGCTCCGGGACAGCGTGCTGTTGGTCAACGGACACAAGGATCTGCAGATCGGCGCCCAGGTCGCGCTCGAGATCCAGAGCGCGGATCGTGTGGACCTCCTGTGCGCCTTCGTGCGGTTCGCGGGCGTGCGCATGATCCGTCAGGAACTCCAGGAATTCCTCCTCCATCGCGGCGAGATGCGGGTCATCGCCAGCGTGTACACAGGATCCACGGAGAAGCGGGCGCTCGACGAGCTGGTGGGCCTCGGCGCGAAGGTCAAGGTCTCGTACGAGACCTCCCGGACGCGGTTGCACGCGAAGGCCTGGCTGTTCGAGCGGAACTCTGGCTACCACACGGCGTACGTCGGGTCCTCGAACCTGACGCATTCGGCGCTGCTGGACGGGCTGGAGTGGAACGTTCGCGCCACGGCGGTAGACAACCCGGCGATCATCGACCGGATCCGCGCGACGTTCGAGCAGTACTGGAACGAGCCCGAGTTCGAGTCCTACGACCCGCGGGTGGACGGCGAGCGCCTGCAGGCCGCCCTGGACGCGGAGAACAAGCCGGGTGCGATCCCGGCGCCATATCGGCTGAGCATCCACGTGGAGCCGAAGCCGTTCCAGGTGGAGATCCTGGAAGCGCTCAGCGCGGAGCGGCAGCGCGGGCACTTCCGTAATCTCGTCGTCGCGCCCACCGGTACCGGCAAGACGTGGGTGTCCGCCTTCGACTACCAGCGCCTCCGCAAGGCAGGGTACGAGCGGCTGCTGTTCGTGGCGCATCGGAACGAGATCCTCGAGCAGAGCCAGGCCGTCTACCGGCAGGTGCTGGACGATCCGTCGTTCGGGGAGCGGTTCATCGCCGGCGAGCGGCCGGTTCGGTGGGATCACGTGTTCGCATCGATCCAGTCGCTGCATCGGGGGGTCGAGCAGCTGGATCCGATGCAGTTCGATGTCGTCATCGTGGACGAGTTCCACCACGCCGAGGCGGACACCTACATCAAGCTGCTCAAGCACCTGAAGCCGAAGGTGCTCGTGGGGCTGACGGCCACCCCGGAGCGTGCGGACAACAAGAACGTCCTTCGTTGGTTTGACGAGCGCATCGCGTCTGAGATGCGGCTGTGGGAAGCGCTGGATCAGGGACTGCTGTCCCCGTTCCACTACCTCGGGGTAGGGGACGGGACCGACCTCCGAGGCGTGGGGTTCCAGCGCGGTCGGTACGTGACGTCAGAGCTGGAAGGCGTGCTGACCGGCGATCACGTGCGGGCGCAGCGGATCTTGGACTCGGTGCATGAATGGGTGCTGGATCCCGCGAAGATGCGGGCCCTCGGGTTCTGTGTGGGGATCCACCACGCGAGGTTCATGGCGCAGCAGTTCAACACCTCAGGGTTGGCGTCGGTGGCGCTGGATGGCGACACGGACGCGCCGACCCGACTTGACGCCGTACAGCGGCTGCGGCGGGGCGAGCTTCGGGCCATCTTCACGGTCGACATCTTCAACGAAGGGGTCGATATCCCCGAGGTCGACACGCTGCTGCTCCTTCGGCCGACCGAGAGCGCGACGGTGTTCCTGCAGCAGCTGGGCCGCGGCCTTCGCTGGGCGGAGGGCAAGAGCGTCCTCACCGTCCTCGACTTCATCGGCCAGGCCCACGCGGAGTACCGGTTCGACATCCGCTATCGAGCGATGGTGGGCGGCACGCGGCGACAAGTGGAGAAGGCGCTGGAGCACGGGTTCCCGCTCATGCCGCCCGGCTGCGCGATCCGCCTGGACGAGATCTCCCAGAAGATCGTGCTGGAGAACCTGCGAACCGCGATCCGCAACACGCGGCGGGCACTCGTGGACGACCTCCGTGGGCTGCCGGCATCGACGACGTTGGGGGAGTTCATCGAGAAGAGCTCCTTCGACTTGCCGGATCTATATGCGAACCCAGGGCCGGGATCCACGTTCACGGCCGCCAGGCGCGCCGCTGGGCACCTGCGAGCTGCGCCGGCACCGGAGGAGGCCGAGTATTCGAAAGCCCTCGGAAAGCTGCTGCACGTTGACGATGACGAGAGGTATTCGTTTTGGCGGTCGTGGCTGACGGCTGCGGCGCCGCCTCCGGTTGCGCGTCCGGATACGCGGGAGGGCCGGCTGCAGCTCATGCTCTTCGCGGCGTTGGGGCAGCGGAAGCGGCCGGTCGTGGAGATGGGCGCGGTGTTCGCCGAGCTGTGGCGGACGCCGGCGATGCGCGAGGAGCTCGTGGAGCTGCTTGAGGTGCTCCGGGAGCGTGGTTATGCGGCCACGGACGCGATCGATCCGTACGGGATCGTGCCCATCCACAGCCACGCGTCGTACGGCCGATATGAGGTCCTCGCGGCGCACGGGCTCGTCAGCAACGGTACGATCCGCGAGAGCCGAGAGGGCCCGATCTGGTCCGAGGCCCACCAGTCGGACCTGTTCTTCGTCACCCTCAACAAGGCCGACGAGGACTACTCGCCGACCACCCGCTACCAGGACTACCCGATCTCGCCGACGCTCTTCCACTGGGAGTCCCAATCCAGGACGACGAGGGCGTCGCCCACCGGCCAGCGGTACGCCAACCACATCGCCCGCGGCTCCCGGGTCATCCTGTTCGTCCGCGAGAACAACGACGACGACCGGGGCGTGAGCAACCCCTTCGTGTGCCTGGGCCCCGCGCGCCACGTCAGCAGCAAGTCAGACAAGCCGATACAGATCATCTGGGAGTTGGAGCGTCCGATGCCCCCGGGGATCTACGGCTACTCGAAGGTGGCGGCGGGCTGACGAGCCCCATGGCGGGACTGGCAAACGCGCGTCAGGGACGCACGAGCCGAATCGACCAGCTGCAGCCGGACTCCACGTGGATCACGTACGGCGCCGCGGCGACGGTGATCGTGAACCGCCCACTGGTCGCGTCCGGCGTCGCCTCGATCGGCAGGTTCATGAGATCGATCTGGGCCATGGGTCTCGACTGCGCAATGAGCGACGCCTGCAATCGACACGCCTGGGGTGATGTCGGCTTGGCCGTCCACTCGACCAGGTACTCGCCCTCGAGCGCGATGGGCGCCGAATCCGCCGGTCCCACGCCCTCGAACCGCTGGCCCTGCTGGGCGAATGGCCAGGTGATCGTGGATGTCGCCAAGAGGATCGCGATCACCGCCACGACACCGATGGTCACAAAGAACAGCAACATGCCGCAGGCGATCCCGAAGCCCATCCGGACGGAACCGCCGACGCTCGGGGTCAGCACGGCTGGAGGGACGACCTGGGTGGTCGAGCCGAAGGGCTGGGACGGTCCCGCCGCCGGAGGGCTGGGGTACGGGCTCGTCAAGTTGAGGCTCGCGCCGCAGGACGCGCAGAACCGACCCTGATCGGGAGCCAGCGCCCCGCACGTGCGGCAGAACCGGATCTCCTTGCGTCCCACGCCCCCTCCACGGCTCTCTGGTGCTCTCTTCTGGACGGTCCGTTGATCCTAGCGCGGCCGCCCGACCAGGAAGGGCTCGACCTGCTCCGCCACCGGATCGAGCGACCACAACCGCTGCCGGTTCCGCATCGCCTTCCGGAGCTCCTCCGGCACGCCCTCGCGAACCCTGTCGATCCCGCGCTCGTCCGTGAGCAGCTCCACGTCCCGGATGTGCCCGTAGTCGGGCGCGCCGTTCCAGGTATTCGGCTCGTCCGAGACCGCGTACCGGTAGCCGCCGATCACCCTCACCACGGACCAGGCGCCGTACCGCGGCAGGTGGGGGAGCACGACGATGTCGCCGACCTGCATGGAGCCGGGCTCGGTCGGCAGCAGGCGCCGGTTGCCCAGCCAGACCTCGCGCCCGAAGTCGTCCAGCCGCCCGCCGGCGCGCCGGATCCGCTGGAGGTGCTCGAGGTTGTCGTCGGGGCGGATGCCCCAGCCCTGGCGCATGCGGCCGGCCCGGAGCTCGCGCCAGGTGAACGCCCGGCGCGCCTGGTCGGTGCGCATGGCCCAGTAGCGGTGGCTCGTCATCGGGTTCGTCCTCCTATCGATCGCCTCGCGTCAGCCGCACCATCGCCGGCCGCAGCGACATCGTCGCGCCCGGCAGCGTCGCGAGCTCCGCGCCCACGAACGCGCTCCGGTAGCGGACCGTCTCCACGTTGATCGCGATCTCGCCGTCCCGGACCAGCTGGTCGAGCGCGTCCCCGAGCCGCGCGATCGGGACGGGTTTGGCCGGCGGGGGACTTGCCCGTGGCCACGATCACGTCGGTCTCCTCTACGCGCAGGATCCGGTTCGGCGCCCCGCTGAGCGTGTGGATCAGCTGCCCGGTGAGGCCGGTGAGCAGCTGTCGGCCCTGCCGGAACGGCGCTGGCACCCGTAGCACAGGACGCGCCCGTCGCCGTTCCGTATTCGCCCGACAGTAGTCGATGGCGGTCTGCGAAGGCCGCGTGAAGTGATGACTGCCACAATCGCGTCCATGGAACGCTTGTCCACCTCGCAGGCTGACCGACTCGGTGAGCGGCTCAGGGTCAGCGACGAGATCCCGGAGTCTGATCTGGCCGCGTTGCAGGGCTTCCGAGGCCAACACGAGTCGGCCCTCGTCGAGTTGCAGACGCGCGTCGAACGGGCCGTTCCCGGCGTGGAACAGGCCGCGAGGATCAAGACCATCCAGACCCTGCACGACAAGCTCAAGCGTCAGCCAACGAAGCTGAGCCGGATCCAGGACATCGCCGGGGTCCGGATCGTCGATGACATGGACTTGTCCGAGCAGGACCGGATGGTCGCCGCCCTGGTCCGCGAGTTCGAGGGGGCTCGAGTCATCGACCGTCGCGCAACGCCTTCACACGGCTACCGGGCCGTGCACGTGGTCGTCGGGATCGGCCGCTGTTGGTGTGAGATCCAGGTCCGCACGGTTCCACAGCACCTGTGGGCAGAGATCGTCGAGCGACTCGCGGACCGGTGGGGCCGGGACATCCGGTACGGAGGTCTGCCGGTGGATCCAGGGCGGAGAGTCGGAGAGATGACGAGGCGGGATCTCTGGGGGCTCATCAGGGGAATGTCCGACGCGATGCATGCCCTCGAGGAAGTCGCGGCGAACCAGAACCTCGCCGTGGATGCTGGTGAAGCGCCGACCGGAATGGAACGCATCGAGCTTGAGCAGGCGCGGCGCGACATGCGGGAGGTCCTGGCCCGATTGAAGGATCTTCTGGAGCGCGGTGCCGCGCTATAGTCCGCCTCGGAGGTTCACGTGCCGCAGTTCCTGATCGTGTACAACCAGACAACCGGTGCCCTTGAGGTGAAGGAGTACGGGGACAACGAGCGCGACGCTGCGCTCGCCCGCCGCTTCGAGCTCGAGCGCGAGCATCGCCTGGAGCCGCACATCGAGGTCGTCCTCCTCAGCGCACGATCCGAAGACATCCTGCGCCGGACGCACGGGCGGTACTTCAAGACCGTTCAGGAGCTCGTCGAGAGCGCATAGGCGGCCTCTGCGATCTCGCCGTCCCGAACCAGCTGATCAAGCGCGTCCCCGAGCCACGCGATCGGGACGGGTCGGCCGGCAGGGGACTTGCCCCCTGGCCACGGTCACGGCGGTCGCCTCCACGCGCTGGAACCGGTTCGGCGCCCCGGTGAGCGTATGGATCAGCTGCCCGGTGAGGCCGGCGAGCAGGTCCCTCGCGTCGATCCGCTCGGTCATCGGCTCTCCCCTCGGGCGGCCCTGCCCCGCCGGCGCCGGCACTCGTGGCACAGGACACGCGCTCCCGCGATGGTAAGCGCGAGAGAAGCGTCGCTGCGTACCGTTCGGAACTCCACATCCGAGGCGGTGGCACAGGCGGTGAGCGGCGAATTCCATCCCAGCCGGTTGAGCCGGCACGCGATCCGGGAGGCTCGCCGAGAGAGGATCTCGATGGCCATCATCGCGCGCGCCTACGACGACCCCGACACCGTCAGGCCGTCCGATCACGATGACCTCCGCGAGATCCGGACGCGCTGGTTCGGCGAGGTGGGGGTTGAGGTCGTGGTGGATACTGACGACCTTCGCGTGGTGACCATCTGGCGCAGGGGCCCAAGATGAAGACCGAGATGCTGCTCGAATACGACGAGTCCGTGGACGCCGCGTATCTCACGTTGAGCGACGCCGCCTGGGACCACCAGGTCCGCCTCGACGATGCCCGCGGTATCAACTACGCCGCCGACGGTTCCGTCATCGGCATCGAGATCCTGTCGCCCCGACGGAACGGGGTCCTCCTGGACGGGCTCCCGTTTCCCGAGGACATCACCCGGGTCCTGCGCTCCGTCGGGTTCCGGATCGTCGAGCGTCCGCGACAGGTGAGCGTCCCGGGATAGCGCAGCCCGACTGCATCCTGTGGGCGCCGGAACTCAACGGCCGCGGCGCCTGATCCTCTCGGACATCGGCATCCATGACCGGTGAGCCGGTCATGTTGATCGCGATCTCGCCGTCCCGGACCAGCTGATCGAGCGCCTCCTGCACCCACGCGATCGGGACGGGCCGGCCGGCGGGGGACTTGGCGAGTCCGTGCCAGTTGTCGGGTGAGCCACACGTAAGTTCCGCGTCGTACCGTACCTCCGCCCCGCAGTCCCAACGTGGGCATCGGGCGTTGACACCCGATTTGGGTCAGACATAATAAGAGGATGCGGTGGCCATCATCTTCCGGCGCTCGGCCGCGAGGCATGGCATCAGCAGGGAACGAGCGACCTTCGTGTTCTCGACGTGTCCGTATCCGCTGTCCGTTCCGGACGACGATCCCGATCGCATCGATCGAGACGACGGCATGAGCGCACTTACGAGCAGGTGATGCGATGGCGGTGACGACGAGGAGCGCCAGGCAGCTGACCGACGAAGACCTGGATCGCCTGGCCGATGAGGCCGATGCGGGGTATGACCTGTCGCGACGGCGACCACGTCGCGGGAGGCCGTTCCTGGACCCGGGGGCAGGGGAGCATTCGCCCCGCATCTCGGTTCGCGTCCCCGCGGTGCTGCGCGATCGGGCGGCCGCGAGAGCGGCGAGCGAGGGGCGCAGCGTCAGCGACGTCGTGCGAGGCCTGCTGGAGGAGTACGCGCGCGGGCCGTCAAGCGCCGACAGGCACCCCTGATCGGGCCCCCATCTCGATGACCAGGTAGTCGTCGACGACCTCCTCGAACGCCGCCTCCCCTCGAGCGCGCACGGCGGCTTCGCCCCGTCTCGCGAGGTCGTACAGCAGCTTGGAGAGCCGTTCGACAAACGCCCGGACGTCGTCGAGGGTCGCGGCCACCCCGCCGCCCGAGAGCATCAGTACCCGCGTCCGGCGGTTCTGCTCGATCGGAGTGACGGCGGGCTGGGGAGCGACAGAGGTGAGTCGCAGGTAAGCGGCCGCCTGTAGGCTGGCGGGGAGCCGACGAATCGACGCCCCCTGCGTGGTGACTCGAGATGAACTTGCGCGTAGGCTACGGGTGGAGGCCACCCACGATGCCGAACAAGACGAAGCCACCGATCACGCGTGACCCGGAGACCCACAGCGGTGCCCCGGTGTTCACGGGTACCCGGATCCCCGTGAAGGTCCTATTCGACTACCTCGCGGAGGGCCAGTCGGTGGACGCCTTCGTGGAGCACTACCCGTCGGTGACGCGCGCACAGGCCATCGCCGCGCTCGAGGAGGTCGGACAGCTCCTCGAGGTCACGGGATAGGGCGCGTAGGGGATGAAGAACGGCGCCCTGCTGACGGCGCTGTCGACGACGTGCGATGTCTTCGTCACCGGCGACACGAATCTCGGGCACCAGCAGAACCTGGCGAAGTACGACCTCGCGATCGTCGTCATCCATCCGCAGCGGCTTGTCGTGGATCAGATCAGGCCGTTGATCCCGCTGGCGGTGGCAGCCTTCTCGTCCGCCCGGAAGCACGCCGTCACGACGATCGGCCTCGAGCAGCAGCCTGCGGGTCAGTGACCGCCGGGCGACGAAGGATGTCGCCCATTGGGTTGCCTCAGCCCCGATCAGCCGCAGAGTTGGTCCAGCAACCCGGGGAGCGACCCGATCCATACGCGCATCTCCTCGACGAAGGCGGCTCCGGTCGTCGCGGGCGAGGGAGCCAGCAGGTGCGCGGCACCAAGGGGCCCTCTCACCCTGTCCAGGAACGAGCGCGCCTCGATGCCGAAGACGGCATCGGGAAAGGCCGCCGTCGTCTCGACAAGGGCCATCGCCTGGCGCGCTACCGTGTAGAGCGTGGTCCAGTCCGCGGGACGTGCCGAGGGCCGTGGCCACGTCGCGAACGCAGAACGACTCGACAGGCAGGCCTTCCGATCCCGCTCGCCCGATGAGAGCAGCTCGACCTGCCCTGCGAGCGCGAGTTGTGCGAGCGTCTTGTCAACGTTGGTGCGGGCGAAGCGCGTGCGCCGAACCAGCTCGACCACGAGGATGGGATCGTCCTCGGTCAGGAGGCAGGACAGGATATCGGCCCGAGCGTTGACGCCGACGGAGGCGCGCAGGCGGAGCAGCCAGCGTGCGTCCTGCCCGAGCGACGAGACCTGGACCTTGCCACGACCGGAGTAGGCAAGGGGGGCGGCCGTCGAGTCCGCCCACCGGGGCCCGCCGGCGGCCCTGACCGTTGCCACGAACCGCAGGACACCCTCGTCGGCGTCGACGCCCATCTCGCGGGTGACCTGCGAGAGCCGGGCTCCGTTGACGAGGCGCCCTGCGGCGACGCACCAGTCGATCGCCGCATCGCGCAGGCGGACGTCCCGCTCCCCAAGCGAGCCGGTGAACGCGATCAGCGCCTCAGGATCAACCGGAGTGGTGGCCGGTGCGATGCGGCCGGTGACGCCGAGACCGGTCCACTGGCGCCACGCGACCTGCGCAAGGCCGGAGGCGAGATCGGCGCTGGTCATCCCGTGAGGTTCCCGATCACGGAATCCGCAGCGGCGAGCAGGCCGGCGTCGGCCCATGCGGCCATCCACGACCGGCCGAACGCAAGCTCCTCCGCTGTGGCCACAAGGTCCCGGAGGTCCTGGATGTGCCGGCCCACGTTGGGGTCGTTGAGGTTGGGGTTCGCGGCTGCGTAGAGCTTGAGAGCGATGATGTCGCGGCGAGCGGCGAACCAGATCGTGAGCGCACCCGCGTATTCCTCCCGCTCCAGGCGACCCACGAAGCCGCTGGGCAAGCCCTTGTCGAGCAGGGACATCGGCCCAGTGTTGATCCAGTCCGGCGCGAGGTCGAACTGGCGAGCGACATCGAGGATCGCTTGTGCCAGAGCCTGCGGCATGGGGGCGATCTTGACCACCGCGCCCGCGTCGAGACGGCCGACCACGTCGAGATCTCTGGTGACCGTCCTGGTGACCAGTCCCGCGTAGACGAGGTTGCCGCCCCCGATGATGACCAGGTTCGCGGAGAGGCCCCGAAGGACGAGGGTCGCACCGAGAGCCTCAAGGGCATCGTTGATGATGTCGCCGTCCAGCTTCCTCACGCTGTGCACTTTACGTGGACGTAAAGTGCATGTCAAGTGAGCATATGCCGCCGGGAGCTGCGCGTGTCCACCCGCTGGTTCCCGCGTCTCCTCGTCGTCCGGTGGGCCTGACCGGTCCGCCCAGCATGACCCAGGGTCAGCAAACCCCGCTATCGGGGACTGGTGGGGGCTTCCTCGGCGGCAGTCGCTGACAGCCCGTCCCGGTCCTGCCGCGAAAGGTCGTTCCTGGAGGCCTGGGACGCCGGGATGGAGCGATTCAGTGACTCGGGGTCAAGCCCGCGCCGCACCGGGCCGAGGTCAAGCCCGCGCCGCAGCAAGCCCGCGCCGCCGCTCCAGCAGCGCCGCGAGCGCGTCGAGGCCCGGCTGTCTGTCGCCAGCCCCCGTTCACGGCCGCCACGTAAGTCCCAGGCAAGTGCGGTAGGCGAGGATGGCGTCGCGCTTGACGGGTGCGCGCTTCGGTGGCTTGGTGAGATGGTGACGATGGGCTCCTCGGAGCCCATCGTCCAAGGGGACGGTGATGTTCGACTTCAGGACGTGCACGCTCACCTGGGGAGGCGGGCATGGGCTGCAGCGCGCGAGGGAGCGGGGTGTCGATCCAGCAGACGTCGAGTCTCTCGTCCGAGAATCGTCGGACCTCGAGCCCGGGCATCGGGGCCGCTGGATCGTATGGGGCTGCATCGGCGGGAGTCGGATCAAGGTCGTCGTCCAACCCGTTTCCGCCGAGAGGTGCATCATCGTGACCATCATCAGGACGGGAGCGCCATGTATCTGACATACGACGAGGCCGTTGACGCGGTGTACGTGTACTTCGAGCGCCGCGACGTGGACCGCACGGTCCAGCTCACGGACCGGGTCAGCGTCGACTACGCGGCCGACGGGATCGCCATCGGCGTGGAGTTCCTGGACGTGAGCCTGGGCATCGACCTCGGCAACGTGCCGCACCGGGCCGACGTTGCCCGACTCCTGGACGAGCGCCACTTCCGCGTCTTTGCCTGAGCGCGCCGCCTGCCAGCGACCCCGCGAAGGCGCCGCCAGTTCGCAACGGGCTCGCCCCGCGAGATTCGGGACGCCGACTCGCTGTGCCGACGGATGACCCCGGCGAGCCCCCCCAACCACTGCAACCTGTTCGGCTTGACGGCCGAGGAGCTCGACAGCATCCTGTGGCAGCCGGAGCTCAATCCAGTTCCGTGGGAGAAGCGCTGGCGAGGAACGCCGACATGATCACGATCCGGGCGGACTTCAATCACCTCGACGGCCGTGGCCGCCTGGTCCTCTCGGACCTCGTCATCCATGACCAGACCCCGTTCGAGGCGATCGAGGCGTCCGGCAAGCGCATCCTGTTCGTGCAGGGCGAGGACATCGTGTTCGGCACGCTCGTCTGATCGCGTTGACGCGAACCGACATCATTTGTAATGTAGGCGATATGGTATCGAGCGGGATGCATTGATGGACCTCGTCCTTGATGCCGGCCCGCTGATCTACCTTGGCAAGTTGGATGCTTTCGATGCCGTTGAGATCGCCGGTCGCACAGCCGTCGTGCCGCCCTCGGTGTTCGCCGAGGCGGCTCGACCGGAGCTCGCCTTCCGTCACCCGGAGATCGCGACCATCGTGCGCATGCGCGAGGAGGGGAGGCTCATCGTCGTCGGTCTGGATGTGCGTGAGAGCCGGCTGGCGGCGGACCTTGCAGGCCGATACGGCGGAATGCACAGTGGTGAGCTCGATGTCCTCGCCCTCGGACTGGCACGCGGTTGGACCGTCTGCTTCCACGAGCGCCAGGCGGCCCGGCTGGCTCGCGCGTTGGGCATCGCGACGCTCCACCTGGTCGAGGTGCTGTTCGCAGGCACGCCGGACGGGGATCTGCTGGAGCGACGCATCCGCGAGCTCGCGCGGCTGACCAACCTGAAGATGAGCGACCTTGATGTGCTGTTGAACCTGATCCGGGAGCGGCGATGAACCCGAACGAGGACGACCGGACGACACGTTCGCAGGTGACGCTGCGCCTGGATCGCGACCTGCTCGACGGGATCGACGCCCTCGCCAGGGCCCAGGGCGTCGATCGGACCGAGCTCGTTCGTCGGCTGCTTGCCGACGGGCTGGCTCAACGTCGGATGGAGGCTGGGATCGCGGAGTATGCGGCCGGCCGCCGCTCCGCCTGGTCGGCCGCAGAGGTTGCCGGGGTGGATCTGTACGAGATGCTCGACCGCATCGCGGAGGCCGGGATCCCATATTCAGTGGATCCGGTCGCCCTCGAGCGGCTGCGAGCGGGCGACGACCCTCCACCGCCCGGAGCGCCGCCGACGGATTCGCCACCGCACCCTGTGGCGGACGACGATGACGCCGCGATCGCCGGACTCCGGGCACGGTACCGGCCGTCTGCGACCCGAGTGCTGTTCGTCGGCGAGTCCTCCCCGGCCGGTGGGACCCACTTCTACCGAGCCGACTCGAATCTGTATCGCGCTACCCGAGAGGCGTTCGGCCTGGCCCTCAACGTCGTGGAGCCGCCGCAGGGCGACGCCTTCCTGGCCTGGTTCCAGGAGCTCGGCTGCTGGCTCGTGGACCTTGCGGAGCATCCCGTCGATCGGTCCACGGCCACGGAGCGAACCCGCGCGGTTGGCGCTGGGATACCGGCGCTCGCCCGGACGATCCGGGAGGTACGGCCGGCCAGGGTCCTCGTCGTGCTGCGCCGCATCGCGCCCGCCGCGCGTAGGGCGGCGCGCATCGCCGGCGCCGATGATCGCAACGTCGACGTCCTCCCATTCCCGGTCCGGCAGTGGCGACCGGTCTACGTGGACCAGCTCGCCGGGATCCTAGCGGAGGTTCTCGGCAACGGCGCTGCCACCAGTCCGCCGCGGTCCGATCCTGCAGCGCCGACCCGGGACCGGGCGATCGCGGAGCAGGCGGCAGAGTACGGGGCTCCGGGCCTGCACAGCGTCATGGCGGATGTCCTCCGACGCCACGGCAGCGGGTGGATGAAGGCGAGTGCGATCGCTCGCGGGATCGCCGAGGCGGACCTGTGGCGCCGGCCGAGCGATGGTCGGCATCCCCCTGCCAGCCAGATCGGCGCGCGAGCGCGGGCTCGCCGGTACGCGAGGCTGTTCCAGACGAGCGACCTCGGCATCCGATTGCGCGACTCGTAGACCTCCGCGCAACAATGCTATTCGTTCGCGCCGTCCCGGGCCGGCACGCGGTCCGAGAGGCTCGTCGCGAGCGGATCTCGATGGTCATGATCGCGCGCCTACGACGACCCCGATGCCCCGACGTGCCCGCTTCGGCAGCCCCAGGAGCCCGGTCGCGAACACCTGCTCCAGCACGGCCACGTGGCGGCGGTTCTGTTCGCACCCGCCCCAGGCGCTCGGACTGGTCCGCAGCTGGACCGTCGCGCTCGCACCGAGCGCCTCGAGGGCATCGTTGATGATGTCGCCGTCCAGCTTTCCGGTCGCGACCGCGAGCCTTGGCGGTGGTGTCTCATGCGGCCATCCACGACCGGCCGGACGCAAGCTCCTCCGCTGTGGCCATCGGAAAGGGCCGACCGGGCGGTCCTGCCGCGCTGGCGCTGGCACTGGTGCAGGGAATGGTGGCCTGACTTGGGCCCAGCGGGATGCTTCCATCCATTTCCGCTCGACGTCCAGATTGCCGGCGGACGACAAGTGACGGCTGAATCCGTCAGCCGCCGCTCGCCTCGTAGTGCAGCAGCACCACCCCGGACCCGAACGTCCGCGTCTCGAGGAGCCGCAGCCCGATGCGGGTGTCCAGCGGCGGGAAGAACCGGGTGCCAGAGCCAAGGATCACCGGCTGCACGAGGAGCCGGACCTCGTCGATCAGCCCGAGGCGCATCGCCGTCGACGCGAGGGCAGGGCCGCCGATCCCCAGCTCGCCGTCCGTCTCCGCCCGCAGGCGCGCGATCTCGGCGCCCGCCTCGCCCCGCACGAGCCGGCTGTTCCAGTCCACCCGCTCGAGCGTCCGGCTGAACACGACCTTGGGCTTCTCTCGCCAGAGCGCGGCCCATTCGGCCATCACGGGCGGGATCGAGGGGTCCTCGTCGGCGGTCGGCCAGTAGCCGGCCATCAGCTCGTACATCCGGCGGCCGTAGAGGAACGCGGCCTGGTGGCGGGCCTCGTCGTTGAAGTGGCGGTGGAGCTCCTCGTCGATGACGACCCAGTCCAGCTCGCGCCCCGGGGTCTCGACGAAGCCGTCCACCGACACCGACAAGCGAGTAGACCACCCGCGCCACGGCGCTCCTCCTCCGGCTGCCTTTGCTGTCCCGATCGATGATCGGGCACCCGGCAAGACCGGCCAGCTTCATGCTAAGGGAGCCCCCCGTAAGCGGCGTGGTGCAGGATGGCCGTGGCGGGTGTGAGGCGGGGAATGAGCGCGCACGAGGCGCGGACCCCGACAGGTGACCCAGGCCCACTTGCGAGCCCGGCGTAGACTGCCGACACGGCGCCCGTCGATTCGAGGACTCCGCCATGACACGTCGGGTGCGCGCCCACCGGCTGGACGCGCAGGAGCCTGCCATCGCGCCCGCGAGGACGTCAGCGCATCCCGCCCCCTGGGCCCTGGCCTCGCGCTCGGCCGCAGGCGAGCACCTGGACCTCGGGTCCCGGATTGCCCTTGCCGGGGATCTCCAGGCGACCGTCGGCAACGCAGCCGTCGCGCACCTCGTGGGGCTGGTGCGCACGGACCGCCGCAAGGAGCCGCCGGGTGGCGTGCGCGAGATCGGCGAGGCGGTCGGCTCGCCGGGCAACCGCGGCCTCACCCGGTCCACCTACGTGGCCAACCCGCCGATCTTCCGGATCGGGCGCACGGAGCAGGTCGGCGGCACCTGGAACGTGAAGCCGGCGGAGGTGCGTCTCCCGTCGCTCGACTACGAGGTCTTCTGGCCGGCCCCCGGCCGCCACCGCGTGGGTGCGTACGGCTCGGGCAACCACCTTCTCCAGGTCTCGGAGGACTGGTCCAACCGGCTCCTCGCGGGCGAGAACGAGCACGTCGCCGACACCGACCGCGCGTGGGAGATGACCTGGGGCCGGGTCGCGTCGGCGATCAACGCGATGGCATCCGGCGCCCCCTCCACCGGCGCGACGGCCGACGCCGCCCGCGACGCCGCCTGGCAGGAGTTCAGGCGCCGGCTTCCCGAGCCGATGCGGCCCACCGGCGACACGCCCACCGTTGAGGCCCAGGAGGCCAAGTGGGGCCCGGACGATGCTGCCACGATCTTCCGCCGGATGATGGGCGAGACACGCCGGGTCCGGGATCTCTCCGGCTGGCACACGCCGGACCAGAGCCTCCGCGGTATGGAGGGCGCCGACCGCGTGGACGAGCTCTCCGACGGCACCTCCCGGATCCCCGGGGTGGAGACGAACCAGGTGATGCAGGACGCCTGGGACAGGATCACGCGCGGGTAGCGGGCGCCGGGACGACCTCGCCGATCTCGCCCGGTCCCCGGAGATTCCCGATCGGGCACCTCCGCTGCCCGATCGTCGGCCCGGACCGCTACCCCCAGCAGGCCTGCAGAGACCCACGATCCGGGGATGCAACCGTCCGCGGCCGCTGTTCACCGTGCCTGAACGCGCCCAGCTCGCAGAACGCGAGGACCAGGTCCTCGGGCGTTCGCCCCGCGCCAGCGACCACGAGACGCCGGGACCCGTCGCTGACGACATCGCAGCACTCGGGCGAATCGGGGCCGGTCTCGGGGGTGGGCCGGCCGGTTCCGGTGGCTTCTCGCGCGCCTTGAGCCCGGGGACGCTGATGGCCCTCCAGCGTGTGGCGGGCAACCGGGCGACGGTGCAGGCCATCGGGCGGTCGCAGAAGTCCGGCTCCGTCGAGACGCTCAAACCCGTGGTCGAGGACGAGGAGGTCGAGGGCGAGGCCGGATCGGCCGAACCGAGGGCGATGCCCAAGAAGGGCGATGCCGCGGCGGGTCCGCCGGGTGGCGGGGGCGCTCCGGGTGGCGGACCCCCGGGTAGCGGCGAGGGCCTCCCGGGCGCCTCCGGAAAGGGCCGGGCCGCCACGAAGGCCGACCTGTTCGCAGGCACCGGCATCGGGATGGTCAAGCCCGTCCCGTTCGCCGGCACTGGTGCGGAGTCGACGAAGCCGGCCTCGAAGAAGACCGTACCCTCGGCCCCGGGGTCGACGGTCGCCGGTCCCGGACGCCACTCGACCCCGGCCCGACGGACGGGCGCAGCAGGGCAGGCCCAAGCGGCCACCGGCGACCAGGCCCAGGCGGCCACCGGCGACCAGGCCCCCACGGCCCCCACCACCGCCGCCGCTCCCGCGCCGGCACCAGCCCCCGCAGCCCCGGTTGCGACCGGACCAGGCGGCCTGCCCGCCCCCGAGACGGCATCGACCGGGATCGACTGGAACCAGATGCTCGCGGACTTCGGTCCCCCCGCGCGGACCGTCTTCGAGGTCACCCGCCTGATCCCGGGCTGGGGGCTGCTCGGCGGGCTGGCGGCAGACTCGCTCAACTTCGCCAGCGACCTGGCCGCGATCCCGAACTCCGAGAACGCCGATCTCGCCACCGGCCTGATCGTGTTCCGCAACTTCGTCAACATCGGGAACAACGGCGTCGGCCACATCCTGTACGTGAACCAGCTGATCCAGGACGGCCTGGCGGGATCCGTCGTGGGCGTGGAGTTCACGCCCCTGACCGCGGCGGCCAACACCGCCCTGAGCACGGTGAAGGTGGTCCTCGACGAAGTCCAGATGGGCACCGACATCGTGATCGAGGTGGAGACGCTCTACCAGTCGAACCACGCCCCCACCAGCGCCGAGGCCGAGCAGTGGCGGACGCTGGCCGACGGCTACGCGGCGAACATCCTGGGCGATGTCGTCAACCTCGTGCTCGACGTGATCAGCCTCTCAAGCCTGGGCGCCGCCAACACCGCTCCGATCCAGCAGGGAAGGCAGCCCCTGACGCTCGCGGCCGCGTTCATGCGCAACGCGACGCCCAACATCATCGCCGCGGTCAACGGCGTGCTGGGCGTCTGGCTGGGCAACCTGGTGACCGAGGGCCGGAAGGCGTACGTCGGCTCGCCGACGGAGCTCCACGCCCAGGCGCTGGCCCTTGACGCCGCCGGGCTCATCGTGGACATCGAGGGGCCGCGGGCTCGCGCCACGTACGACGGGATCAACATCGTCGTCGACGCCCTGGCAGCCTACGCAGACGGCCAGATCGCACAGATCAACATGGTGGCCGAGGCGTTGTCCGGCGGCAGGACGGCCTTCCAGCTCATCCGCGACGCGGTGCGGGACGGGCTGGACGACATGAACCGCAAGCTCGGCATGGTCGAGCAACTCGCGGCGTCCGCGACCAGCGCGCAGGCAAACGCCGCGTCGATCTCCGCGGCCTGCGCCTCGGTCCTGGGCGCGCTGGACGGGCTGGTCATGCCGGAGGTCCGGCTCCCCAGCGTGGATCTCGGCGAAGGCGTCGTCGCCGACGCCGCCGAGGCGGTGGCGAACGAGGCGGCCGCAGCGGCGAACGTTGCCATCCGGCGGGCGATGTTGAGCGTCTCGGCATCCCTCGAGACGGCCAAGGACGGGATCCGCGGTCCGGTCGAGGCGGTCCAGGAACAGGCGGACGCGCTCGGCGAATGGATGGCGCTCCTCGCCACGGAGTGCACGGCCATGATCGGCACGCTCCACGACCACATCGCGTCCTTCAGCGACGGGCTGGGGCGGTGCACCGATATCGAGCAGGTGATCGACCTGATCATCGGCCAGATCAGCGACCTGACCGGCATGCCCAGGGTCACCGTGCAGGAGATCCGGGACGCGTGGAACAGCGTGGGGCCGTACATCGACCAGTTCAC
>CAMTVM010000045.1:0-31507 GCA_947085195.1 uncultured Chloroflexota bacterium
CTACACGACGCTCTTCCGATCTCACCGAGGCGCAGCGCGCGCAGGCGAAGGCTCTGCTGGGGGCGCTCGGCGCGGAGCTGGAGGTGGAGGACGAGAAGTGGGTCGCGATGGCGACCGCGGTCTCGGGCACCGGTCCGGCGTACGTGTTCCTGGTCATGGAGGCGCTGATCGACGCGGCCGTCCACCTCGGCTTCCCGCGCCACATCGCGCACGATCTCGTGATCGAGACGCTCGAGGGCAGCACCCGCTTCGCCAAGCAGTCCGGCGACCACCCGGCCGTCCTGCGGAACATGGTGACCTCGCCGGCGGGGACCAGCGCCGCCGCCATCCACGAGCTGGAGTCGGGCCGCCTCCGCACCGTGCTGAGCGAAGCCGTCTGGGCCGCCTTCCGCCGCACGGTTGAGGTGGGCGACCAGCTCGACGCGCAACTTGGCACGACCCCTGCCAAGTACGCGAACCCGGATCGCCCGCCCCGCTGACCCAGCCACTTCATCGAGACCCCGATGCCCGTTCGATCCCCGGTCGGTGACGTCGCCGAGCGCGCGATGCGCACCATGCTCCTCTGGCTCTCCCATCGCCGCTCGCTCGGCCGGCTTGCCACGAGGGTGCCGGTCACCCGGCCGATGGTTCGCCGATTCGTTGCCGGGGAGTCACTGAAAGAGGTCCTGCCCGCCATCGAGCGCCTGCGCGACGCCGGGATGCTGACGACCGTGGACGTCCTGGGCGAGTCCGTGACGGCCGAGACGGACGCCCGCGCCGCCGCCACCCGCTACCTGGCCGTGCTGGACGCGCTGGCCGCAGGCGGCCTGGAACGCAACGTCTCGCTCAAGCCCAGCCAGATGGGCCTCAAGATCGCCCCCGCGCTCGCCCGGGAGAACATCGGTGCCGTCGTCGCCCGGGCCGTGGAGACGGGCGCCTTCGTCCGGATCGACATGGAGGACCACACCACCATCGATGCCACGCTCGATCTCTGGCGTGCCGTCCGACCCGCGAGCTGGTCGGACGGCGCCGCGGATGGCGGCCCGGACGTGGGGCTGGTCATCCAGTCGGCGCTGCGCCGGAGCGATGCCGACGTCGAGGCGATCATCGAGGCCGGCGGGCGTGTGCGCCTGTGCAAGGGCGCCTACAAGGAGCCGGCATCCGTCGCCTGGCAGGACAAGGCCGAGGTGGACGAGGCGTACGAGCGACTGATGCTCCGCCTGCTGCGGGCGGGCCGCTACCCTGCGCTCGCCACCCACGACGCCCGCCTGATCAAGCGGGCGATCGAGGTGGCGGAGGCCGAGGGGATCGCGCGGGACGCGTTCGAGTTCCAGATGCTGTACGGCGTGCGGCGGGATCTCCAGGAGCAGCTGGTCGACGCCGGCTGGCGCGTCCGGGTCTACGTCCCGTTCGGCGGGCAGTGGTACCCGTACTTCATGCGCCGCCTGGCCGAGCGACCGGCGAACGTGGGCTTCCTGCTCCGCAATCTGTGGCGGGAGCGCGGCCGGGGCTGAACCCCCCCCGGGGGGAATCCTTGAGCCGCCGGGGGCACCCGGCGGCTCAAGCCTCGGCGGTGGCCGTCAGCGGGGCGCTAGAGCGGGGCGTTAGAACCAGCGCTTGGCGCCGTTGATGACGAAGGTGAACGCGGCGAGCGTCCCGAGGAGCATCGTTGCGCGCTGCGCGTAGAACCTGAGGGTCGACATCTTCGAGGTTCCTTGTCTCGTACCGGCGAAGCAATGGGCCGCTCGCCTGAGTGGACCCCGAACCTAGCCCCCGCGACCGGGTGGCCGGAATGGCCCGAAGGTACTGGTACCCGACCGACTTAAGGTGGGGGTCCGGGTACGGCGCCCTCGCCTGTTGCGCAGGAATGAGCCGTGCCCGAACGAGCCCCCGCGCCGGCCGTCGACGCCGGTATCCGGCATCATCTGCCCATGACGAATCCGACCGCTCCTGCCGCGATCCCGCCCCGCCCCGACCTCCGGCGCCGCGTGCTGGCCGGGGAGCCGACGATCGGGCTGTTCATCAGCCTCGGCTCGGCCGGGGCCGCCGAGATCGTGGCCCGGGCCGGCTACGACTGGTCGGTGGTGGACCTGGAGCACGGCGCCGGCACGGAGAGCGAGCTGCTCCACCAGCTGCTGGCCATCCAGGCGACGCCGACGGCGGCGGTCGTGCGCGTCGTGTCGGCCGAACGGATGCGCGTGGGTCGGGTGCTGGACCTGGGCGCCGACGGGCTGATGATCCCGCGGCTGGAGACGGTGAGCGACGTGGCGGACACGGTGTCCTGGATGCGCTACCCGCCGGCCGGGATCCGGGGCGTCGCCGCCGGGACGCGCGGCGCCGGGTACGGGACGGTCGCCCACCCGCTGATCGGGACCCTCAACGAGCGGATCCTCGGGGTGTTCCAGGTCGAGTCGCCCGCGGCGGTCGAGGCCGCCGACGAGGTGGCCGCCATCGACGGCGTGGACGTGCTGTTCGTCGGTCCCGCCGACCTCTCGCACTCGATGGGGATCCCCGGCGCCTTCGGGGACCCGGCATTCACCGCGGCGCTGGAACGCGTGGCGGCGGCGGCGATCGCCCACGGCAAGGGCGCGGGGATCCTGCTCCGCGACGCGTCGGAGGTCCCGGCGTACCGCGCGCGCGGCTACACCTTTATCGGCATCGGGTCGGACGCCGGGATGGTGATGTCCGGCGCGCGGTCCCAGCTGGCCGCCGCCCGCGCCGCGCTCGGCTGAAGGCTCCGGCACCCAGCCCGCCTGAGACCTACTCCTCGCCCAGCCGCACCACGGGCTGGGGGAGCGGCGGCTCCTCGTCGCCGGGCGCGCCCGCGTCCGTGGCACCGGCCCTCCGGCGGCCGCGCGTCTGCGACAGCAGGACACCCGCCAGGATCAGCGCGCCACCGGCGAGCTGCACGGGCCGGAGGCGCTCGTCGTAGAGCAGCGCCGCAGCCACCACCGTCCACAGCGGCTCCACCGTGGAGATCAGCGACGCCTGCGCGGCGCCCACCCGCTGGGCCCCGGCGTAGAACGCCTGCACCGACACGAACCCGGCGACCACCGCCACGGCCACGATCCCCGGCCACGCCTCCCCCGGGATGTCGGCCGGCAGCACCGGGTGGCCGATCGCCAGGTTGGCGATCCAGTACAGGACGGCGGTCGTGCTGAGCATGACCGCCCCGATCACGGACGCCGACGCGCCGTCATCCGCCTCGCTGCCGGTCCGGTCGCTCCGTTCGCCCGAGTGCCGAGCCGCCATAATGATCCACACGGAGTAGAACAGCGGAGCCGCGATGATCAGCAGCAGCCCATCGAGCGGCGGCGCGGTCGCCGCGTCGATCCCGCCCACGGCAAGCGCCACGCCCAGCACCGCGATGCCCAGCGCTGACCAGGCGCGCCGACCCTCGAGCGGCCGGCCCAACCGAAGCGCCAGGACCGCGACGACGGGCGGGTAGATGTAGATGATCAGCGCCGCCAGTCCGAGCGGCACGGTGGCGATCCCCGCGTAATAGGTGGCCGTGTTGGTGACGTACCACGCCCCCAGCCCGATGGAGACGAGCAGGGTCCGGCGCGGGAGCGCCCGCAGCGCGCGTCGTGCACCGGACCGGGCCAGGAGCACCGCCCAGGCGAGCGCGGCCGCGATCCCGAACCGCCACGCCATGAGCGTCAGCCAGTCCGCACCCGCGTCGTAGACCGGCCGGGCGAACAGGCCGCCGGACCCGAAGGCGATGGCGCTGACGACCACGAGGGCGATGCCGGTGAGACGGGTTCGGTCCACCCGGCCGAGGGTATCGGAGGTCGGCCGGCGGAGAGGCCGCGCCTTGGAGCGTGGACCGGCGACGGACCTGTCCACGCGCCCTCGCGGAACGACCAGTGAACGGCTCCCCGCAGGCCGGATGGCCTGCCCGATCGGGCCGGCCCGCGTACACTTCCCCCGTGGCTGACATCACCGAGCGCGCCGTCGCGGCGCGCGTTCCCGCCCTGACGTCGCAACCCCTGATGGTGGTCGGGCGCCGGCTTCCCGTCACCGTGGGGAACGGCACCACGATCGCCGAATGCCTGCTGGCCATCCAGCGCACCGGCACCGGTGACTCGGTGTTCGTGACGGACGAGGACGGCCGCCTGGTCGGCGTCCTCACGGAGCGTGACGTCTTCGCGCGCCTGGTAGGGCCGGACGTGGCGCAGGGCGTGGACGTCGACGCGCCCGTCGAGGCCTACATGACCACCAACCCGAACACCCTGCGCCTCGACCAGACGGTCCGCGACGCGCTCGTGCTGATGCAATCGGGCCGCTACCGGAACGTCCCCGTCGTGGACGACGAGCGACGTCTCGTCGGGGTCGTGCGCCAGATCGACATCCTCAAGTTCCTGGCAGAGTCGTTCCCCGAGGAGCTGCTCAACCTCCCACCCCGACCGCATCAGCGCATGGAGCAGGCCGAAGGCGGATGACAACGACACCTGAAGGGATCGAGCGCGAGGTCCAGCTGCTCGATCGAGTCACCATCCGGTTTGCCGGGGACTCCGGCGACGGCATGCAGCTGACCGGGACTCAGTTCACCCGGACCGCGGCCGTCTTCGGCAACGACGTGAGCACGTTCCCGGACTATCCGGCCGAGATCCGCGCCCCCGCCGGCTCGCTGCCCGGCGTGTCCGGGTTCCAGATCAGCTTCTCCGCGTCGGACATCCACACCCCGGGTGACGCGCCGGACGTTCTGGTCGCGATGAACCCGGCGGCCCTCAAGACCAACGTCGTGGACCTGGTCCCGGGTGGGGCGGTCATCGTCAACGCCGATGCCTTCACGCCGGGCAACCTGTCCAAGGCCGCCTACGCCTCCAACCCGCTGACGGACGACTCGCTCAAGGCCTACAACGTGTTCGAGGTGCCGATCAGCACCCTCAACGCGCGGGCGCTCGACGGGCTGGAGATGACCAGCAAGCAGATCGACCTGACCAAGAACTTCTTCGCCCTGGGCCTGATGTTCTGGCTCTACGAGCGGTCGATGGACCCCACCACCGAGTGGATCGACCAGAAGTTCTCCGGGCGGCCCGTCATCGCTGAGGCGAACAAGCGGGCGCTGAAGGCGGGCTACGCCTTTGGCGAGACCACCGAGATGTTCCACACCACCTACCGCGTGCCCAAGGCGAAGCTGGCCCCCGGGACGTACCGGAACATCACCGGCAACGAGGCCACCGCGCTGGGCTTTCTGGTGGCGGCCAGCCTGGCCAGGCGAGACCTGTTCTACGGCTCCTACCCGATCACGCCGGCGACGGACATCCTCCAGCAGCTCGCCGGCTACAAGTCGTTCGGCGTCCGGACCTTCCAGGCCGAGGACGAGATCGCTGCGATGGGCGCCACGATCGGCGCGGCCTACGGTGGCGCGCTCGCGCTCACCGGCACCTCGGGCCCCGGCATTGCGCTCAAGTCGGAGGCCATGGGCCTCGCGGTGATGACCGAGCTGCCGATGGTCATCGTCAACGTCCAGCGCGCCGGTCCCTCCACGGGCCTGCCGACCAAGGTGGAGCAGGCGGACCTCCTCCAGGTGCTGTACGGCCGGAACGGCGAGTCGCCGATGCCGGTCGTCGCTCCGGCCACGCCGGCCGAGTGCTTCTCGCTGGCGATCGAGTCATCGCGCATCGCGCTCAAGTACATGACCCCGGTCGCGTACCTCTCCGACGCCTTCGTGGGCAACGGCGCGGAGCCCTGGCGGATCCCCGATCTCGAGGACCTGCCGGACATCTCCGTCGAAAACGCCGTGAAGGGCCAGGGCACGTTCCTGCCCTACGGCAGGAACCCCGAGACGCTTTCGCGGCCCTGGGCGGTGCCTGGCACGCCGGGCCTCGAGCACCGCATCGGCGGCCTGGAGAAGCTCGACGGCCTGGGCACGGTGAGCTACGACGCCGAGAACCACCACCGGATGACGGTCCTGCGCGCCGAGAAGATCGCGGGCATCGCGAAGGACATCCCGCCGCTCGAGACGTTCGGCGCGGCCGAGGGCGAGCTGCTCATCCTCGGCTGGGGCTCCACCTACGGCGCGCTTCGCAGCGCGACCGAGATCCTGCTCGCGGAGGGCAGGTCGGTCGCCCACGCGCACCTGCGCTACCTCAACCCGTTCCCGGCCAACACGGGCGAGGTCCTGGGCCGCTTCAGGACCGTGCTGGTCCCCGAGCTCAACCTCGGCCAGCTCTGGTTCGTCGTCCGCGGCACCTACCTCGTGGATGCCGTGAGCTACGGGCGGGTCCGCGGCAAGCCGTTCCGCATCGCCGAGATCGTCGCCGAGGCCAATCGCCTTCTGGCCGAGCGGGGGGTGACCCGATGACCGAACAGGCCAAGGCCCCGGCTCCCATCGCCGGCGGCCTCATCAAGCTCACGCGCAAGGACTTCGCCTCCGAGCAGGAAGTCCGCTGGTGTCCGGGCTGCGGGGACTACTCGATCCTCGCCCAGACCCAGAAGGTGATGCCGGACTTCGGCGTCCCCCGCGAGAACATCGTGTTCATCTCCGGCATCGGCTGTTCCGGCCGCCTTCCGTACTACATGAACACGTACGGCTTCCACTCGATCCACGGCCGGGCGCCCACGCTGGCGACGGGACTCAAGACGGCCCGCCCGGACCTGATGGTCTGGGTGATCACCGGCGACGGCGATGCCCTCTCGATCGGCGGCAACCACTTCCTGCACTCGATGCGCCGGAACGTGGACTTCACGATGATCATGCACAACAACCGGATCTACGGCCTGACCAAGGGCCAGACCTCGCCGACCTCCGAGTTCGGGAAGCGGACGAAGTCGACGCCCATGGGCTCGGTGGACCGGCCCGTGACGCCGCTCACGCTGGCGCTGGCCGCCGAGTCAACCTTCGTGGCGCGGACGGTGGACACCCACACGGAGCACCTGGGCCGGACCCTCGACGCGGCCGGCCGCCACCGCGGCGCGTCGTTCGTCGAGGTGCTCCAGAACTGCAACATCTTCAACGACGGCGCCTGGCGGGAGTTCACCGAGCGGGACGTCCGGGACGACCGGATGCTCGTCCTCGAGCACGGCAAGCCGCTCATCTACGGCAAGGAGCGAAACAGGGGCATCCGCCTGCGCGGCCTCCACCCCGAGGTGGTGACGATCGGCGAGGACGGGGTCACGGAGGCGGACCTCCTGGTCCACGACCAGCACGCCGAGGATCCGTACCTTGCGCTGATCCTGTCGCGCATGTTCTGGCCCGAGTTCCCGGTGCCGGTGGGCGTTCTCCGACAGGTGGACCGACCCACGCACTCCGACCTGGTCGACGACCAGATCGCGACCGCCATCGCGAAGTCCGGACCCGGCGACCTCCGCCAGGCGCTGATGGCCGGCGAGACATGGACGGTGGAGTAGACCATGCTCTGCCCCAACTGCCGCTACGACAACTTCGAGGGCGAGGACAGCTGCGTCAACTGCTCGGCTGACCTGTCCACCTCGGATGTGCCCCAGGCGCTGGCCGACTATCACGACACGATCCTGGGCGACCATCTCGACGCGCTCGGCATCGGCGCGCCGACCCTGGTCGAGCCGACCATGGCGGTCGCCGCCGCCATCCGGCTGATGCATGAGAGTGGCATGGACTGCCTCCTGGTGTGCGACGAGGGACGCCTGGTCGGGATCTTCACGGACCGCGATGCGGCGGTGAAGGCAGTCGACAAGCGGCTGGGCCTGTTCCGGGTCCGGGACTTCATGACCGCCGACCCCGTGGTGCTCCGGCGCGAGGACACGCTCGCCGTGGCCATCCACAAGATGGCGGTGGGCGGCTTCCGTCACATCCCTCTCGTGGACGATGGCCGGCCGATCGGCGTGGTGTCCGCCGCGGACGTCTTCCGGCACCTCGTCGCCTCGCTCGGGTGATCCCGGACCAGCGCCCGGCCCCGCCCCGGATCGCGGTCCTCGCCGACGACCTGATCTGGGCCACGCGCCTCGTCGACGGCGTCCGCCGAGCGGGCGGTGAGCCCGTGCCCGTGCGCTCCGCGGCGGTCCTCGCCGGCGTCCTGGCGTCCGCGTCCGGGTGCGTCGTGGACCTGACGGCGCGTGCCTACGACGGCCTGGCCTGCCTCGGCGCGGCGGCTGCGGCCGGGGTCCCGGCGATCGCGGTCGGTCAGCACGATGACGCCGGGATACGGCGTGCCGCCCGGGCGGCCGGCGCCAGCCGCGTGTACGCCTACCGGACGCTGTTCGAGCACGGCGACCGGGAGCTGGGCGCCTGGGTCGGCGGCCTGGCCGCCCGCCCGGAGGAGACGGCATGAGATCCGGCCCGGGCATTCCCGCGGAGCGGTACGCGGAGCGGCTGGCGGGGGCACGCCGGGAAGCGGCCGCGGCGGGCCTCGACGCGCTCCTCGTGGGCGTGGGCGCGGATCTGCGGTACCTCGCCGGGTACGAGGCCATGCCCCTGGAGCGGCTGACGCTGCTGGTGATCCCGGTGGCGGCAGCCGCGCCCATCACACTGGTCGCCCCTCGCCTGGAGGCGACGCCCGCTCGGACCTGCCCGGCGGCAGCCACCGGTGCGGTGGAGATCGCGACCTGGGAGGAGACCGAGGACCCGATGGCGCTGGTCGCCTCGCGCGTGGCCGACGGGCTGGGCGGCAACCCTGCGGACGTGCGAGCCGTGGCGGTCTCGGACGGGCTGCGCGCCGCCTTCGTCCTGGGCCTGCAGCGGGTGTTCCCGGGCGCTCGCTTCTCGCTGGCGTCGGCCGTGCTGAGGACGCTCCGGATGCGCAAGGACGCCGACGAGGTCGGGCTGCTGCGAGCCGCGGCGCAGGCTGCGGACCGGGTGGTGGCCGCGATCGCGGCCGGACCGCTGGTCGGACGTACCGAGGCGGATGTCGCGCGCGAGATCCGGGAGCGGCTCGTGGCCGAGGGCCACGACCACGCCGAGTTCTGGATCGTGGCCGCGGGGCCCAACAGCGCGTCGCCGCACCACGACCCGGGCGGGCGCGTCATCGCCGCCGGCGAACCGATCGTGATCGACATCGGCGGGTCCCTGGGCGGCTACGGCAGCGACATCACGCGGACCGTCTGGGTGACGGGTGGCGACCCGGCGAAGGGCCCGGACTCGGAGTTCCTGCGCCTGTACGGCGTGCTCCAGCGGGCCCAGGCCGAGGCGACCGCTTCGGCGCGGCCGGGCGTGCCCTGCGAGCGGATCGATGGCGTGGCGCGCGGGCTGATCGAGGCTGCGGGCTTCGGGCCGTTCTTCTTCCACCGGACCGGCCACGGCATCGGGCTCGAAGGTCACGAGGAGCCGTACCTCGTGGCGGGCAACCGCGAGCCGCTGGCGCCCGGCATGGCGTTCAGCGTGGAGCCCGGGATCTACCTCGAGGGGCGGTACGGCGCGAGGATCGAGGACATCGTGGCCTGCGGCGACGCGGGTCCGGTCGTCCTCAACGAGCTTTCCCGGGACCTGCTCGTCGTCGCCGGCTGAGGGCCGTCGCCGACGCCGGTGGGCCGTGCGGGGTATCATCCGTCGATCGGTCGACGCCCCCCTGCGACCGGCGCGAGAGCCACCATGACGACCCCTTCCGCGCGGGCCACGAGCCCGCGCCACCTCGGCCCCGGCCGATGAGCCGGCACGGCCGGCGAGGCCGGAATCCGCATCCGCACCCGTCCGCGCGTCCGGCCCGCCCGGGGACGCCGGCCGTTGAGCGCGTCCACGCGAAGGTCGATGTCCGGGTGGTCGCCCCCGTCGAGGCCGAGCCGCCGGCCCCCGTCCGCGCCGCTCCCGCGCCGGGCGTGCCCGAACCGCCCGATGCCGTCGTCGCCATGTCGTCGGTCGCGGCCGCCGCCGGGGCAACGGTCACGCAGCCGGTGCCCCCGGTCGTCGTGGCACCGGCCGTCGGGGTCCAACCCCGCGTGGCCGCGGAGCCCGAGTCCCGCCCCGACCGCGAGCCCGTGCGCGGGGCCATCGAGACGACGGCGTCCGACGGCGTGCGAGGCATCTCCGGGGCCGGCCCCGACGGCTTTCGCTCCACCTGCACGCAGGCCCAGCTGCGCCGGTTCATCAAGAGCCGCCCGTGGATCCCCATGCACGAGCTCCGCCGCCGGTTCGGCATCTACGGTGGGGACGATGACGTCTCGCTGATCCGCGTCGGGGACCGGACCCTGTTCATCGGCCTGCCCCTGGCAGAGGGCCGCATGGTCGGCGAGCTGCTGAGTGCCGGCGACGTCGGCTGCGAGCTCTCCCTGGATCCCGATTCTCCGATCGTCGTCGGCGTCTACCCGATGCGGCCCGTCCCCCGGTCCTGATCGCCCGGCCGTCGCCGGGCGATCCCGCCGCCCTCGAGGGCGAGCAGCTCCCGCTTGATCCCCAGCGCCGCCTCGCGACCGCCGAACGCCGCCACGCCGTACCCGCCCAACGATCCGTCGCCGGCGATCACCCGGTGGCACGGAATCAGCAGCCCGACCGGGTTGCGGCCCACGGCCCCGCCGACCGCGCGTGCCGCCCCGGTCCGCCCGATCCGCCGAGCCACCTCGCCATAGGAGGCGGTTTCGCCCCGGGGGATGGCACGGACGGCGCCCAGGACCAGGCGGTCCCACGCCGACCGGCCCGCGAGGTCGACCGGGAGGGTCTCGAGCGGCACCGCCTCACCGGCGAGCGCGGCTGCCACGAGCGCGCTAACGCGCACGACCAGGTCCGCCGCCGAGCCCTCGCCCTCGTCGAGCCCGACCAGCCGTCCCAGGCGCCGCCGGACCAGCCCGGCCTCGAACGCGTCCGCGGTGCTCAGCAACTCCAACGCCACCACGCCGCGCTCGCTCGCGGCGATCCGGATCGGCCCCCAGGGGCCATCCGTGATGGCGACGGTGATGCGGTCTTCCATCATGTTCACGGAAGAATGGTTGCATGCTTCGTGGATATGCGGCACACTCCCCCAGTCATGTCGCACCATTACGTCAGCTTCGACGCCAAGAAGAAGCCGTGGCGGCCCAGTCGGAAGACTCGGGCCCTGAGGCTCTGACGGCGCGCGAGCGACGAACCACGGAGCCTCCGGGACCGGAGGCGCCGAGGGGCCGCGGACACCATCGACGGTGCCGCGGCCTTTGTGATTCCCGGACCTCCGTACCCGCGCTCCCCAACGCGGAAAGGGACGTTCAGCATGCACCTTCTCCTGTATGGACCGGGCCGGCTGGGCGGCGCGATCGCCACGGCGGCGATCGACGCCGGCTGGACCTGCGACCTCGTCGGCCGGCCCTCGCCTGGCAGCTGGCGCCCGCCCGCCCCCGTGGCGGACGTCGTCGTCGAGGCCTCGCTCGGGTCCGCTGTGGCCGCCAACGTGGAGCACGCCCTGGCCGCCGGCAACCGCTCGTTCGTCCTGGCGGCGACCGGGTGGGACGCCGACGTGCCGCACGTGCGGGCGATGCTCCTGGAGCATGGGGCCGCCGCGGTCCTGTCCACGAACCTCTCGCTCGGTGCCGCGCTGTTCCTGCGCCTGGCCGAGACCGCCGCCGGCTGGTACGCGCGGGCCGGCGCCTTCGAGCCGTCGATCGTGGAGTGGCACCGCCGCGGCAAGGCGGACCGCCCGTCCGGCACGGCCCGCGCCATCGCCCGGAGGATCGTGGCGGCGGACCCGCGCTGGGCCGGCCCCGACACGGCGGACGCCGCGGATACCGCCGAGGACGGCCGCCCTGCCCTGGAGATCTCCGGAATCCGGGCCGGCGCGGCACCCGGCACCCACCTCGTGACCTTCGACGGCCCCGGCGAGTCGGTGGAGTTGCGGCTCACCGCCCGGGACCGCACCGCCTACGCAGACGGTGCCCTCGCGGCCGCGGGCTGGCTGGTCCGGGAGCCCCGCGCTCCCGGGATCCATCCCTTCGACGCCGTGGTGGACGACCTCCTCGCGGCGTCGCCCGTCCCCGTCCCCGCCTGATCCCGAGTCCACCCCAGTCTCACGGCACCCAAGGAGTACCCCGATGACCCGCACCCTCCACCTCCGCGGCGCGTTCACCGCCCTCGTGACCCCGTTCACCGCCGACGGCGCCCTCGACGAGCTCGCCTACCGCCGCCTCGTCGCGTGGCAGGTCGCCTCCGGCATCGACGGCCTGGTCCCGGTCGGCACCACCGGCGAGTCGCCCACGCTCTCCGCAGGCGAGCGCGACCGCTGCATCGAGATCGCGATCAGCACCGTGGCGGATCGTCCCGCCAGCCACCGGATCCCAGTCATCGCCGGCACCGGCTCCAACGACACCCGCGCCTCGATCGAGGCCACCCGCCGCGCCGCCGCGCTGGGCGCCGACGCCGCGCTCATCGTCACGCCCTACTACAACAAGCCCGACCAGCGGATGCTCGACGCCCACTTCCGGGCGATTGCGGACGAAGGCGGCCTGCCGATCGTGGTCTACAACGTGCCCGGCCGGACCGGCGCCAACGTGGAGGCGGACACGTTCCTCCGCCTGGCCGAGCACCCGCGCGTGATCGCGGTCAAGGAGGCGAGCGCCAACATCGAGCAGATCGCGGTGATCTGCCGGGACCGGCCGCGGGACGTGGCCGTGCTCTCGGGCGACGACGCGGCCACGCTCGCGATCCTCGCGATGGGTGGCGACGGCGTGATCTCCGTGGCCGGCAACCAGGTCCCGGGCGAGATGTCCGCGCTGTGTCACGCCGCGCTTGGGGGCGACTTCGAGGGCGCCCGCCGCATCCATGACCGCCTGCTGCCACTCCTCCGCGCCAACTTCCAGGGCGCCCCGAACCCGGTGCCGGCGAAGGCCGCGATGCTGGCGATGGGCCTGCTCGAGCGCGACGACCTGCGGGCTCCGCTCCTGCCGCTGGCCGATGCGCCCCGGGAGCGCCTGGTGGGAATCCTGCGCGGGATGGGCCTGGTGGCGGGCGAGGTGGTCGAAGCCGGTGCCGATACGGATGCCGATCCGGTTACCGAAGCCGATGCCGAGACGGATGCCGACGAGGTGGCCGCGTGACGGCGGGGGCGGTGGGCATCTCGATCCTCGACGACCTCGACGCCGGCCGCCGGCGCGCGGCCGTACCGGACCCGTCGGCCCCCGGCGGCTGGCGCGCGGACGCGGAGGTCAAGGCCGCCATCCTCGCCTGTTTCCGGGACCGCCAGACCGTGACCTGGGACCTGGGTGATGTCCTCCGCTTCCGGGACCGGATCGGTCTGCCGCCGAGGGCCCTGCTCTCGGGCCCGGAGGCCGACGCGGCCCTCGAAGCCGGGCGTCCCTGGCGGATCGTCCCGGGCGGGACCAGCGTCCGAGCCGGGGTCTACCTCGGGCCGGGCGTGGTGGTGATGCCGCCCTCGTTCGTGAACGTCGGCGCCTGGATCGGCGAGGACACGATGGTGGACTCGCACGTGCTGGTCGGGTCCTGCGCGCAGATCGGGGCGCGGGTCCACCTCTCAGCCGGTGTATCCATCGGCGGGGTCCTGGAGCCGGCGGGCGCGCGGCCGGTGATCGTGGAGGATGGCGCGTTCGTGGGCGCCGGGTCGTCCCTGCTGGAAGGCGTGCTGGTGGGCATGGGCGCGGTCATCGGAGCCGGCGTGATCCTGACGGGGACGTCGCGCCTGTACGACCTCGTGCGAGGCCGCGTGCTGACAGGGACGGCGGATGCGCCGCTGGCCGTCCCGCCGGGGGCCGTGGTGGTGCCCGGGTCGCGGACCCTCGCGGGTGACTTCGCCGCGGCGAACGGGCTCTCCGTGTCGGTCGCGCTGCTGGTCAAGGACCGCGACGCCGGCACGGACGCACGGGTCGCCCTGGAGGACGCGCTGCGATGAGCATGATCCGCCAGCCCGGTCCGTCGCCGGCGCGGGTTGCCGTGCCGGTTGCGCGCCGCGGCCGGCCGCCCGCCCGCAACGAGATCCTGCGCAACGGGAGGCTCGGCGGGCAGGATCCGGCGGCGCTCGCGGAGCGCTTCGGAACCCCGTTCTACGCCTACGACCTGGACGTGGTCTCGCGGCAGGTGACCGCGCTCCGGGCCGTGCTGCCGGCCTCGTTCGACCTCGCCTACGCCGTCAAGGCGAACCCGAACCTGGCCGTGCTCCGGCACCTGGCGGGGCTCGGGCTGGGCGCGGACGTGGCGTCCGGCGGGGAGCTGCGGCACGTCCTGCGGGCCGGGTTCGACCGGGCGCACGTCGTGTTCACGGGTCCCGGGAAGCGGGACGAGGAGCTCGCCGCGGCCGTCGAGGCGGGCGTCCGCGTGGTCACCGTGGAGTCAACAAGGGAGCTGCGGCGGCTGGCGCGGATCGCGGAGGGCCTCGGGCGTCAGCAGCCCGTCCTGCTCCGGGCGGCCGTCTCCGAGACCGCGCGCCTCGAGCGGGTGCGTCTCGTGGGCGACGACGGGGCCGGCAAGTTCGGGATGGACGGCGCGGACCTGCGGGCGGCCGCTTCCGACGCCGCGGCCTCACCCTGGCTGGAGCCGCTGGGCCTGCACGCGTTCGGGGCATCGAACGTGCTGGACGCGGGCTCGCTCGCCGCGCACGTGGAGGCCACGGTGGACGCAGCGCGCGCGCTGGCGGCCGGTGCCGGCTTTCCGCTGCGGCTGGTCGATGCGGGCGGGGGCCTCGGGATCCCGTACGAGACCCACGAGGACGCCCTGGACCTCCGCGGCCTCGGCGCGCGGCTGCACGCCTTGGCCATGCGGCTCGCGGACGATCCCGCAACGCGTCAGGCCCGCATCCTCCTGGAGCCCGGCCGGTTCCTCGTCGGCGCGTCGGGCGCCTACGTCGCGCGCGTCGTCGACCGCAAGTCGGTCGGCGGGCACCACGTCGTCATCCTCGACGGCGGCATCCACCACGTGCTTCGGCCGGTCCTCGTCGGCCAGGAGCACCGCGTGAGGCCGCTCACGGGGATCGCAGCCACGCCGTCGGCCGCCGCCAACGCCCAGCGCTTCCCGGTCACCATCGCCGGCCCCCTGTGCTCCGGCCTGGACGTGTTCGTCCAGTCGGCCGTCATGGCGCTCCCGGAGCCCGGGGACCTGGTGGCCGTCCTGGACGTCGGTGCGTACGGCGCCACGGAGTCGATGCCCTTCTTCCTGTCCCACCCGCTGCCGCCGGAGATCGCCATCCGCGGCGGTGGGGCCTGGGTCACGCGCCCGCGCGTGGATCCGGATGCCTGGCTGGCATGGCAGGTGGGGGAGCCGCCGGCAGGGTGACGGTGGCACGGGATGGCGCCGCGGTGGTGATCCATGTTTGAGTACACTCGCTGCGGCTTCGATGGCGGATCCAGATGGGATCGCGGTACGAGGCCCGAGGATTGCCGGGAGCCACGGGTGATGGCAGGGGAGATCGGCCGGATCGTCGGGATTGCGGTCGCGCTGTCGCTGATCTTCGGCACCGCCGCGACCAGCCTGACGAACGCTAGCGCGTCCGCGCCGGAACCGATGCCGAGCGGATCGGGCATGGCGGTTGAGCCGTCGCCCTCCGCGCCGGTCGATGCCACCCCTATCGAATTCGTGGCGTTTCGCTCCTACGGCCTGCCGATCGTGCCGGGCCAGCCGTTCTATCTCAAGGTCAGCAGGACTGTTCCCACCGGTCCGCTGCGCTTCGTCGAGGTCGTCGGTGAGACAACCGTCGAACTGGGCGCGCCCACCTGGACCCTGGGCGGGACCGTGAACGGCGTGCAGACCTACATTGCGGACCTCCTGCTCCCGGGAACGTCCCGTGGTGCCCACACGTACCAGGCCATCTTTGAGGCGACCGACACGCTCGATGCCCTGACGCTCACGTTGATCGTCAACGTCGAGCCGGTCGCGATGAGCGTCACGATCACGACCCCCACGAACCCCGTCCAGACCCACCGCGGGGTCACGCTGGATCCGGAGCTGTCCGGTGACGGCACCGGGACTGCCATCACGGGCACGATCGAGTGGCGAGACGCCGATACCGGTGCCGTGCTCGACACGCGGTCCGTCGATGATCCCGCGCTGGCGCTGGGATCGCTCCCGGTGGGCGTCCGACACTTCGTCGCGGCGTACTCCGGTGATGCCGCGCACGCCCCGGCGACCAGCGCCTTGTTCACGCTGACGATCGTGGCCGACATCGTCGAAGCGTCCGGTGTCGGGCTCCAGTACACGACCTTCTATCCCGTCAAGGACTCGTACCGCGATACGGTGGCCATCAAGGGCGTGCGGGCGGAGCCGATCTCGGTCGCGATCCGCGTCTACAGCCCGACGGGCAGCACCGTGCGATCCGCCTCGATCAGCCGCGCCACGGGCGCCTACGCCTACGCGTGGAACGGCCGCACGAGTACTGGCACGATCCTGGCCACCGGCAAGTACAAGGTGGTGCAGACGCTCACGGACGCGTTCGGCGTGAAACGGACCTACACGGCGTACGTGAACCTGTCACGCAAGGTGTTGGTGACGCACACGGCGTACGTGACCAGGCTCGGCTCGTCGTTGACGACGAAGGGAACCGGCGGCTCCGGGACGGTGACGGTTTCGACGACCGCCGGCTACGCGAAGCTCAAGGCTGGTACGGGATGGGCGCTGGCCGGCTGGGAGCTTTACCTGCCGTCCGCCACGATCTACAAGTCCGTCAGCTTCCAGGTCTATGCGAAGACCGTGTTGAGCGCACCCCCGGCGTACATCGCATTGCAGAACTTCACCACGTGCCCGCGGGTCACGGGGACATGGTGGGACACGTGCTTCGATCGCTGGAAGGGCATCGGCAACTCGACGGAAAGCCTCGCCTGGTACACGACCTCGAGCACGTCGGCTGCGAACCGGTCCGGGAGATACGTACGGGGGCTGGTCGATGTAACCTTCGGGATCACGTACGTGTACAAGGCCCGGGTCAAGGTGGTGTACGCAGCCCTAGAGTGAATCGACGCCTCTGCCGCGCGTCCGTCCGGAAGGCAGTCCGGGATCTCGAGGTCGCCACCCACGAGGCGTTCCGGATCGTGGGTGGGTGGGGTGCGCAATGCTCCAGCTGGTGCGCGATGGCTGACCAGCAGTTCCATCCGCCCGGGACTGCTGACCGCTGGCTCGCGATGAGCCTGGTGGCGCAGCTCGGCAACGTAGGGTCCGAGGTGGCCCGCGCCTCCCGGGCCAAGGCCCAGGGCAACCGGGAGCGCCACGACCTCGCCCTGGCGCGCGCTCTCGAGCTGTTCGACCTGACCCTGGGCGATCCGCGGTGGCAGGGTCGCCGCAGGGAGATCGCCCGGGCGCGCGAGATCGTCTGTGACTTCCTCGTGGGCGACAACGAGTACGGCTCGACCGCAGCGTCGCTCGACGCCTACTTCCTCCCTTACGCGGTGGCTGCGCGGCGGGGCGGGTAGCGCGTCAGCCTCCGTCGCCCGGGCCGGCGGTTGCGGCTCCCGCCGGTATACCGAGGTGATGGCACGATCGGACGTCGCCCAAAGCCCAAGCCGGCTGGAACTTCGGGTTAGAAGTTGATGCGATGGATCGAAGCCGAGCACGGTTCGTGGATGATGGCGTGACTGATGGGCATTGCTATCGCCGCGTCGGTGACGGCGGGCAGGAGCGCGAGTGGAGGGGCGATGAACTTCCTCCGTTCGTCCTTCAGATCGCGCCCAGGGCAACCAGTGCGTCGTGGGCGGTTCCGAAGATGAACCCCGCGTAGGCGGAGCCCGGTCGAAAGTCGTTCGTGTTCTCGCTGGCGATGAAGCGGATCTGGTCGGCCTCGATGATCGTCGGGAGGTCCGTGTAGATGGCCTCGGCCACACGCACGAACATGGTGTCATCCGAGTCGTTGTTCACGATCCGCCGGTGGTCCTCGCGCTCCTCGACCGGCTCAGCCCAGAGCGCGGCCCGTAAGACGGGACCGTAGGCGGAGAGCACCTGCGCTCTCGACCAGCCCAGGTGCACTTCAAGCTTCTCGAAGATTTCGTCGCGGATGTCATCGCACATCACCACGTGCGCGACCACCGGCACGATCGCGAGCAACTGCGATGCCGCGCCCCTTCGCGTCTTCGAGAACGCATCCTGGAGGAAGACGCTCGTGTCGATGACGACGATGGGGCGGGCGGTCACCTGGCGCGACGCGGGGCGTTGATGATGGCGGCGATCTGCTCGGGAGAGAGGTCCGGCGTGGCGGGCCGCGGCCGGGCAAGCGCCTGCGCTGAGGCGAGTGCCGAGCGCGGGATGCGGCGCGCGCCGCCCATGGTCCGCTCGCTCGGGAGCCAGCCACGGTCGGCCCAGTTGCGGATCGTCTGCGGGGTCACGTCAAAGGCTGCCGCCACCTCGGTCACCGAGGCATACAGGCTGGCGTCGGTGACCTTGCCCGACGCGATCGCGCGCATCAGGCGGCTGAGGATCCTCGCGGCGTCCGGCGATGTGCGCCGGATTGCGGGCAGCACGGCCTTGATCGTCTGCTGCTCCTCGTCGGTGAGAAGGGCCGTCATGGAAGCCATTGGGTGTCCTCCCGGGTCGCGGGCAACGTCCGCAGGTTTCAGTCTATGGTTGGACCTCAAAAAAGTCAACCGAGGTGCCACGCATCGATGCCCTCCTGGCGACGCCGATGACGTGGGCGATACTCCCTTTGCATACGACTCGCGCCTGATGCGAGTCGCTGAGACGGTGGGTCCGTCGCCCGGGCCAGGCGGCGGGTAGACTCCGCCCCGTGACCACCTTGCTCCGCCGCATCGATGTGCCGGCCGACCCGCGCGACCTGCCCGGAAGCTTCCCGCATCGCTACGTCGTGGAGTCGCGGTTCGGCGATACGGACGCGATGGGCCACGTGAACAACTCCCGGTTCCTGACCTTCCTGGAGTCCGCCCGGATCGCCTACTGGGAGACCGTCACGGGCGAGCCCTTCGCGCTGGTCACGCACGGCGCCGAGGAGTCGATGATCCTGGCCGAGATCCGCGTGACGTATCGCTCGCCGTCCTACTTCGGCGAGGTCCTGACCGTGGAGTCCCGGATCGGCCGGATCGGGCGCACGTCGTTCACCTTGGAGCACCGGATCACGGCCGGGGACTCCGAGCGTGGCCACGCGCGCCTCGTGGCCACCGCCGAGGGCATCCAGGTGCTCTACGACTACGCGACCGAGCGCCCGCGGGTCATCCCGGACGACATCGTCGCGCGCCTGGAGGCGTACGAGGGGCGCCCGCTCCGGGGTTGAAGCCCCGAATCGGTATTGAAGCGGGAGGCGATCACGACATGACGCACAGAAGGCCGTGGTGGGCGGGCACGCTCCTGGCTGCCGTGGCCGTGATCGCCGCCTGCAACGCCGCGCCGCAGGCGAGCCCAACCCAGGAAGTCTGTGACGGCATCTCGGCCGACGCGGGCGGCTGCACCGCCGACCGGCACCAGTTCACCAGCAGCACGTGCGCCGACCTCGCCCGGGAATGGGTGTCCGTCCTCGATCCGGCCGTGGTGGCGATCCTGGACGGCCCCGCCGGCGTCAACTATGAAGGCCGCTCCTCCCGGCTCAAGCAGGCCGTGGTGATCGCGACCCTCGACATGAACACTCGGCTCCGGGCGCTCGATCTCCAGGAAGACTGCGATGCCCCGGAGTTCATGGCCGTCGCCGTGCCGCTGTTCTCGGACAAGGTCCGGTCCGGTGCCGGCAACGCGCTGTGGGACGGTGACCCGCCGGCGACGTTCGAGGAGTGGCTGGATGACGTCCGCAGGACCCTTCGCGTGATCGACGACGGAGAATCGCCCGCGCCTTCCTCCTGATCGGCGACGAGCGGCCGCGCCGCCCGGTCCCTCGCGATCTACGCCTCGAAGCGCCGGAAGATCGTCACCGCGTTCTGCCCGCCGAAGCCGAAGCCGTTGATCGCCACGGTGTCCACCTTCGCCTTGCGGGCGACCAGCGGCACATAGTCCAGGTCGCACTCCGGATCCGGCGTGTGGAGGTTCGCGGTCGGGGCGATGACCCCGTCGCGGATCCCGCCCAGGGCCGCCAGGGCTGACGCGATTCCCGCCGCGCCGACCAGGTGCCCGACCATCGACTTGGGCGAGGAGATCGCCCGGGAAGCCGCCGCCGACCCGTAGGCCGTCTTGATCGCGCGCGTCTCGGTGACGTCGTTGAGCGACGTGGACGTCCCGTGGGCCACGATCCAGTCCACCTCGTCCGGCGCCACGCCCGCGTTGCGCAGGGCGTTGGCCATGGCGCGGGCCTGGCCGCGGCCGGTGGGATCCGGCGCGGAGATGTGGAACGCGTCCGCGGTGAGCGCGCCGCCCAGGATCTCGGCGATCGGCGTCGCACCACGCCGCAGCGCATGTTCGGCCGACTCCACCACCACGACCCCCGCGCCCTCGCCCAGGACGAACCCGTCGCGGGTCGCGTCGAACGGGCGGGACGCCGTCTCGGGCGAATCGTTCCGCTTGGACAACGCCGTCATGTTCGACAGCGCGGCGACGCCCATCGGCACGATCGGCGCCTCGGAGCCGCCGGCGAGGACCACGTCGCACTCGCCCGTGGCGATGAGACGCAGCGCATCGTGGAAGCAGATCACGGACGTCGCGCACGCCGCGACCTGGGTCATCACCGGCCCGGTCAGCCCGAACTCCATCGACAGCATGCAGCTGGCCATCGACGCGGACAGCGCGGGCACCGCGAACGCGGACACGAACCGGGGCCCCTTGGTGTCCTGGGCGTGGGTGCCGTCGATGATCGACTCGATGCCGCCGCCACCGGTGTTGACGACGACGCCCACGCGGTCCCGCTGCTCGGGCGTCATCGCCGCGAAGTCCAGCCCGGACGACGCCACGGCCTCCTTGCCGGCGCCCATCGCGAGGTGGATGAACCGGCTCATCCGGCGCGCCATCTTGGCGTCCATGACCGTGCCCGGGTCGAAATCGAGCACCTCGGCCGCGATCCGGACCTCGAACGCGCTCGCATCGAAGGACGTGATCAGGCGCGTGCCGGTCACGCCCGCCCGGAGGTTGCTCCAGTACGTCTCGAAGTCGTTGCCGATCGGCATGACCGCCCCAAGACCGGTGATGACGGCACGGCGAGCGAGGTCGGACGAGGGCACGATCACACCTTCCTGGCGGCGGGCACGGGCGGCGATGGCTGGGCCGGATTGTAGCGAAGCGCCCCCCGGCGCTCCCAAAGCCCCGTCAGCGGCCGTCCCACCGCTTGAAGATGATCGCGCCGTTGTGTCCGCCGAGGCCGATGTTGTTCGACAGCGCGTAGCGGACCGGCCGCTCGATCACCTCGTTGGACACCCAGACGTCCGCTTCGGGATCGAACTCGCGGTAGTTGATGGTGGGCGGCGCGGTCTGCTCGGCCACGGTCATGACGGTCGCGAAGGCCTCGAACGCACCCGCGGCGCCCATCATGTGCCCCGTCATCGACTTGGTGGCAGTGATCAGCAGCGACTCGCGGCTGCGCGAGGCCCGGTCGCCGAAGGCGGACCAGATGGCGTCGGCCTCGCGCTTGTCGCCCACCGGCGTCGACGTCCCGTGCGGGTTGATGACGTCCACCTCGTCCGCCGGCACCCCGCGCCGCTGGAGCGCGAGTTTCATCGCCCGCGCCGACCCGGCGCCGCCCTCGATCGGCTGGACCATGTCGTGGCCGTCCGCGGTGGAGCCGTAGCCCACGACCTCGGCGTAGATCCGGGCGCCGCGGGCCGTGGCGTATTCGAGGTCCTCGAGGATCAGGGCGCCCGCGCCCTCGCCCAGGACGAAGCCGTCGCGGGACAGGTCGAAGGGACGGCTGGTGTCGGCGATCGGCTCGCCGGCGCGCGGGGAGCCGAGGCCGCGCATGTTGCCGAAGCCCGCGTGCGCCACCTCGAGCAGGGGCATCTCGGTGGAGCCGGCGATGACGGTGTGGACGTCGCCGCGGCGGATCAGCTCGGCGGCCTCACCCACGCAGTTGGTGCCCGTGGAGCAGGCGGTGACGATGCACATGTTGTGGCCGATGGCGCCGGTCTCGATCGCGATCATCCCGGACGCGGAGTCCACCAGGCCGTTGGCGATGAACGTCGGCGCGACGCGTGCCGGACCCTTGTCCTGGAGGATGTGCCAGTTGTCGATCATCAGCTGCTGCCCGCCGGCCCCGGAGCCGAAGACCACGCCGATCTCCTCGCGGTTGGCGTCCGTGATCTCCAGGCCGGCGTCGGCGATGGCCTGCTTGGCCGCGGATACCCCGTACCACGTGGAGGACTCGCTGCGCCGGATGGCCTTGGCGTCCATCCACGGCAGGGGGTCGAAGTCGCGGACCTCGCCGCCGGCCTTCTGGGCGTACCGGGTCACGTCGAACTTCGTGATCACGCCGAGGCCCGACACGCCCTTGAGCAGGTTGTTCCAGGCGGTGGTCTTGTCGTTGCCGACGGGACTGACGACGCCGAGGCCGGTGACGACGACGCGGCGGGTGTAATCGGGCTGACGCACGGGGCTCCTTCGTGAACCGTTCGGGGATCGGGTTCGGGTTCGGCTGGGGGGTTATCCGCCGTCGACGGCGGATGTGTCGGCGAAGGGGATCGAGAGGCGGTCGCCAGCGGCCGGGTCGTCCAGCGCGAGCGTGACAACATCGGAGGCGATGCGCCTGATCAGGCCGGTGAGGACCCGGCCGGGTCCCACCTCGATGAACGTCGTGACGCCGCGGGCGTGCATCGCCTGCACCGCGCCGACCCAGTCGACGCCGGTGGTCAGGTGGTCCACGAGCTCCGCGCGGCAGCCGTCCGCGGTGGTGATGAGGCGGGCGTCAGCGTTCGCGAGGAGCGCGGGCTTCGGGTCCCGGAACGTGATGCCCTCGAGCACCCTCCGCATCCCCTCGGCTGCCTCAGCCATGAGCGGAGAGTGGGCGGCGACGGAGACCGGGAGCTCGATGGCGCGCTTGGCGCCGAGGGTCTTCGCGATCGTCAGGGCCGCCTCCACGGCGGCGCGCTCGCCCGAGACCACGACCTGGCCAGGGGAGTTGCGGTTGGCGACGCCGAAGATGCCGTGCTCCGAGGCCTGGGCGACGAGGTCGGGGAGCTTCACGTCATCGAGGCCGATGATCGCGGCCATCCGGCCCTCCCGGCCGGCGCCGGAAGACTGCATCAGCTGGCCACGGGTCCGGACGAGGCGGACGGCGTCCGCGAGGTCCAGGGCGCCGGAGGCGACGAGCGCGCTGTACTGGCCCATCGAGTGGCCCGCGGCGAAGGCCGGGTCCGGGATGTCCACCGACAGGGCGTTCCAGCGCTCGCGGACAGCCTGGAGGTAGGCGATCGAGGCTGCGAGGAGCGCCGGCTGTGCGTTCTCGGTGCGGTTCAGGTCCTCCTCGGGACCATCCCACGCGAGACGGGAGATGGGCTCGCCGAGCGCCTCGTCGGCGGTTCGGAAGACGGCGGCGGCGGCCGGCGAGGTCTGGTCGAGGGCGCGGCCCATGCCGACGAACTGGCTGCCCTGGCCGGGGAAGACGAATGCGATCTGGGTCATCGCCCGCGAGCGTAGACGGCCGACGCTCGAACCGCGGCAGAATCCATGCACATTTGCAGGAATACCGGGTCCGGCCTACGCTCGGGCGGTGAGGATCCACCCGTGACCGAGGGCGAGCGGCCTTCGACTTCACCGCGCACCGTTCGAGTCCACCGCACGCGCGCCTCGGACCCGGCGGCGGGGCCCGCGCTGCCGGAGGGTCTCGTGCGGAGCCGGCGCCGGGGGGCCTCGAGCAGATTGATCGCACGAACCTTCGAGGCGGACCTCTCGGCCCCGGTCGTGGCGGCGGGAACGCGGATCCAGAACGTGCGCCAGATCTCCGAGCGGGTGGCCATGGGCCGCGCGCTGTGGCGGGAGCTCGTCGTCGGCTTCGCGTACCAGCTGGGGGAGCTGAACCTCGGGTTCACGCAGCTGGCCGCGCTGTACGTCCTGGCGGAGGGCGCGACGACCACCGTGGCGGATCTCGCGGAGTCGATCGGCCGATCGCCGTCCGCGACGTCCCGGCTGGTGGACGGGCTGGTCAAACGGCGCCTCGTGGAGCGGCGGCGCGAGGAGGACGACGGGCGGTTGCGGTCCGTCTGGCTCACGCCGCGCGGCCAGGCGGTGTTGCGCAAGGTGGACCGGGCGCGGGCCGAGCAGTTCCTCTCAGCTGTCCGGCCGATGCCGCGCGGGGAGCGAGCGCTGATCGCCATGGGCGTGGCCGCGCTCGCGACGCACGCGATCAGCCGGCGCGGGCGCCTGGTACGCGGGGGCGGCTGAGGCGGGCCGGCCGCACCGCCCCGCACCGGCGCGCCCCGGTGCCTGGCACGCCACGAAACCCGGTGCCTGGCACGGCGCCCGCCCCGGTGCCTGGCACGCCACGAAACCCGGCGCCCGCCGCCTCCTGGGACCCGCTACGCCAGTTCCGTGGCCTCGGAGTCAACAAGATCCGGGGCCGGTGGCCTCCGCAGCCCGGTCCGGCGGCGACGCCCCCGGTTTCGTGGCCCGTGGCGTGGCGCCACGCCAGGTCAGGCGCGACGCATCGTCGTGCGGACGAGGATCGCGAACACGCCCACGGCGCCGGCACCGATCAGGGCCACCAGCACCAGCCGGAGCGAACTCCACGGGGCCGGAGGTGGACCGCATGCGATGGCGGTGGCCGCTGTCGTTGCGCCAGGTCACGGAAGTGCCGGGCGTGACCTGGAGCGCGGCGGGCGTGAGCGCATCGCCGATCACCACCACGGCCGTGGCGGCCCGCACGGGTGTCGTGGCATGGGGCCAGACGGCCGCGAGGGCGACGAGCACCGCCGCGAGCGCGCGTGCGGCGATCCGACCCAGGTTGGCGTGCGACACAATCCCTCCTCCGGGCGCGCCCAACCCGGCGTCGGACGCAACCCTATGAGGCCGATGCGTCGGAATTGGTTTCGCGGACCTGCTACCCGCAGTAGCTGGCGACCACGTCGTACAGGACGGGCAGGCCCCAGCGGAGCGCCTCGATCCCCACCCGCTCGTCCGTGCCGTGGAACCGCTCGAGGAACCGCTCCCCCGGTTCCAGCCGCAGGGGCGAGAAGCCGTAGGTGGGCACACCGAGCTTGACCGTGGACTTCGCGTCCGTGGCGAACGGCGCCATCACCGGTACCGGGATGCCGTCGGGGTCGTGGGCGCGGATCGTGGCGGCCAGGATGTCGTACAGCTCGCCCTGGGCGGGCGCCTCGACCGGCGGCGCGCTGTGGGTGAGCTCCACCGTGCACCGCGGCGCCAGGTCGCCGAGGCGCGCCATGACCTCCTCGCGCATGTCGTCGGTGCCGGTGCCGGGAAGGGTGCGGCAGTCGACCTCGAGCACGGCAACGCCCGGGATCACGTTGTACTTGATACCGCTGTGGAGCACGTCCGGACTGATGCTGTCGCGGAGGAGCGCCCGGAGAGCACGCGCGTACGTCTCGTCGCACAGTGCGCGCGTGGCAGCCTCGCTCCGGCGCGGGTCGTCCCCGCCGATCGTCCGGGCCAGCGCAGCCGCATCCGGCGGGAGCGCGGCGGCCAGCTCGTCCAGCAGGCGGCGCATCACGGGCGTCACCCGGGGCTCGCCCGGGACGGCCAGGCGGCGGACGACCTCGGACGCCAGCACGGCGGCGTTGTCGTCGCGCGGCATCGAGCCGTGGCCCCAGGTCCCGTTGACGGTGATGCGGAAGACCTCGAAGCCCTTCTCCGCCACCTGGATCGGGTAGAAGCGCCGGCCGGCCACCTCCACGCTCACGCCGCCGGCTTCGTTGAGGGCGCCGGCCGCACAAAGGGTGTCGGGCCGATGTTCCGCCAGCCAGCCAGCCCCGTCCGCGCCGCCGGCCTCCTCGTCCGCGCTGCAGGTGAAGAGGACGTCGCGGCGCAGGCCGGGGATGGGATCCTTCGCCGGGTCCAGGCCGGTGGCGCGGGCACGACGCGCCAGGAGCACGACGACCATGACCTCCATGGCGACCATCGCCTTCATGTCAACGGTGCCGCGGCCCCAGACGTAGCCATCCGCGATGTCGGCGGCGAACGGATCGTGGGTCCAGCCGTCCGCGACGCTGGCGGGAACGACGTCGTGGTGCGAGAGCAGGAGGAGCGGCTGTCCGCGGGTGCCGTCGCCGCGGAGGCGGACGGTGACCGTGCCGCGACCGGGGACGGGCTCGATGATCTCTGGCTCCAGGCCCTCGGCGCGGAGCTCCGCCGCGATCCTGCGGGCGACGACCGTCTCCGCGCCGGGCGGGTCCGGCGGGTTGATCGAGGGAATGCGGACCAGGTCCCGCAGGAACCCGACCAGTTGTCCGTGAGCCGCGTCCCAGGTTGCGGCACCCAGCGCGGCCGACGGCAGGTCCGGGCGCGCCACGGGCATGGGATCAGGCCGGGCCGGTGATCAGCGCGGCGATGATCCCCAGCACGAACCCCAGCGCCACGATGGTCACCGCCATGCCGACCAGGATTCGCGTGTAGCGCCGCTCCCGGGCGAGCGTCGCCGGGAGTTCCGGGTCGTCGCCGCCGGAGATGTACGGCTGAGCGAGGCCGCGCTTGCGCGCGTGCTCGTTGCGGACCGCGTCGTAGGCGACGGGATCGGGGGGCAGGGACGGGCTGGCGGGGGTGGGGGTGGTCACCCGAGCATGATGCCCCGTGCCGGCCTTCCGCGCTTCCGCCATGCAGTCAGGGGACGACTGCTGGTCGATGCCGGCCGCTCGAGCCGGCCTTGGATCGGCCATCTGGGTTCCCGGTTGCGGACAGGTCGTCGCCCGTCGCGCCTCCTGCCGGAATCCCGCTGTCGAACAGTCGTCCCCTGACTCGATGACGGAAGCGGGACGGGGTGAGCCGACGATCCACAGGTCAGCCCTCGTCGAACAGGGACTGGAGCAGGTCCGGGCCGATCATGCCTCCCGCCAGCGCCAGGCGGAGCAGGATCCGCGCCTTCCGAGACCACGATGTCGACACGCGGCCCGGCGATGCTGGGGCGGCTCACGCGATCACGAGTCCGGGGCTTGGGCGGCGACGGGTGCAGCGTCCGCGGGCTGCCAGTGCGGCGCCCCCGCCGGCACCTCGTACCCCGCCACCCGCGAGATCAGCCGCCGGATCCGCAGCCCCTCGATCGGTCCCAGCGCGTACATCGGCATCGGCCGAAGCCAGACTGCGCTCCCGAGCGAGACCGCATCGGCGCCCGCCCAGAAGTATTCGCGGCAGTCGTCGAAGTCGCGGATGCCGCCGTTCGCGATGATCGGCAGGCTGAAGCCCGCGTCACGCAGCTCCGCCACCACCCGCAGGCCGATCGGCTTGATCGCCCGCCCCGAGATCGCCCCGTACCGGTTCCTGAGGTAGGGCTCGCCGGTGTCGGGGCGAAGGCGCAGGCCCTTCACGGTGTTGATTGCGGTGATCGCCGCGCACCCGTAGCGGGCCGCCAGGTTCGCCTGCCAGAGGTAGTCCTCGTCCGGGCTGACCTTGAGGATCACCGGGTGCCGGCTCCTGGGGACCGCTCGCCGGAGCGCCTCCTCCATGATCGTCCCGAACGGGAAGTTGACGTTGTGGCACGAGGCGTTGACCTCGACCGCGGCGATCTCGCCCGGCTTCGCACGTTCGTTCACGGTCTCGATCAGCTGCTCGATCTCGTCCGCGGAGAACCCGCCCACGGACACGATCCGGTTGAGGTTCGCGGTCCGGTCGTAGTACTCGTCGAAGTAGCGCTCGATCCCGATGTTGGACCAGCCGAAGGCGTTGAGCCAGCCGGCGTCCACGCGGTGCAGCGCGCGGCCGTACAGGCGGAGCATCTCCGGGAACTCGCGCAGGCCCCAGTCCTCCTTGAGCGTGAAGTGGCCCTCGCGCGGCTGGAGGCTGACCGTGCGGGTTGTGACCGCGCCGAAGCGCTCCAGCGGCACCCACTGGGCGATCGGGGAGAGGCCGTACAGGATCAGCCGGCGCTTGGACGCCCCGTAGCCCAGGAGGCTGGCGGACGTGACGAGCCGGTTCCGCAAGCGGATCCCGTTGAGGTCGATGGCGGACACGGGGCAAGTATGCCCTCGGCAGGGCGCGGCCCACGGCGGCTCGGTGCGGCCGGTGCGCTCCGCCTCCATGCCAAACGCCCGCCATGCGGGCACTCGCCAGCCGATCCGGTGGTCCGAGGCCGTCGCGCCACCTCGTCGGGCAGCGAACGCGCACTATCGCCCACCCGGTGGGCACAGGACACAGGAGCGGCCCCAGGGAGGGGCGATGGCGGCCGGGCGTGGTGGCGAGTGCCCATCCAGTGGACGTCCGGCAGGCAGTGGCGCCCTACGCGTCCATGTCGGTCAGGTGGTCGTTCATCCAGGCGCCATCGAACCCGCCCAGCTGCCCGGCCAGGGCCCAGGTGGCGTCGAGCGTCGCCCAGTCGACCCGCTGCGGCGACGTCTTGAACGAGATCCGCAGGGACACCGCCGTCGTCAGCCCGCGGTCCGCGAGGCCAGGATCCGGCGCAGCTGCGCGCCGCTCGTGATCGCGCCCTCGGACGCTGACGAGACGAGCGCCGCGTACTTCGCCATCACGCCGGTCGTGTAGTTCGGCGCCGGCGGGGTCCAGCGGGCGCGGCGCTCGGCCAGCACCGACGCCTCGACCTCCAGGTTGAGCTCCTTCGCGTCGGCGTCCACGGTGATCATGTCGCCCTCCTCGACCAGCGCGATGGGGCCGCCCACCGCCGCCTCGGGGGCCACGTGGCCGATCATCAGCCCGTGGGTCCCGCCGGAGAACCGGCCGTCCGTCAGCAGCGCGACGCTCTCGCCCAGGCCCTCGCCCACCAGCGCGCCGGTGACGCTCAGCATCTCCTGCATGCCCGGGCCGCCGATCGGGCCTTCGTAGCGGATGACGACGACGTCGCCCTCCCGGATCCGGCGCTCGCGGACCGCGGCGAAGCACGCCGTCTCGGAGTCGAACACGCGCGCCGGACCCCGGTGGTGGCGGCGTTCGTGGCCGGCCAGCTTGACGACGCAGCCGTCGGGCGCCAGCGAGCCCTTGAGGATCGTGAGCCCGCCGAACGGCTTGATCGGTGTCTCGATCGGCTTGACGACCGGCTGGCCCGGCGTCTCCACGGCGTCGGCCGCGATCTTCGCGATCGTCCGCCCGTCCACGGTCTTCTCGCCGCCGTGGAGGTGGCCGCCCTTGAGGAGCTCGCGCATGACGATCGCGACGCCGCCGGCGTCGTACATGTCCGACGCGAGATAGCGTCCGCCGGGCCGCATGTCCGCGATCAGCGGCGTGCGATCGGCGACCATGGCGAAGTCGTCGATGGTCAGCGGGATCCCGAACTCGAACGCGATCGCGGGCATGTGGAGGACGGCGTTGGTGCTGCCGCCGGTGGCCGCGACGGACGCGATGGCGTTCTCGAGCGCGTTGCGGGTGACGATGGACGACGGCCGGATGTCGTGGTGGACGAGCGTCATGACGAGCTCGCCGCACCGTCGGGCCGCCTCGTCCTTTGCCGGGTTCTCCGCGGGGATGCCGTTCAGGCCGGCCGGGGACAGGCCCATGAACTCCAGCACGGTGGACATCGTGTTGGCGGTGAACTGGCCGCCGCACGCCCCGGCACCCGGGCAGGCGCCGTTCTCGGCCTCGTACAGGTCGTCCAGGGTGATCTTCCCGGCGCGGTAGGCGCCGATCGCCTCGAACACCGTGACCACGTCCGCGGGCTTGCCCTTGTAGGTGCCCGGCATGATGGTCCCGTTGTAGAGGACGAGGCCCGGGAGATCGAGCCGGCCCAGCGCCATGGCTCCCGCCGGGATCGTCTTGTCGCAACCCACGAGACAGACCAGGCCGTCGAACAGGTGGCCGCGAGCGACCAGCTCGATCGAGTCCGTGATGACCTCGCGGCTGACGAGCGACGTCTTCATCCCTTCGGTGCCCATCGACACGCCGTCGCTGATGGCGATCGTGTTGAACTCCATGGGCGTGCCGCCCGCCGCCCGGATCCCCTCCTTGACGAACTCCGCCAGCCGCCGCTGGTTGAGGTTGCAGGGCATCGTCTCGATCCAGGTGGTCGCGACGCCGACGATCGGCTTGGCCAGGTCTTCGTCCGAGAAGCCCACGGCCTTGAGCATGGCGCGCGCCGCGGCGCGGTCCGGCCCGTCGGTCAGGGCGTGGCTGTGCCGCTTGCCGGGGTCGGTGGGGCGGGCGTAGGGCAGGTGGTCGCTGGACATCGCGGATCTCCGGGACTGGGCGTGGTACGCGAATCTCCCGTCAAGTATGGAGGCGCGGGCGCTGATGTACCACCTTCTGCTCATCCAGGGGTGTGAGGCAGATCTGTAGGTGACCGGGGTCACGCCGCGGTCGTCTGAATGTGGAGCCGCGTCCAGACGTCATCCCAGCGCCCGCTGGCCCCCTCGCAGCGGAGCCTGACGATGGCCGAGGCCCCGCGCACGGTCCAGCGCATGCCCGAGAGCTTCAGGCGCTGGGCCACGACCGCCCGGCAGCCGGCCTCGACCGCCCCCGACCCGACGAACAGGCCGAGCTCGCGGAAGCAGCCAATAGCGGATCCGCTCCCGGTCGGCCAATCTGACCAGCGCCTGCCCGTCGGCCTCCGCGCTGCGCTCCACCCGTCTCGTGGTGAGCTCGACCCGGCGAGGGTGGCCAGCAGATCGCTGGCCTTGGCAAACGGCGCCGCGGCGCCGAGGCGGGCCACCATCGCCCGCAGCCCCGGGGAGAGTGAGGCACCGGCGACGCCCAGCTCGTCGTCCTTCGGCACCACCCCGTGGCCGCAGTCGGTGCAGGGGTACCAGGCCCGCCCGAGCTTGATCGGTCCCGGCACCGTGTCGAGGTGCCTGTCCCGGTAGGCGACGAACTCGGCCCGGTGCCCCTGCCCGCAGTCGACGCGGGCGCCCCGGTGGCCGGTGTCGAGCGCCAGCAGATCCTCGAGCAGCGACCCGCCGAGGCGCAGCATGGCGGTCCGGATGGCGAGCTCCAGGGTGCGCAGGCCGTCGGGTCCAGCCACGCTGCCGAGCGCGCCCGCGGCGGTGGCGGCCAGGCGGGTCAGCTCGGCGGCGAACTCCGCCCGGAGGTCCGCGAAGAGCCCCCTTTTTCGGCCCCCGCCTTGGTCTGGGGCGCGTCCTCGGCCAGCGGGGATACCGGCCGGGCCTCGCAGATCGCCTCGTTGAGCGCCACGATCTGCTGGCTCAACGCGACGAAGCGCTTGTAGGTGGTGACCTCCCGGCGCACCTTCTCCAGCTCGGGACCCGGTGCGAGCTGGCGGCCCAGGGTCTTGCCGGCCACCGAATGGGTCCACAGGTGCCGTGGCCCGTGGCCCGGGTGATCGGCAGCGGCACAGGCGCAGTTCGGCTTGCCGCAGCGGCGGTAGTTCAGGCTCAGGCTGCCGCGCCGGAAATCGCCGGTGCCCGCGAGCTCTGAGTAGAACTGGGCTCGCTGCTGCTCCAGGTCGGGAAGTGAACGCGCCACCGTCTGGGCCTCCTATCTGGTTGTATCTGTACAACCAGACTACCACGAGGCCACGCTCATCCCTCAGGGTCACCTACGTTTGTGTCGCACACCCACCGGTCAACCGGTCAGCGACTCCTTGAATCGCTGGCCGTTGACAAACCGGTCAGCGACTCCTTGACACCCTCCCCCGAAGGTGTCATTGTCTCGGCCGCTGACCTGCTCAGCGACCACATGACCCATTCCTCCACCACGCGGTGCCTCGTTTGGAGGGGCGACAATGAGAAGAACAGGAGCACTCGCCGTCGCGGCTGTGCTGATGCTTGTCACGGCGATGCCTGTATCCGCGACGCACAACCTAGA
>CAMTVM010000046.1:0-27548 GCA_947085195.1 uncultured Chloroflexota bacterium
CGCGCTGGACGACGCCCGGGAGCAGGCGGCGATCTGCCGCGGCATCCTGGCCGGCGCACGGGGTGACGCGACGTGACCCTGCGCTACGAGTGGCGCGGCGAGTTCGCCAACGCCGAGCTCAACGGGCTGCACGCGGAGGGTTTCGGCCACCCGGTGCTCGATGGCGACTGGGTCATGCAGGTCGAGCGCCACAGCCTCGGCTGGGTGTGCGCCCGCGACGACGAGGGCCTGGTGGGTTTCGTCAACGTCGCGTGGGACGGAGGCGTCCACGCGTTCATCCTGGACACGCTGGTCGCGCGGCGGGCGCAACGGCAGGGGATCGCCACCCGGCTCGTCGCCATCGCCGCCGAGCACGCGCAGGCCGCCGGCTGCGAGTGGCTGCACGTCGACTTCGAGGACGAGCTCGCGCCACTCTACTTCGAGGCCTGCGGCTTCACGTCCACGCCCGCCGGGCTGATAGCGCTCCGCGGCGGTTGAGACCGTAGCGCCAGCGTCGCCAGGTTGGCGTCTCACCGCGCGGCTACCCTGATGGTCGGCGTCTCACCGACGATATCGCCGACCTCAGGGTCGCGATGGTGACCATGGGACGGGGTCGGCCCGCACGGGGTCGGCCCGCACGGGGCCCTACTCGACGACCTTCCCTGTCTCGGCGCGCCGCACGCGGCCGGCTGACCCGTTTGCGGGCTGTCAGTCGCCCGCGGCAGTTCCCACGCCAAGCCCGATCAGGCAAGCCACGCCGGTTCCATGATCCGGGCAGTAGCCGTCCGGGTTCCTCATCTGACATCTCCGAGCACCTTGCGACGGCACGCGATGACGTGCAGTATAGTAAGGACGTAGGAGTCGCATTACAAAGGAGCCAGAATGCTGGCAGTCGCGAAGATCACGGCCAAGGGCCAGACCACCATTCCACAGGACGTTCGTGCTGCCCTGCACGTCGTGCCCGGTGACCTGATCGCCTGGGAGGTCGGCGCCGACGGCACGGCGACCGTCCGCCGCGTGCAGCCGATGGACATCGAGTACTTGCGCGCCATCGAAGGCACGCTGGGCGAGTGGGCGGGCGCCGCCGACGAAGAGGCCTACCGTGACCTTTGACCGATACGTGGTCGTGCGCGTCCCCTTTCCGTTCACGGACCGCGCCGCCACGAAGAATCGCCCCGCGTTGGTGCTCTCCCATCCCGCTGCGTTCAACACGCCGGCCGGTCACTCCGTCATGGCGATGATCACCTCGGAGGACAATCCGCCCTGGCCGCTCGACTGCACACTTGCCGACCTTGCGGCCGCGGGTCTCCCCGCCGCATCCAAGGTTCGCTTCAAGCTGTTCACCTTGGACCATCGTCTGGTAAGGGGAGAGATCGGGAAGCTGTCGCCGGCCGATGCAGACCTCGTGAGCGCGGGGCTGACCGAGCTGCTGGGCGATGACGGGGACGGCGAACAGGCTCCCTGACCATCCGCCGCAAGCCCATCGAGGTCGCCCCCCTCTTCTCGATGCGATCAACGTGGCCTCGGCGGGTGCGAGGAGCCGGTCCGCCAAGGCTATCCCAGCACGCTCGATCCGCGGTGGGCGAGGCAGCCCTGGCTGCGGCGCGGCGGTCATCACGGATCCGGACATGGTTCATCGCGAGCGGAGGAGTCCCGAGACCCCGGCCGGCCACTGTCACGCGGTCAGTCATTCCATGGCGGTGGATTGATGCCGCTACGCCCGCCGCTGCTGCCTTGTCGGATGCGACCCCCGTGCTTCAAACGGCGTTCCCGGTGGACCTCGTCGAGCACTGTGCCCTTGAGTCGTGTCCGAGCGGGGCCAGCGGGTCAGGCTGGGTCATCGTCTTCAAGGTTACGAACCTGCAGGCTGACTGGACCGGACAGCCTGTTCGCCTCGATGTCGTACTCGATTCCCAGGGCGTAGTTCTCTCCACGAACTTCTAGCGTCGACTGCACGCGACGCCCGTTCCGGTCCCCTCGGTTGCGAGTGGACGGCGATCGAAGGCGCGGACGGCACCGGCCTGCGGGAGCGTCAGCCGCCGATGACCCCGAGCCCGATCGGGCAGGAGACGCCGGTGCCGTGGTCCGGGCAGTAGCCACCGGGATTCTTGGCCAGGTACCCCTGGTGATAGTCCTCGGCGAAGTAGAACGCCGGCGCCTCACGGATCTCGGTGGTGATCGGCCCGAAGCCGGCCTTTGCCAGCTCCCGCGCGTAGGTCTCACGAGACGCGATGGCGACCGCCAGCTGGCCCTCGCCGTGCGTGAAGACCGCGGAGCGGTACTGCGTCCCCACGTCGTTGCCCTGACGGTAGCCCTGGGTCGGATCGTGCGACTCCCAGAACGTCTTCAGCACCTGTTCGTAGGAAACGACCGCCGGGTCGAACACGATGCGCACGACCTCCGCGTGGCCGGTCTGGCCGGTGCAAGCCTCCTGGTAGGTCGCGTTCGGCGTCTCGCCGCCCTGGTAGCCGACGGCGGTCACCCAGACGCCCGGGATCGACCAGAACGTCTTCTCGGCGCCCCAGAAGCAGCCCATCGCGACATCGGCGATCTCGAAGCTGTCGGGATAGGGTCCGGCGAGCGGGTGGCCGCTGACGACGTGGTTGCCGGCGACCTCGAGGGGCTCGGAGCGACCCGGGAGGATCTCGCCGGGGCGCGGCAGGGATGGCTTCGGGGACAGGAACTGCATGGCGTGGCCTCCGTGGTGTCCCGGCAGTCTATGCCGCCGGCCGGGTGTGGCGCAGGAGACACCAAGGACCGGACGAAGACCCGGGGGGCGACCGGGCGCCGGTGGCGCGCCCTCAGCGACCCCGCCGAACCGCCCCCGCGATCAGGACCCCTCCCAGCACGATGACCGCCACCGGCCAGAGCAGGTTCCAGTCGATGCGGACGTAGTCGTCGATCAGGAACCAGGCGCCCAGCAGCACCAGCACGCCGCCGGCGACCAGCCCCGCGTTCCCCGCGGCCTGTGGGGCCGACCAGCCCGGGTGGGGAGCGGGCCACGGCGGCGGGGGCGTGGTCCAGCCGGTGGGCGCCCCGGGATCCTGGCCCGGTCCGGGCCCACCGCCCGGCGCCCAGCCCTCCACCGGGTCAGCGCCCGGGGGCGGAGCCCAGGCGCCCGCATCGCGCGGCCGCGGGATCCAGCCGGGCGGCGGCATCGGCACGACGAACATCATCACGATGTAGACGAGGAGGAAGAGCCCACCCGAGAAGATCGTCAGCAGCACCCAGGCGATGCGGACGAGTGACGGGTCGATGTTGAGCCACGTGGCGAGCCCGCCCGCGACTCCCGCGATCACGCGGTCGGACGGGGAGCGGTAGAGGCGTTCAGTCACAGCCGGACTCCGGGTTCAGGGTGATGCTGCCGAGGTTGGCGCTGGCGTCCAGCTCGATCCGCTGCGCCGCCGTGTCGAAGCCGGGCCGCGTCCAGCTGCCGTCCGTCCGGACCAGCCCATGGTCATCGAAGTTGTTCGAGCCGAGGGCCTCCCGGTCCATCCGGATCCGCAGACCCACGCCGTCGGGGACGCAGACCTCGATCGACCCCGCGTTGACCGACAGGCTGCCGCCAAGGTCCGGGGTCGGGACCGGGAGCGAGATCACGAGCGATCCGGCATTGACGCTGGCGTTGACGGATCTCGCCTCGACCAGGCCGAAGGCCCAGACCGTCGCGTCGCCGGCGTTGACGGAGACGTCCAGGTCCGGGACCCGCATCGACGACAGGTTCAGGCGCGCCGACCCGGCGTTGACCGAGAGGTCGAGCGCCAGGCTGACCTGGCGCGGGAGCGTGACGTCCCAGCTGGAACCCCGGACGCCGACGGTGACCCCGTGCTGCTCCGGCGATCGCACGACGAGCCGGTCGCTCGACGAGCGGATCTCCGGGGCACGACCACCATCGGCCGTCCCGCCCACGGTCCATCCCGTCCCGTCGGCGCTTCGAGCGTGGAGCTCGCCGCAACTGAGCTCGAGGTCCACCTGCGCCTCGGGTCCGAATGTCCCGGTCTGCGTCGCGAACGGGGAGCCCGTACCGCCGCCCGACCCGAACGCGCAGGCGTTGAACCCACCCGGCGGCCGGCCCCCGGCGAGCAGCCCGCCGCCCATCAGCCCGAACGTGACGGCCACGACCAGTCCGCCGACCACCGCGATCCGGGTTCGCTGCAGGAGCAGGCCGAGGCCGAGTCCCACGAGGACCAGCGGCCACAGCTCCCAAGCCCGGCCGGCCAGCGCCGGGTCGAGATAGCCCGCCCGGACGGCCAGCGGGACGCTGCCCAGCGTGATGAAGAAGACGCCCCAGCCCAGGAGCCCGCGATTGAGGTGCATGGATGACTCCTCCGCGGCCGTTGGCCACCGGTCCATGATGGCGCACCCGGGCGTCGAGCGACAGGACGGACGTCACCAGCCCACCTGCCGAGCGGCCCAGGCCCACCGATCCCACCGGCGGCGCGCTCCGGGCCGGATAGACGCTAGCCTTGTTGTACCCGGGACGCAGATCGAGTCGTGCCCGGTACCGGGAGGACCGATGCGCCTCAGCGAGTTCGTCGCCGCGTCCAAGGCACCGGAGGCGGTCGCGCGGGACCCGGCCATGGACGGCCGGCCGGCGAGCGCCGGGTGACGACGCCTCCGACGTTCGACGCGGTCCTCTTCGACCTGGACGGGGTGCTCGTCGACACGGAGCCCTGGTGGAACGAGGTGCGCGCGGCCTTCGCCCGTGACCACGACCGTCCGTGGGGCCCCGACGACCAGCACGCGGTCATGGGCGGCAATTCCCGGGAATGGGCGGCCGTGATGCGCGAGCGGCTCGACCTCCCGCACCTGGGCCAGGACGCGATCCAGGATGCCATCGTGGCCGGCGTCGTGGGGATGTACCGGGCCGCGGAGGTGTTGCCGCTCATGCCGGGCGCCGCCGAGACCGTTCGCCGGGTGGCTGCGACTCATCCCGTCGCCATCGCATCGTCGGCGCACCGGGCCGTCATCGAGGCCGCGGTCGACGCCCTGGGCCTGCACGGCGTGCTGGACGAGATCGTCTCGTCCGATGACGTGGCCGCCGGCAAGCCCGACCCGGCCGTGTACCTGCTCGCGGCCGCCCGCCTGGGTGTTGAGCCTGCCCGCTGCCTGGTGGTGGAGGACTCCGTCAACGGCGTCCGGGCCGGCAAGGCCGCGGGCATGACGGTCGCGCTCGTGCCCAATCCCAGCGTCCCGCCCGCGCGCGGGGCCCTCGAGCTGGCAGACCTCGTGCTGGACAGGATCACGGACCTCGATCCTGGTCCCCCGGCGAGGACCGCCCGGCCCTGACGCGGCTGCGACGGCATGCCTATGCTGCGGCGATGGCCAAGCCGCTGACTCCCGATCCCGTCCACCGGCCGGCCCGCGTCCGCCTCGTGCGGTGGTTCTGCAAGGTAGCCGTCGGGCTCATTCTCGACCTGCGCGTCGAGGGGCGGGAGCGCTTCGCGACGGGCCCGGCCATCTACTGCTTCAACCACCTGAACTGGGCGGACCCGCTCGTGCTGCTGGCGGCCCTGCCCGCGATCCCGAAGTACGCGATGTTCGGCCCGAGGGAAGCCGACATGACGAAGGGCGCCCGGAACCGCCTCATCAGCTGGGCGGGTTTCGGCATCCCATACCGGCCGGACAGGTCCGACCTTATCGAGACCACCCGCCGGGTCGGACGCGTCCTGGACGACGGATGGGTGATCCTCATCGCAGGGGAGGGGAGAATCCACCGCGGCGAGCACGAGCTGACCCGCCTGGCAGACGGGACGGCATGGTTCGCGCTCCGGTCCGGCGTCCCGATCATCCCGCTGGCCATCAACGGAACCAGCTGGCTCGGGTTCCGTCGTCGCGTCCGCGTGCGCGTGGGCGAGCCGCTCCGGGACGGCGGTCGCCCGACGCGAGACGCGGTGGCGGCTCTCACCGCCCGCACGGAGCAGGCCCTCCTGGCCATGATCGAGGACTTCCCGGACCCGCCTCCGCCCGGGCGTTTCGGGCGCTGGCTGACGGAGCTGTTCAACGACTGGCCCGAGGGTGCCCGCCCCGCCCTGGGCGAGGGCGACGGAGCCGCCGCGGCGCGTGAGCGGGCGAACGTGGCAGGACGCGACGCGGGCTGACCCCCGGGTGTGGCATCCTGCGAGCGACCACCGAATGTCTGTGGAGATCCCGTGGGAGCCACCGGCCTTTCAGCCGACAGGAACGAATACCGCGCCCGCCTCGCGGACCAGACCGACGCCCAGATCGACACGTGGGCGGCCGAGATGATGCGCGATACGGCCATCCGCCGGGGGGTGGTGCGCGTGGTGGAGGATTTCCGCCGCGCCGCCAGGCTCACGGAGCAGGAATTCGAACGGGTGTTCGCTTCCGGAGATGGTCCGCCCGCGACCGTCGGCAGGGACGCCCAGGGGCGCCTGATGGTCCCGGCTGTCGCGCTCTGGGCCCTGGTGCCCGGCATCCGCGCCCAGGTTCCCGACGGCCGCGAGCGCCTGATCGAGTACCTGGTCGGCAGCTTCGACGAGCTCGTCTACGTCTGACGACGGCAGCGCCGCCGGCTCCCGCCACGGCCTGACAGCGACCCTGGACCCCGAACGGCCGGCGGTCACCGCGCCGGCTGCCCTGCTCGCCCGTCTGGCCGGTGCCTTCAGGCTCGTCCACCCGTTCCCGTCGATTCTCAATGGGGTCGTCGTGGGTCTCGTCGCACTGGTCAGCGGGGGAGGGCCCGGGACCGTCGCGGCCCTCGGTCTGTCCATGACGCTCCTCCAGTTCTCGATCGGTGCCCTCAACGACATCGTCGACGCGTCCCGGGATGCCGAGCGCACGCCGGCCAAGCCCATTCCGGCAGGGTTGGTGGGGCTCCGGGCGGCCCGCGCCATCGTCGCGGCGTCCGCGATCGGCGGGCTGAGCCTCGCGGCAACAGGCGGGCCGGTGCTCGTCGCCCTGGCGGGGGTGGTGCTCGGGATCGGGGCCTGGTACGACCTGCGGGCGAAGGGGACGACGCTCTCATGGCTGCCGCTCGCCGTGGGGATCCCGCTGCTGCCCGTGTACGGCTGGTTCGGGGCGACCGGCGACCTGCCCGGCGTGTTCCTGGTCATCATCCCCGCCGCGGCGAACGCCGGGACGGCCCTGGCGGTCGCAAACGCCATCGTGGACATGGATCGCGACGAGGCGGCGGGCATCGGGTCGATCGCCCTCGCGCTGGGCGCCGGCCGGGCCGCCGGGCTCGTCATCGCGCTGCACACGGTGGTCGCCGTCCTGGCGCTGGCGACCGCGATCGCGCTGGGGGCGCCGACCGGCTGGGTTGCGGTAGTCCTCGTCGCCGCCGCGGCGCCCCTCGGCGGGGCGGTGCTGGGCCTGGTCGCCGCGCTTCGTGAGGGCGCAGGCTGGCGCGAGCTCGCCTGGGAGGTCCAGGCGGTCGGGACCGGGCTCCTGGCGGTCGCCTGGCTGGGCGCGCTCAGTGCCTCGGCGGGGACGCCGCTCGGGAGCTGAAACCTTCAAGGTGCCTGCCGCCTCAGGAGTGGTGCCTGCGCGCAATCCAAAGGGTCAGGTGCGCCCGCACCGGAAGTACCCCTAACGGGGTGCCTCGCGCAGCCGTTACCCTTATGCAATCGCACCACGCTCCTTGTGAGGTCTTCGCGTCCAATGGCTGATCTTCTCCGCCGATTCCGCGGTCTGGGCATCGCCATCGCCGTCATGGCGATCTCGGCGACCGTCGTCTTCGCCGGTGCTTCGCCGTCTGGTCTCTCAAGTCCGACCCAGCTCACCCCGACCCAGCTCACCGAGGAGCCGTCCGACAGCCCCGAGCCGTCCGACAGCCCCGAGGCTGCCGATCGCCCTGAAGCCCCCGAGAGCCCCGAGCCCTCCGAGGGCGCAGAGCCGGGCGAGTCGCCGGAGGCACCCGCGACGGCCGAGGGCGCCAAGCCCGAGGACACCCACGGCGCCCTCGTGTCGACGGCCGCCCGGATGGAGACCCCGGAAGGCTTCGCGAACCACGGTGCGTTCGTGTCCTGCGTGGCCCAGATGGACGTGACCCTCGCCGAGGTCGACTGGACGACGGTCACCCAGGAGGCCTGCGACGCGGCGAGCACGAAGGCCGACAAGGCTGCCGAGAAGGCCGACAAGGCTGCCGAGAAAGCTGCCGAGAAGGTCGCCGCCGGCAAGGCCAGGGCCGAGTCCGGCAAGGCGAAGGGTGCCGCCGCCCGCGTCAGCCACGGCAAGCCCACCAACTGACCCAGTACCCCCTGACCCCGTACCCCGTCCCGGGGCAGGGCTCACCCGGCAACGAGGAAGCCGGCGCCTTTGGCGCCGGCTTCACTGTTACCGGGACGAGGAGGGTGGAGGCTAGCGGTCCGCGTCCCCGGTGCGGATGACGGCGATCGCGTTCTCCAGCCGGAGCTTGGCGATCGTGAGGTATTTCGCCAGGTTGGCGCGGTCCACAGGCCCGATCGCCCCGAGCACTTCCGGGTTGCGGATCACGTCCAGGAGATCCTCGACCGCCTCGTTGAGCTGCTGCTTGGCGGCCACGAGACTGTCGTCCCGGATGGGCTCGGACTCGCCGTGGTGCCGGGTCCAGTCCTTGTCCTCGGGGGCGGCGGCCGGCGTCCCGACGACGGGGGAGTTGCCCTCCCCGGCACCCCCCCCATCCACCGCGATCCGCGTCCGGCGTCCTTCGATGCGCTCGCGCAGCTTCACCAGCGAGAGCTCGTTCCGGGCGACCTGATCGGCCAGCCTCTTGCGCTTCTTGGGGTCGCCGACCTTCATGAGCTCGTACGCATGGGACAGGGTGTCCTTGCGCAAGGACACGAGTTCCCGGACCTCGGGCGGAGCATCGGCCAGCCGGAGCCGGTTCTCGAGATAGCCCTTGTCCTTGCCAAGCTTCTCCGCGAGCCTGCGGATGCTGTAGCCATGCTCCCGGATCATCCGGTCGTACATCGCCGCCTCGTCGAGGACCGAGATGTCCTCGCGCTGCAGGTTCTCGATGATCGAGATCTCCAGGGCGGTGTCGTCGTCGATGTCCTCGACCAGGGCCGGGATCGTGATCAAGCCCGCGATCTTCGAAGCACGCCACCGGCGTTCGCCGGCGATCAGCTGGTACCGCCCGTCGTCACGAGGGCGAACCAGGATGGGCTGGAGGACGCCGTGCTCACGGATGGACATCGCGAGCTCGGCGAGCGTCGCTGCGTCAAACGCGAGGCGCGGCTGCTCCGGGTTGGAGTCGATGTGATCGACCTCGATGACCTTGACTCCGGTGGACCGGCGATTCATGTCGGGTGACAGGAGACTCACGATCGCGGGCGGAAGCTCACGATCCTCGGAGAGGCGTCGCGCAGCGGCGGCGCGGAAATCAGGCCTGGCCAAGTTCGATCACCTCCCGGGCGAGCTCGCGGTAGGTCCGGGCCGCGTCGGAGGAGCTCGCGTACGCGGTGATGGGCCGTCCGGCGAGCGGAGCCTCACCCAGCTTCACGCTGGACCGGACGATGCTGTGGAAGACGTGGTGGTCGCCGACGACGCGCAGCTCGTCGAGCATGTCCTTGGCGAGGTTCGTGCGCCCGTCATAGAACGTGGCCAGTAGTCCGAGGATCCGCAGGTCCCGGTTCAGCTTGAGTCGGATCGCGTTGATGACCTTGACCAGGTTGGTGAGGCCCTTCATCGCGTAGAACTGCGTCTGGACCGGGATGATCACGCTGTCGGCCGCGACCAGGCCGTTGACCGTGAGGAGCCCAAGGTTGGGCGGACAGTCGATGAGGACGTAGTCGTAGCCGTCGATGGCGTCGCGCATCGCCTCGCGCAGGATCTGCTCGCGCCCCAGGGCCGTGAACAGCTCGCCCTCGGTGCTGGCGAGGTCGATGTGCGCAGGTGCGACGTCGATGCCGGCCGTCTCCGTCGGGAGGATCGCCTCTGCCAGCGTCGAGCGGCCGTCCGCCAGCACGTCGGCCATCGAGCGCTGCACGATGTTGAGATTGATCCCGACACCAACCGTGAGGTTCGCCTGGGGGTCCATGTCGACGAGGAGAACCCTGCGCCCTTCTTCGGCGAGCGCACCCGCGAGGTTGATCGCGGTCGTCGTCTTGCCCACGCCGCCCTTCTGGTTGGCGATGGCGATCACGTGCGTCAAGGGCGTCACCTCGAGAAAGCGGGGAGCGGAGTCTGGCCGGCGGCGGGAGGTCCGAGTGGGGGAATGCTACCTCGCGCCCCGCGACGACGCGTCGCGAGGTTGTCCACACAATGCCCGGGTTGTGCACCATTCTGTGGATATCCAGCTGGATTCACCGGATGGTGTCATGGCGTCACGCAGGCCCCGGTGGTCCGCCGCCTTCGGTCGTGCTCGGGCCTGCCTGGACGAGGGCGCGACTCGCCTATGATGGTTGCGTCCCAACGTCTTAACGCGAAGACGGCCACCCGCGACCGGAGGGAGCCCTGGACGTGACCAAGAACGCGGATCGGATCGCGCGTCTCGAGCAAATGCGGGCCGAGGCCCTCCTGGGTGGGGGTCCGGTGCGGATGGAGCGCCAGCATGCCTGGGGCAAGTTGACCGCGCGCGAGCGTCTCGACCTGCTGCTGGACGCGGACTCCTTCGTGGAGCTGGATGCATTCGTCACCCACCGGGCGACGGAGTTCGGTCTCGACCGCCAGCACTTCCTCGGGGACGGCGTCGTCACCGGCCACGGGACGGTGGGTGGCCGACTGGTCTTCGTCTTCAGCCAGGACTTCACGGTCTTTGGTGGGTCGCTCTCAGAGGCGTACGCCGAAAAGATCTGCAAGATCATGGATCTTGCAATGAAGGTGGGCGCTCCGGTCATCGGGCTCAACGATTCCGGCGGCGCGCGAATCCAGGAAGGAGTCGCGTCACTCGGCGGCTACGCCGAGATCTTCCTGCGCAACGTCATGGCGTCGGGTGTCGTCCCGCAGATCTCCGTGATCCTCGGCCCCTGCGCCGGCGGCGCGGTCTACTCGCCCGCCATGACCGACTTCATCGTGATGGTCGAGGGAACGAGCTACATGTTCGTCACCGGACCGAACGTGGTGAAGGCCGTGACGCACGAGGAGGTGGACTCCGAGGCGCTGGGCGGGGCCGGCGTTCACACGGGTCGCAGCGGTGTCGCGCACCTCGCAGCGCGCGATGAAGCCGAGGCGCTTGATCACGTGCGCAGGCTCCTCTCGTACCTGCCGCAGAACAACCTCGGCGACGCGCCGGTCAACGCATCGTCCGATCCGGCCGGCCGGATGGACCCGGAGCTGGACGCTGTCGTGCCGGACGAGTCGTCGCGGCCCTACGACATGCACGACGTGCTGCGGCGTGTCGTCGACGACGGCGATTTCTTCGAACTGCAGCCCGCGTGGGCCGGCAACATCCTCATCGGGTTTGCGCGGCTGGGAGGGCGATCGGTGGGGATCGTCGCCCAACAGCCGGCGGTGCTCGCCGGCGCGCTGAACATCGACGCATCCGTGAAGGCCGCGCGATTCGTCAGGACCTGCGACGCCTTCAACGTCCCCATCGTCACGTTCGTGGACGTGCCGGGGTTCCTGCCGGGCGTGGCCCAGGAACACGGAGGGATCATCAAGCACGGCGCGAAGTTGCTCTACGCGTACTGCGAGGCGACGGTCCCGAAGGTGACGGTCATCACGCGCAAGGCCTACGGCGGCGCGTACGACGTCATGAGCAGCAAGCACATCCGCGGCGACATGAACTTCGCGTGGCCCACCGCGGAGATCGCGGTGATGGGCGCGGAGGGCGCGGTCAACATCATCTTCAAGGACGCCATCTCAGCGACAGACGACAATGGGGGGGAGCGTACGCGCCTCGTGGCCGAGTACGAGGCGGAGTTCTCGAACCCGTACGTCGCAGCGGCACGAGGCTACATCGACGAGGTGATCCTTCCGAGCGAGACGCGGCCGCGCCTGATCCGCTCGCTCGAGATTCTCGCCGACAAGCGGGACACGAACCCCAGGAAGAAGCATGGCAACATCCCGCTCTGACCAGCGCGCCGCGTCCTTGCGCAAAGACAGCTGGAGCAGATCCCCCCGATGACGGTCGAGTCGCCACCCTTTGCCCGCGTCCTGGTTGCCAACCGCGGCGAGATCGCGGTCCGCATCATCCGGGCCTGTCACGAGATGGGCATGGAAGCCGTTGCCGTCTACAGCGATGCCGATGCGTCGGCCGCCCACGTCCGCCTGGCCGACATCGCTGTCCGACTCGGACCACCACCGCCCTCCGAGAGCTACCTGCGGATCGATGGGGTTGTCGAGGCCGCCCTGGCGACCGGCGCCCAGGCGGTCCACCCGGGTTACGGGTTCCTTGCGGAGCGCGCGGCGTTCGCCCGGGCCGTGGAAGCCGCCGGTCTCGCGTTCGTCGGGCCCGCCTCGGACGCCATCGAGGCGCTCGGTGACAAGTTGAATGCCCGCCGGCTCGCGGCGCGTGTGGACGTCCCGTCCGTTCCGGGGACGCTCGAGCCGGCGCCGGTGGACCACCCTGACCAGGCGGCCGAGATCATCGCGACGGCTCGACGCATCGGATTCCCGCTGCTGGTGAAGGCGGCGGCTGGAGGCGGCGGTCGGGGCATGCGACGCGTGACGCGAGAGGAGGATCTCGCGGCCGCGCTCGTCTCCGGCTCTCGCGAGGCGCAGTCCGCGTTCGGCGACGGCTCCGTCTACCTGGAGCGGGAGATCCTGCCGGCCCGCCACATCGAGGTCCAGCTGCTCGCGGATGCCCACGGCACGGTCGTCGCCCTCGGCGAGCGGGACTGTTCGCTGCAGCGACGCCACCAGAAGCTGGTCGAGGAGGCGCCGGCGCCCGGCCTGACCGAAGCCCAGCGCCGCCACCTCCACGGTCTGGCCATCCGCCTGGGCGAGGCGGCCTCGTTGCGGAACGCCGCGACCTGCGAGTTCCTCTACGACCCGGATGGCAACTTCTGGTTCCTGGAGGTGAACACCCGGCTCCAGGTGGAGCACGGCGTCACGGAACTCGTCTCGGGCGTCGACATCGTGCGCGAGCAGTTCCGGATCGCCGCCGGCGCACCGCTGAGCCCGGAGGTGACCGCAGCAGGGGAGCGGGCCGCGACACCCGCGAGCCATGCGATCGAGGCCCGGATCGCGGCCGAGGACACTTCGCGCGCGTTCGCGCCCACACCGGGCCGCGTCGGGCGCTGGGTCATGCCCGCCGGGCCGGGCGTTCGCATCGACACCCACATCGAGGCCGGGGACCGCGTTCCCCCGGACTACGACAACCTCATCGCGAAACTGATGGTTCACGCCCACGACCGGGATGCTGCCATCGACCGGTTGCGGCGGGCACTCGACGAGACCGAGATCGGCGGCGTCCAGACCACGGTGCCGTTCCACCGTGCCGTCGCCCGCAGCGAGGCGTTCCGGCGCGGCGAGCTCTCCACCGGGTGGGTCGAGGCGAACTGGGACGGCGCGGCTGCCCGCCGCGAGGCCGTTGGCAGAGGCCTGCTGGCCGCCGGCCTGGCGGCGATGGACGAGGTACCCGCCGCGGGCCGTCCGCCGGTCAACGGGGAGACAGGCTCGGCGGCGGACCGCCGGGACGGTCAGGCCGCCGCCGGCAACGGCTGGCGTCGTGGTGGCCGCGCACAGGGAGTCGACCGGTGGCCGAGCTGATGAGTCCCCATCACGACACGCTGGGCAACGACACGCTGAGCAACGGCAACGGCGACGGCAAGGGCACTGGCAACGGCGAGGCTCTGCCTTCCGCCGGGATCGTGCATCCCCGCGCCGTGCGTGTCCGTCTGTCCGCGGCGAGCCGCATCGAGGACGACGCGGTGCTGCGCGTGTCTCCCGTGGGCGGATCGGTCTGGATGCCGAACGCGACCGTCGGCCGAGGGCCGCTCGGCGGGGTGGCGACCCCCGATGTCGCGGTCGCTCATGCAGGTCAGGACGACACCGGTTTCGAGGACACCGATGTCCTTGCGCAAAGACGGCCGGTCGAGGTGGACGGCGTACCCGCCGACGTGGCGCTCCGGGCCGCGGGCTCCGGGCGGTACGTGCTGACCGGGGACGGCGTGGTGACGAGGGTCGTCCTGGAGGACTCCTCGCCTGCCGAAGGCGGTGTCCGACGCCGCGAGGTCCTGGTCGACGGCTTCCGCTTCGAGGTGGAGACCGAGTCCGAGCGGATCGCCGCCCTCCGGGAGCGGGCAGCCCGGGGACGCGCCGCGGCCGCCCGAGGCGGCCCCCTCGAGGTCAGGGCGATCATCCCCGGCAAGGTCGCGGCGGTCTCCGTGGTCGCCGGAGATACGGTCATCGCCGGTCAGCAGCTGCTGGTCGTGGAGGCCATGAAGATGCAGAACGAGCTTCGGGCGCCGAGAGACGGCAGCATCGTCCGGGTCGGCGTCGCCCCCGGCGAGAGCATCGAGGTGGGCGACCTGCTCGTGGTGATCAGCTAGCGGAGGTCAGGGGTGAGCGACGACGCGAACGGGCATGCGGCCGGTGCCGGCGCTGGCACCGGCGCCGGCACCGGCAGTGGCGCACGGGCCGGCCCCACCCCCGCGGGTGATCCGGCCGTGGACCGGTGGCGGGCCACCACGCGGGCGAAGGCCGTCGCCTCGTCCGCCGAGCGCAGCCCGGCGTTCGTCACCACGTCGCAGATCCCGATCGCGGATGTCTATACACCCGCGGACCTGCCGGGCTTCGATCCCGAGACGGACCTGGGGCTGCCCGGGGAGTACCCCTACACCCGGGGCGTCCAGGCCACGATGTACCGCTCCCGCTTCTGGACCATGCGCCAGTACGCGGGTTTCGCCACGGCCTCGGAGACCAACGAGCGCTTCCGGTATCTCCTCGGGCAGGGCCAGACCGGACTGTCGGTCGCCTTCGACCTGCCGACCCAGATGGGCTATGACTCCGACGCCGCCGAGGCGGAGGGGGAGGTGGGCCGGGTCGGCGTCCCGGTGTCGTCCCTCGCGGACATGGAGACCCTGTTCGCCGGGATCCCGCTCGGGGACGTCAGCACGTCGATGACGATCAACGCCACCGCCCCGATCCTCCTGGCCCTCTACGTGGTCGCGGCGGAGCGGCAGGGCGTCACCCGTGGAGCCGTCTCCGGCACCACCCAGAACGACATCCTCAAGGAGTACATCGCGCGGGGGACCTGGATCTATCCGCCCCGGGCGTCCATGCGGCTCGTCACCGACGTGTTCGAGTTCGCCGCCCGCGAGCTCCCCAGGTGGAACACGATCAGCATCTCCGGCTACCACATGCGGGAGGCCGGGGCCACGGCGGCCCAGGAGCTCGCCTTCACCCTGGCCGACGGGATCGCCTACGTGGAGGCGGCCGTCGCCCGGGGCCTGGACGTGGACGACGTCGCGCCCCGGCTCTCGTTCTTCTTCGCCGCCTGGTCGGAGCTGTTCGAGGAGGTCGCGAAGTTCCGGGCGGCACGCCGGATGTGGGCCCGGATCATGAAGGAGCGCTTCGGCGCCCGGAACCCGAAGTCGATGATGTGCCGCTTCCACACCCAGACGGCGGGTTCCTCCCTGACGGCGCAGTCCATCGACAACAACGTGGTCCGGACGACGCTCCAGGCCCTGGCGGCGGTCCTGGGAGGAACCCAGAGCCTGCACACCAACTCCCGGGACGAGGCGCTGGCCCTGCCGACGGTCGAATCCGCCCGGCTGGCCCTTCGGACCCAGCAGATCATCGCCCACGAGGCCGGCGTCACCGAGACGCCCGACCCGCTGGCCGGCAGCTGGTACGTGGAGTCGTTGACCAACGACCTCGAGGCGTCCGCCACGGCCTACCTGGCCGAGATCGACGCGATGGGAGGGACCCTGGCCGCCATCGAGGGCGGCTTCCAGCAGCGCCAGATCCAGGAGTCCGCCTACCGGGTCCAGCGCGAGATCGAGCGCGCCGACCGGGTGGTCGTCGGCGTCAACAGGTTCAAGGACGATGATCCGGGCACCCGTCCGGCGCTCTTGCGCATCGATCCCGATGGCGAGCGGCTGCAGGTGGCTGGCCTTCGCAAGGTCCGCGCCGAGCGCGACCCGGCCGCTTGGGAGGCGTCGCTCCGGCGCCTGGCGGACGAGGCGCGGGGCACCGGGAACCTGCTGCCGCCGATCGTCGAGGCGGTGGCGGCCTACGCCACCGTGGGCGAGATCGCCGACCGGCTCCGGTCGTCCTTCGGCGTCCACCGGGAACTGATCACGATCTGAGGAGGACGCCACGATGAAGGACGCGACCGGCGCAGCTTCGCGCGTACCCGAAGCCATCCGCAAGCTGGGCAAGGTCCACCACGTCGCCCTCGTGGTGGCGGACCTTGACCGCTCGCTCGCGTTCTGGCGCGACATCCTGGGCCTGCCGGTGGACCAGGTGGTCCACATGGAACACGACCGGAGCACGATCGCGTTCCTGCCGGTGGGGGAGTCCAAGGTGGAGCTGGTCCAGCCAACCGACGACACGACCGGCGTGGCGCGGTTCCTGGCCGGCAAGGGCGAGGGGTTCCACCACGTCTGCTTCGAGGTGGCCAACATCTCGGAGACACTGCTGCGCCTGGAGATCGACGGGGTGGAGCTGATCGACAGCGCGCCGCGCAAGGGCGGCGAGGGGCCGGTGGCCTTCCTTCACCCGCGCTCCTGCCACGGGGTCCTGGTGGAGCTGATCGAGGCGCCCGGCGGTCCGTCCTGGGCGGCGCTGGGCTACCCGGCCGCGGGTTGACCGGCCCCCGCGGGATCAGCGCGGGATCAGCGGGTCACGCACTCGAGCGATCGCCGCAAGACCCGCCATGCCAGCCACGAGGCACCCAGCACCAGAGCCTGGCGCCAGATCCACCCGTGCCCGCCCGGATCGTCCGGACCGGCCTCCAGCGGCCCCGCGTCCGGCCGGATCCGGATCAGTGGCACCCAGCTCAGCCGGTCGAGGATCTCCGCGTCGGGGGCGCTCCACGGGTTGGTCCCGATCATGAGGGCGGGCAGGCCCGTCGCCCGCGTGAGCGCCGGGAGGATCCGGGCCCGGACGACCGGGTCGAGCTCCTCCGTCGCGGTCCCGACATGGCGGCCGCCGGGCATCCAAGCCTCGACCTTCGGGTCGGCAAGGAGGTTGCGGTACCACTCGGTCCGGGGCCCGAACCCGGCCATGACCCAGGCCGACCCCTCTGCGACCAGGTAGCTGAGCGGGGCCTCGCGCACTCCACCACTCCTCCGGCCGCGGACCCGCAACAGCAGCATGTAGCCGCCGATCGGGGTGGAGAGCCACGCCCCAAGTCCGGCCCGGTGGGCAGGGACCATGAAGGTCCGGTTGAGCACCTTGAAGCCGCGCCGGAGCCAAGGGTCCGCTACGGCCCGGGCGGTTCGGACCCCTCGGTGGCCGGGCTCAGAAGGCCCAGGCAAAGACGACGTCGCGAGCGCGAGTGGCCGCGCGGCAGAAGGTGACGATCCGGCCCGCCAGGTCCCGGATCCACGGCTTCTCCTCGCGGGGCAGGAGTCCCAGCTCCTCTTCGAGCAGTTCGATCCAGCGACCGGCCAGCGCGCCGAGGCGGTCGTCCGGGACCTGTGCGACGACTTCGATCCAGGTGGGGTCTACGCGGTCCACGATGCGCTCGGACTGGGCTGCCGCACCCTCCATCACGGTCCGCGCGTCCAGGAAGTCCTCGAGCTCCTCCAGCCCGGCCAGGGACCGTACCGCCTCGGCGAACAGGTCCAGCCAGGTCGGGTCAAGCCCGCCGCCGAGCGGGAGGTGCGCCACGAAGCGGTCCGGGTCTTCGAACGCCGCCACGTCGTCGATCGAGAGGGCGAGGACGATGTCACGGGCATCACCCGCGACGAGGTCCATCAGACTTCCCATGGGCGCCGGGGCGCCGATCCTCCTTCCATCTCGCGACGCAGCCCGCGCCGGGTCGCAGGGCGACAGTCTACGGCCGTCCTGGCCGCAACGGTCAGCCGCCGTAGCCTGCCTCGCGCAGGAGGGCGGGCAGCTCGGTGGGGGAGCCGGCGACACGGAAGCCGGCCGCCTCGAGTGCCGTGACCTTGGAGGCCGCCGTCCCACGGCCACCCGAGATGATCGCTCCGGCATGGCCCATGCGCTTGCCCTCGGGTGCCGTGCGGCCGGCGATGAACGCCACCTTCGGGACGTCCGCCATGTGGTCGGCCGCCCAGGCGGCGGCCTCCTCCTCGGCCGCGCCGCCGATCTCGCCGATCAGCACCAGCGCCTCGGTCTCGGGGTCCGCGGCGAACAGCTCGAGCACGTCGAGGAACTGCGTCCCGATGACCGGGTCGCCGCCGATGCCGACGCAGGTGGACTGGCCGATGCCGGCGTCGGTCATCGCCTGGACCGCCTCGTAGGTCAGGGTTCCGGACCGCGAGACGACGCCCACCCGGCCCTCGCGGTGGATGGCGCCCGGGATGATCCCGACCTTCGCGCGCCCGGGGGACGTGGCGCCGGGGCAGTTGGGCCCGATGAGCCGGGCTCCGGCGCGCCGGACCACCTCCACCACGGCGATCATGTCCAGCGCGGGGATGCCCTCGGTGATGCAGAAGATCGTGCCGATTCCCGCCGCGACGGCCTCGAGGACCGCGTCCGGGGCGCCGCCGGCGGGGACGAAGATGCAGGACGTGTTGGCGCCGGTCTCGCGAACGGACTCCGCGACCGTGTCGAACACCGGGATCCTGCCGTCCAGCGCGGTCTGGCCGCCCTTGCCCGGCGTCACGCCGGCCACGAGGGGCGTGCCGTACTCGATCATCGCCCGGCTGTGGAACTCGCCCTCGCGCCCGGTGATGCCCTGGACCACGAGCCGCGTGTCGCGCCCGATGAGGATGCTCACACCGCCGCTCCCTTCGCCGCCGCGACGGCCTTCGTCGCCGCCTCGTCGAGGCTGGCCGCCGTCACGAAGCGCGCGGCCTCCAGCACCTCCGCCGCCTCGGCGGCGTTCGTCCCCACGATCCTGACCACCATCGGCACATCCCGTTCCTGCCGAGCCCGGGCTTCGATCAGCCCTCGGGCGACCTCGTCGCCGCGGGTGATGCCGCCGAAGATGTTCACGAGGATCGCCTTCACGTTCGGGTCGGCCAGGATGAGCCGCATCGCGGCCGCCACCCGGTCTGCCTTCGCGCCGCCGCCGATGTCCAGGAAGTTGGCCGGCTCGCCGCCGGCCCGTTTCACCAGGTCCATGGTCGTCATCGCCAGGCCGGCCCCGTTGACCATGCAGCCGATGTCGCCGTGGAGCTTGATGAACGTCAGGTCGTGGCGGCGGGCTTCGACGTCGGTCGGGTCCTCGGCGTCCAGGTCCCGCAGCTCCTCGAGCTGCGGGTGGCGGGTCAGGGCCGAGTCGTCGAGCGTGATCTTGGCGTCGAGGCAGACGAGCCGCTCCACGGGCGTGCCGTCGGCGCCGTGCTCACGGATGACCGCCAGCGGGTTGATCTCCACGAGGTCCGCGTCGTACGCGAGCATCGTTCGCAGCAGGCCCTTGGCGATCGCGGCCCCGGCCTTCCAGTGGGGCCCGAACCCGATCGAGAACGCAAGGGCACGCGCCGCGAAGTCGGGCATCCCGAGCAGCGGATCGGTGTGCTGGTACACGATCGCGTCCGGGTTGTCGATCGCCACCTGCTCGATCTCGACGCCGCCCGCCGCGGAGCCGATGAACATCAGGCGGCGGGTCGCCCGGTCGAGGACGATCGAGAGGTAGTACTCCTTCACGATCTCGGCCGCGGGCCCGACGAGCACGCGCCGGACCGGGAGCCCCTTGATCTCGAGCGCGAGGATCTGCGCGGCAACGTCCTCCGCCTCGTCCGCGGTGGCGGCGAGCTTCACGCCGCCGGCCTTGCCGCGACCGCCGACGAGCACCTGGGCCTTGATGACGACCTTCCCGGTCGCGTTCGCCGGGTCGGCAAGGAAGCGCACGGCGGCGGCGCGGGCCTGCGATGGAGTCCTGGCAACGTCCCAGGGCGGGACGGGCAGCCCCTGGGCGACGAGCAGCGACTTCGCGTCGGCTTCGTGGATCTTCACGCGACGGGCGAGACCTCGGGCGGGCGGGACCTGGACGGAGTCCGATCATATCCGCCGTGGGGCGGTGCGGAATCGATGTCGAGCGGAGGGGGTCCTCAGCCGCCCATCGGCGTGAAGTTCGCCGGCGCCTCGACCTTGTTGTCGGCCGAGTCGAGGTCCGTGATGTCCACCGACATGACGAACTTGCCGTCGGGTGCCTCGCCGGTCACCGCGCTCGAGACGAGGAACCCGCCGTCCCTGGCGATCCACGCCTCCATGGTCCAGGTGCCGGCCGGCAGGCCGAACGTGGCCCCCATCGTCGCGGGCGCCTCGCCCTTCCAGTAAGTTGTCTCGACGCCGTTCCTGGTCTCGTCGCCCATCGCCTTCATGCCCTCGGCGGTACCGAAGCCGGCCATGAAGTTCTCCGGCTTGAACCCGTCGACGGTGCCCTTGGCGTCCGCGGCGGAGGTCTCCATCCACAGGTTGGGCCCGAAGCTGACGTACGCCTTGTCGCCGATGATCCGATAGCCGAAGGCGGCTTCGGTGCCGGCGGCGTCGGTCGTCGTCATCGTCATGTCCATGGCGACCGCGGGCTTGAGGATCACGGTGCCGGCGATCGTCATGCTGCCCCCCGCCGACATGAGCGCGAAGCCCGCGCTGCCCTCGGCCGCCATGCTGATCGAGAACTTGTACGAGTTGAGGTCCTCGAGCTTGGCGGCCGCGCCGCCGATGCCGATCCCATCGGTGCCCTGCGTGGCGGGGGCATCGGTCGCGACGGCCTCCGTAGGTGCAGCGGTGGCGGTCGGGCTGGTGCCGCCCGGTGTCGCCGTTGCGCCGCTGCCGCCGCACGCGGCCACGAGGAGCGAGGTCGCGAGGATCGAGATGGTCGTCCAGCGGGTCCGTGTCATCGGGTTCACCTCCTGGGCCGCCCGCCCTGGCGGGCTGACGGATGGCTGCGGCCACGGCTCGGGGCACACGGAGACAGAGCCGGGCCCCCCCACGTCGAGCTATGTACCTATATCACGACAGCGATTAGCACGACAGCGATGGCGCACGTTCGTGGTGGCCGGACGGCCCATGGTTGTCCCGCCGGACGGACCACCCCGGGCAGGACGGGCGAGATGGCCCTCAGGCACGGACCCGAAGTCGACTCGGTGCGGGCCTCGCGCGGCTACAATCCCGCCATGCCCTACAGCGTCACCCTGTGGCCGATCACGACCCCGGTCGGCGCGGGTTCCCGCAGCGTCACCGTCCCGCTGCGCCAGGATCCGGGCCGTATGGCAACCTGCGGCCCAGGGACGTGACCTACGACCTCGGTGGGAACGCGGGCACCCGCGTCTTCGCCGCCGCCATCATCGCGCGGTTCGGCTGACCGCCGGTTCAGCGCCAGAACGACCCGCAGCGGCGGGCCGGGGAGACACGGAGGCTTCATGCTCCTGCAGTATCGGGGCAGCGAGGGGATGCTCGCCTGGGCGTTCCACCGCATCTCGGGTATCGCCATCTGGGCGTTCATCCTGCTCCACGTGTTCGATATCTGGCTCGCGAGCGTCAATCCAGAGCTGTACGACGAGCTCCTGGCCATCTACGGGAGCTTCCTCGGCCGCGTGGTGAAGTCGCTCCTCGGCGCCGCCCTCCTGTATCACGCGCTCAACGGGCTGCGGATCATCATCATGGACTTCTGGCCGTCGATGACCCGCTACCACAAGCACATGTGGTACGCGAACTGGGTCCTGTTCGCCGTCATCGGGCTGCCGATCCTCATCCAGATCATGGCCCCGGCCTTCGGGTTCGAGCGCCCCTTCAGGTTCCAGTGATGACGACCCCGATCTCTCGCGCCAGTCGCCCGAAGCCGCAGAGCGGCGGGTGGGAGCTTGCGACCTGGTATCTCATGCGGCTCACCGGCCTGGGTCTGTTCGTGACTGCCCTGGCGCACTACATCATCGTCCACTTCCTCTACGACCCGAAGGACCAGACGGCCCAGTGGATCCTCGACGAGCGGTGGGGGAACGTCGCCTGGCGGACCGTCGACTGGCTGATGCTGTCGTTCGTCGTGTTCCACGCGTTCATGGGCATGCGGACGGTCATCTCGGACTACACGACCGGCGGCGTCCGCACCGCGCTCACGATGGCCCTCTACCTGAGTGCGCTCGTCATCTTCGCGATGGGGACGATGGCTGTCATGACCTTCGAGTTTCCGGTGAAGGCATGATCCGCGACCACGACGCCCTCGTCGTCGGCGCCGGGGGCGCCGGCCTGTGGGCCGCCCTCGAACTCGCCAAGGCCGGCGTCAACTCCGCCGTCCTGACCAAGCTGTACCCGACCCGCTCCCATACCGGCGCCGCCCAGGGCGGCGTGTGTGCCGCCCTGGGGAACCAGGAAGAGGACCACTGGGAGTGGCACATGTTCGACACCATCAAGGGTGGCGACTACCTGGTGGACCAGGACGCGGCGGAGGTGCTCGCCCGCGAGGCCATCGAGACCGTGATCGAGCTCGAGCACATGGGCCTGCCGTTCAACCGGACGGACGACGGCAGGATCGACCAGCGCCGGTTCGGCGGCCACACCCGCAACTATGGCGAGGCGGCGGTCATGCGGGCCTGCTTCGCCGCCGACCGCACCGGTCACATGATCCTGCAGACGCTGTACCAGCAGTGCCTCAAGCACGGCGTGAAGTTCTATGACGAGTACCACGTCGTGGATCTCGTGACCGAGGGCGGGGGCCTGGGCTCGGGCGGGCGTGCCGCTGGCGTGGTGGCCTACCGCATCGCCGACGGCGACCTGGTGGTCCTGCGGTCCAAGGCAGTGCTGCTGGCGACCGGCGGCTTCGGCCGGATGTTCCGGGTGACCTCCAACGCCTGGAGCCTCACCGGGGACGGCGTGTCGCTCGCGTACCGTCACGGCGTGCCGATGGAGGACATGGAGTTCTACCAGTTCCATCCGACGGGCATCGTCGGCATCGGGATCCTCCTCTCGGAGGCGGCCCGCGGCGAGGGCGGCTACCTGCTCAACGACGCCGGCGAGCGGTTCATGAAGGACTACGCACCCACGCTGATGGAGCTGGCGCCCCGCGACATGGTCAGCCGCGCGATCTACCAGGAGATCCGGGCCGGGCGGGGGATCGGGGGCAAGGACTACGTCCACCTCGACGTCCGTCACCTCGGCCGCAAGGTCATCGAGGAGAAGCTGCCGGACATCACGGACTTCGCCCGGGTCTACCAGGGCGTGGAACCCCTGACGGAGCCAGTGCCGATCCAGCCGACCGCGCACTACGCGATGGGTGGCATCCCCACGGACATCGTGACCCGTGTCGTCCGGGACGCGCAGAACACGGTGGTGCCGGGGCTGTATGCGGCGGGTGAGGCGGCCTGCGTGTCCGCCCACGGCGCCAACCGTCTGGGCACGAACTCGCTCGTTGACCTGCTGGTCTTCGGCCGGCGGGCGGGGCGCCAGATGGCCATCGACGTGAAGGGTGTCGCGATGCCGACGGTCGACACGTCCGTGATCGAGCCTGTCAAGGCCGAGATCGAGGCGATCCGCAACCGCGAGGGCGGCGAGCGGGCCGCAGCCATCCGCAAGGACCTGGCGGACGTGATGATGGACGACGTCGGGGTCTACCGGGACGAGACGATGCTGGTCCGCGCCCGGGACGCCGTCGCGGTCCTGCGCAAGCGCTACGAGAACGTCGGCGTGGACGACAAGGGCACCGTGTTCAACACGGACCTGCTCGAGGCGCGTGAGCTCGGCTACCTGCTCGATTGCGCCGAGACGACCGTTGCTGCCGCGCTGGCCCGCAAGGAGAGCCGCGGCGCCCACAGCCGGGAGGACTACCCGGACCGGGACGACGTGAACTTCCTGATGCATTCCCTCGCGTCCAGGGGCGAGAACGGGGTGGAGCTGGCCTACAAGCCGGTGACGATCACGAAATTCCAACCCAAGCCGCGCGTCTACTGAGCGGAGGCGAGAACGATGAAGGTCGAGCTGCGCATCCTCCGCTTCGACCCGGAGAAGGACACCAGGCCCCACGTCGAGGCGTACCACGTCGAGGCCGGTCCCATGGACCGGGTCCTGGACCTGCTGCACACGGTCAAGTTCGAGCAGGACGGTACGCTGACGTTCCGCAGGTCGTGCGCGCACGGCGTGTGCGGTTCCGACGCGATGCTGATCAACGGGCGCAACCGGCTCGCCTGCAAGATCCGCGTGGATCAGCTGGGCGGCAGGAAGATCACCGTGGCCCCGCTGCCGGGCCTGCCGGTGATGAAGGACCTCGTGGTGGACATGGAGGCCTTCTTCGCCAAGTTCCGGAGCGTCCAGCCGTACCTCCAGAACGACAACCCGCTGCCCGAGCGCGAGCGGCGCCAGTCCGCGGCCGCCCGGGCGAGGTTCGACGACACCACGAAGTGCATCCTGTGCGCCGCGTGCACGTCCTCGTGCCCGTCGTTCTGGGCCCGACCCGACTACGTGGGGCCGGCGGCGATCGTCAACGCCCACCGATTCATCTTCGACTCGCGGGACGACGCGGCCGAGGAGCGACTGGAGATCCTGGCCGACCGGGACGGCGTGTGGCGCTGCCGCACGATCTTCAACTGCACGGATGCCTGCCCGCGCGGGATCCACGTCACCCAGGCGATCCTCGAGGTCTCCTCGGCGATCGTGGGGCGGCACTCCTGAGCACGCCCGGTGACGAGGCACTGCCGGTCATCGCGCACCTCGTCATCCGGACGGATGGCGCCGCGCGGGGCAACCCCGGGCCTGCGTCGCTGGGCGCCGCGCTGATCGACGGGTCACGGGCCGACGCGCTCAGTCCCACGGCGCCGCCCGACGCGACGATCTCGGAGGCACTCGGCCACCAGACCAACAACGTGGCCGAGTGGACGGGCGTCGTGCGCGCCCTGGAACTCGCCCAGCGGCTGGGTGCCGAGAAGGTGGACCTGTTCCTCGACTCGAAGCTGATCGTGGAGCAGCTCCACGGCCGCTGGCGGGTCAAGGATGCCAAGCTGCAGCCGCTCTGGTCCGAGGCGAAGGCGATGCTGGCCGGTTTCAGGCGCTGGTCGGCCACCCACGTCCCGAGGGCGCAGAATTCGACCGCGGACCGGCTGGCCAACGAGGCGCTGGACCGCGTGGCCGCCGGCGGTCCGATGCGCGTCGCCCGGGCACGGCGAGCAGCTCCTGAAGCCTGAGCCGGGATCCGCCGAGGAAGGGAGGGCCGATGCCCGCCATCGTCTGCTACGGGGACTCGAACACGCACGGCGCGGATCCTGCACCGGGCTGTGGCGGAGCTGCTGTGATCGGGCGGGCGAGGCGGCTCGGTCGCGCGGGCCTGACGGTCGCGGCTCTCGGCGCCGTTGCGCTTGTGATCGGGGGGTGCATCTCGAGATCCGATGTGCTGTCTGACCGGGCTTGGGCGCTGGTCGAGGTCCACGGCGCCCCGCCGGTTGCCGACGCGGTGCTGTTGCTCGGGTCCGACGGGAGGCTCACCGTCCAGACCGGGTGCAACACGGCTGGCGGGACCTACCGCCTCGATGGCGACAGGATCCTCCTCGACGCGGTCCAGCAGACGATGATGCTGTGCGAGGGTGAGCTCGCCGCGCAGGAGGCCGGTGTCCTCGCCGTGGTCAAAGGCTCGCCGACCTACTCGATCGACACGAGGACCGGCCGCCTGCGGCTCACGAGCGAGGCTGGCCAGGTCCTGCTGTTCGAGGGACCTTGACGATCGCCCTGCCCCCGGCCGGGGCCTGGCGCGCGGTCGCCTACAATACGCGGGCCAGCGAGGCGGCCGGATGGTCGCGCGCCGGCCGGGCAACCGGGCGGCGTGAGGAAAGTCCGAGCTCCCCAGCGCAGGGTGGCGGGTAACGCCCGTCCGCCGTGAGGCGAGGACCAGTGCCACAGTGACGATGCCGGTCCTTCGGGGCCGGAGTGAAACGCGGCAAACTCCACCCGGAGCAAGGCCAAATAGGAGGGCGCAACCCCGGTTCGCCGGGGGGAGAGGTGCGCTGCCCAGCCCTCGGGTCGGCCGCAAGAGCCGTCGGGTAACCGGCGGCCTCAGATGGATGACCGTCGCCGCGGCGTGAGCCGCGGTACAGAACTCGGCTTACAGGCCGCCTCGCTGGCGCCTGGCGCCGTCGCCCAACCGGTTGCTCGCCGCGATCGGTTGCGGGCTCGTGCTCAGTCGTTGCGGGCTCGTGCTCAGTCCTCGTCCGGCCGGAAGATGTGCGCCGCGGTGCAGGCGTTGCAGATCGGGAGGCTGGTATCCAGGTCGCCCAGCGGGATCGGCACCTTGCGATCCGGGTAGAGGCACTCGACCTCGTAGATGCGCTCCCGGGGCCGGTCCAGCGAGATCAGGCGCCGGTAGGTGCAGCGCCTGATCCGGTGCGGCGCAAGGCGCGACGCATCCTGGTCCGCGACCGGCGGGTTGATCTGGGCGACGAGCTGGAGCGCCATGGGCTGCGGCTGATTGCCTCCGGACGGGGTCGGCGAGCGTTACTGTAATCCCGCCGCAGGGGATTCTGCAGCGGCGGAGGCGCAGCCTACCACCCTCGATTCTGCGCCGGCAACAGGCCGGAGGTACTAGACTCCCCGCCGACGGGGGCGTTTTCCGTCTCGCCGGGAGGGATCGGAGCTGAGCGAGGAACCGGCGTTGACCGCCAGAGACGGTCTCGCGATGAGCGCGCAGATCCCGGGCGGGTCGCCCGACGGGATGCGCGCAGCCCTGCCCGTCGTGGATGACGCTGCCCGTTCGCCGGACCCGTCCGTGTGTCCGTTCTTCCGGCGGGAGGCGGACGGCATCCTGACCGCCCCGCTGCACCAGCCCGACGATACGAACCGGTGCGCGGCAATCGGAGCACCCAGACCCCAATCGGCCCGCCAGCAGGAGCTGGTCTGCCTCCGCGACGCGCACGCCGACTGCCCGCGCTACCTCCGCGGGGCGCTGGTCGTGCCGCCGGCACCGCTGCCGCGCCGGCCGACTGCGGTGCCCCGCGCGACCGTCGCCGCGCTCCTGGTCCTCGTGCTGAGCGCCGGGATCTCGTTCGGGTTCGTGCTCCAGCGTGGCGGCATCGACATGCCCGTTGTCGAGGGCGGAGCGACGCCGACCGCCGTCGCCGTCGTGGCCACCCAGACGGTCACACCGACCGCGATGGTGACGCCGGCCCCGACCCTCGCCCCGACGCCGTCGACAACGCCCGAGCCCACGCCGACGCCCACCATCGTCCCGTCGCCGTCGCCGTCGCCGTCGCCCACTCCCGTCCCGACCAGGAAGCCTTCGGCGACACCGACCAGCGACCGGTACGCGGTGCTGGTGCCGTGCCCGGACAAGCCGGCCTGCTACATCTTCACGGTCCGGCGCGGCAACAGCATGTGGAGCATCGCCAACTACTTCGGGGTTCCGCTGAGCACGCTCTACGCGTGGAACCCCAAGTACGCGAACGGGGCCAGCCTGCGCGTCGGCGACCTCATCCGGATGCCGCCGCCCACGCGGTAGCCCAGGCGATCACCCGCGGGCCGGCCTGCCCCACCGCGCCTGCCCCACTGCCATCTGAAGGGACAGGTAGAACTGCCCACACGCGGACAGTGAACGTGCCCACTGGCGGCCACTGAAACTACCCACTGGCGGTCACGAAACACGCCCACCGATGGCGCGGGTCAGACTTCGCGTGGCAGCGCCCGCGAGC
>CAMTVM010000047.1:0-39073 GCA_947085195.1 uncultured Chloroflexota bacterium
GCCGTCCGGACCGGCGGCCGTGTTCCCCGCAGGTTCCCCCCAGGTGCGGACGGTGACGTTGGCCTCCTCGCCGCCGACCGGGACCTCGGGGTCCGCGGGGTTCGGGATGCGCAGGAGGAGGTCCTCGAGCTCCGCCTCGGCAGCCGCCAGCTCGGCATCGATCGTCTCGATGCGGACGCCCGCCCGCGTGGAGGCGTCACGGAGCGCAGCGACCTCGGGACCGCCAGCCGTTGCGCCGCGCCGGATCGCCTCGCCCACCTGCTTGCTCGCCGCGTTCCGCTCGGACTTGAGCTGGTCCGACTCGGCCTGGAGGCGCCGCCGGGTCGCGTCGACCTCCAGCGCACGGTCGACCGTGGACGGGTCCTCGCGCTTGTCGATGGCGCCCTGCCGGATCCGGTCGGGCTCCTCCCGGAGCCGCTGCACGCCGACGCTCATGCGGACGGCTCCCCCGCGGTGCCGGCCTCGCGCAGGCGGCCGATGACGACGTCGTGATCGAGGCTCGCGAGAAGCCAGCCCGCTCGCGGGCCGTTGGGGCGTCCGAGGAAGGCGAGGTAGATGGCGTTGAACGCGGCCCTGGCGTCCAGCCCGCATGCCGAGGCCGAGGCGAAGATCGCCGCCTGCCAGGCCTCTCCGGAGACGGGAGCCTCGTCGGCAACGGCGGTCGCGAGCGCGCCCAGGCACCTGCGCTGCTCCGCCGTCAAGGCCGCGGCCTCGAGCGGCACGGCGTCGCGCCGGATCTCGATCCGTGCCCGCTCGGGGGCGTACGCCTCCAGCCAGCGGCGAACGGCGGCCAGGCGCACCTCCAGCTCGGCGGTCTCGGCATCGGTCAGCGGGGCGCCCTTCTCGGCGGCGACCCGGGCGCCCACGTCCACGCCGGGAACCTGGACCAGGAGCGCGAGATGGGCGAACGCCGGCCTGAAGGCGGACGCCGCGCTCGCCACGTCGGCGGCCGGGTCCAGGAGGGAGTAGCGGAAGATCGACTCGTGGCCGGACGGGAGTTCGCCCTTGACCTCGCGCCCGGCGGTGGCGGCGCCCAGGCGGTCGAACTCGTCGAACAGGCGCGGGATCGCGTCGGTGCCCTCCGGGTCGAACTCGATCACGCTCTCCGGGCGGTGGCGGACGAACAGGAACCGCGTCTGTTCCGGCGGCACCACCTCCGTGAACCGGTGGGCCGCGGCGCCACGCCCCTTGGACGTGGACATCTTCCTGCCGCCGATGTTGAGGAACTCGTACGGGAAGTTGAGCGGCGGCTCGCGGTCGAAGACCTCGCGCGCGACGGCGTTGGAGCGGTCGCGTGATCCGCCGGCGGTGGCCAGGTCCTTGCCGTTGGGCTCGATCGTCACCCCGAACAGGCTCCATTGGGCGGCCCATTCCAGGTTCCAGGGCAGCTTCGCCGCCCCGCCGAAGGGCGCAAGACGCCCGCTCCAGCCGCAGCCGGCCGCCCACGTGACGAGGTCCGGCCGGCACGCGACGGAGACGGTCTCGCCGTCCCAGTCCGAGGCGATCGTCGTTCCCACCCGCCCGCAGTCCGGACACACGACGCCGAGGGGCAGCCAGTGGTCGGGATGCTGGACGTTGGCCACCCGGCGGTAGATGTCGCGCACGACGGCCGCCCGGTCGAGCGCCATCCGGATGAACGGGTCCATCCGGCCCGTCGGGTAGATGTCGCTCATCCAGTAGTAGCGGTCCGGGTGGATGCCCAGGCCCGCGAACACGTCGATGAACGTCTGGGCATGGTGCCGGGCGTAGGACGCGTGGCAGTCACCGGCCTGGTCCGGGATGTGCGCGAGGGGCACGCCCATGTAGCGACCGACGGCGTCCGGTGTGAGCAACGCCTGGGCGTCCATCGAGTCCATGTCGTCCACGCCGTAGAGGAGCGTCGTCTGGAGGCCGCGGGCGCGGAGGGCGCGGGTGATCACGTCGAGGATGACGGGGCCGCGGAGGCTGCCGACATGGACGGTGCCGGACGGCGTCTTGGAGTCGTTGACGACCTGCGGTCCCTCGACGCCGGCCGCGAGTTCGTCCGCCCAGTCCACGGTTGCTGCCCCTTCTCGCTGGCGCCGCCGGGGCCGGCCGAGGCGACGGTTCGCGGCTCGGGGGCCGGTGGCGGGGTCGTGCTAGCCGATCTCGACGATGGTGTAGGCGAAGTCGCCCGCGGGGACCTTCACGACGACCTTGTCGCCCTTCCTGCGGCCCAGCAGGGCACGACCGACCGGCGATTCGTTGGAGATCCGGCCCTCGGCGGGCTTGGCCTCGGCGGAGCCGACGATCATGAACGACTGCCGGCCCTCGTCGCCGTCCACCTTCACGGTCGAGCCGATCTGCACGTGGTCCGTGCTGGTGTGCTCGTCGATGAGCGTGGCGTTCTTGATCATCGACTCGAGCGCCTGGATCCGGCCCTCGACGAACGCCTGCTCGTTCTTGGCGTCCTCGTACTCCGCGTTCTCGCTGAGGTCGCCGTGCTCCTTGGCATCGTGGATCCGCTGCGCGATCTCTGGGCGGCGCACCGCAAGCATCTCAGCCAGCTCCGCGCGGAGCTTGTCGAGGCCGTCCTTGCTGATGTACGTGGTCTTCGTGTTCACGCGGGCTGGACCCCCGAAGTGCGGACCGACACGAGCAGGGCAGGTTGAGGCGGTCGGTTGGAACAAAAGAACCCCGTGGCACGGAGGGCGCCTCGGAGGTTCACGGATCGGTGGCATGGTATCCGTGGGACTGGCTTTCGTCAAAGCGCGGCCCTGCTGGCGGGAGGCCTGCAGGCCCGTCAGTCCGCGAGGTCAGCCCCGATAGACCTCCGGGTTCACGGGATCCGGTAACCGCTCGCCCCTCAGGCCGGCGAGCAGGTTGGCCGCGGCCTTCGCGGCCATCGCGCCGCGAGTATCCCGGGTGGCCGATGCCACGTGCGGCACGACGAGGCAGTTGTCCATGGCGACCAGCGGGTGATCGGCGGGAAGCGGCTCCGGGTCGGTGACGTCGAGGGCCGCGGCCGCGATGGTGCCGGCCCGGAGGGCTTCGACCAGCGCCCCCGTGTCCACTACTGGGCCGCGCGAGGTGTTGACCAGGATCGCCGTCGGCCGCATTGCGGCCAGCGAGGCCGAGTTGATCAGCCCCCGGGTCTCCGGAGTCAGGTTGACATGCAGGGTCACGAAGTCCGCGCGCGCCAGCAACTCCTCGAGCGGAGCCCAGGTCGCGGCCAGCTCGACTTCGACGTCATTCGCCACCCGGGTGACATCGTGATAGAGCACCGTCATCCCGAACCCTGCGGCCCGGCGCGCGACGGCTTGGCCGATGCGCCCGAAGCCGACCACGCCGAGTGTGGCGCCGTGGACGTCAGGGCCCAGGAGGAGGAGGGGGCCCCACGTCTTCCAGCGCCCCGCCCGGACGTAGTCGACACCCTCGGGAATCCGGCGGGCCGCGGCCATCAGGAGCGTCCACGCCAGGTCCGCGGTGGACTCGGTCAGGACGCCCGGCGTGTTGCCGACAGCGATTCCGCGCCGGGTGCATGCGACGACGTCGATGTTGTCGAAGCCGACGGCGTAATTCGACACGACCCGCAGCTGCGGACCGGCGGCGTCAAGCAGCTCGTCGTCGATGCGGTCCGTGAGCAGGGTCAGGATCCCGTCGCACCCGGCGACGGCTTCGAGCAGCGCGGCGCGCGGAGGCGGCAGCTCGTTCGGCCATACGGTCGCGTCGCACGCTGCCAGGATCGGGTCGAGCCCGGCATCGGGGATGCGTCGTGCGACGAACACGCGGGGGCTGCCGGCGGGCGCGCTCATCGGGCGCCCGTCCCGCCCGCGACCAGCGCCAGCGGCTCGATGACCGTGCGCATGCGCCGCAGCGCCTCCTCGAGGTTCCCGCGCGAGTTGGCGTACGAGAGCCGGATGTGGTTGGTGCCGACGGTGCCGAAGGCGGTGCCCGCCAGGACCGACACCCCGGTCTCCTGGAGCAGCCGCTCCGCCAGATCCGCACCCGTCAGCCCCGTCCCCGAAATGTCCGGGAAAGCGTAGAACGCCCCGGCCGGCCGCAGGCAGCGGAACCCGGGGATCTCGTTGAGCCCGTCGACGACCAGGTCACGCCGGGCGCGGAACTCCTCGATCATCGCGTCCACGTCGTCCTGCGGCCCGGTCAGCGCCTCCACCGCCCCGTGCTGGGCGAACGTCGTGGCACCCGAGACGGAGTTGATCAGCAGCCGGCCGAAGCCGGGCGCGAGGTCCGGCGGCACGATCCCGTAGCCCAGGCGCCAGCCGGTCATCGCGTAGGTCTTGGAGAAGCCGTCCAGCACGATCGTCCGTTCCGCCATGCCGGGCAGGGCCGCGATGGAGGTGTGCTCCTCGCCGTCGTACAGGATCCGGGAGTAGATCTCGTCGGACAGGACCGCCAGGTCGTGGCGGAGCGCGATCTCCGCGATCCGCTCCAGGTCGCCCCGGGTCAGGACCCCGCCGGTCGGGTTGGCGGGCGAGTTGATGACGATCAGCCGCGTCCGCTCCGTGACCAGGGACACCAGCTCGTCCGGGTCGAGCCGGAACGCGTTCTCCTGGCGGATCGGGATGGCCACCGGGACGCCGCCCGCGAACCGGGTGACGGACTCGTAGATCGGGTAGCCGGGATCCGGGACGATGACCTCGTCGCCCGGGTTCACCAGGGCCAGGATCGCGTAGTACATGACGCCCTTGCCGCCGACGGTGACGAACACGTTGGCGGGGTCCGGGGCGAAGCCGCGGCGGACGGCAGTGTCGGCGGCGATGGCCGCGCGGAGCTCCGGGATGCCGGGAAACGGCGGGTAGTGGGTCTTGCCGACGTCGATCGCGCGCTTCGCCGCCTCGCGGACGTTGGCGGGCGTGTCGAAGTCGGGTTCGCCGATCTCGAGGTGGATGACGCTGCGGCCGGTGGCCTCGAGGGCGCGGGCCCGGGCGGCGGCTTCGAACGCCGATTCGGTGCCAATCGAGGTCATACGGTCGGCGAGACGCATCGCGGGGTCCTCCAGGTCGGGCGAGGGTGTGGGGTGACCTTCGGACAGCGTGCGTGTAGCGTCAAGCGCGTCATTCTACGCCAGTCGTTCAGTTCTTCTACATGCTCTCCGATCCCGCATCGGCCACCGCCACGCCCTGCAGCTCGGCCAGCATCGCAGCGACCGCCGGGTGCCCGCGCCGCTCGGGCTTGACCGCGATCCGGACCCTGCGCTCCAGCGGCGGATCGACCGGTGCAACGCGGGCCCGGGTGTCGCGGTCGCGGAGGGCCAGGCCGGGGAGCATCGCCACGCCCAGGCCCGCCTCCACCAGGGCGATGATCACGCTGTAGTCGCGGCAATTGGAGCGCACGTGCGGCTCGAACCCTTCCCGGTGGCACGCCCGGACCAGCGCCCGGCAGATGCCGCTGGCTTCCGTGTCCATGATCCATGCCTCGTCGCGCAGGCCGGCCAGCGGGACCGGGCCGTGCCCCGCAGGGTGGCCCGGCGGCAGCGCGACGAGGATCGGCTCCGTCAGCAGGTCCAGCAATTCGATCCCCGGCTCGCGGATCCGCGTGGCCTCGTCGTACTCGTCCACGACCGCCAGGTCCACCTCGTCCGCCGCGAGCGCCGGCAGGCTCTCGGCCGTCTCGAGGTCACGGAGCATCAGCCGGAGGCGCGGATGTGCCCGGCCCAGGGAGGCGATCGCCCCGGGCATGATCGCGCGGGCGGCGGTCGGGATGGCGGCCACCCGGAGCGTCCCCGCGATCTCGTGCTGGGTGGCCGCCAGCTCGGACTCGGCGGCGGTGATCGCGGAGGTGATCAAATCGGCGTGGCGGACCAGCATCTCGCCGGCGTCGGTCAGGCGGACCAGCCGCCCCTGGCGCTCCAGCAGCGGGACGCCCGCCTCCGCCTCCAGGATCCGGAGCTGCTGGGAGACCGCGGACGGCGTGATGGACATCGCGGCGGCCGCAGCGCGGATGGTCCCGCGCCGCGCGACTTCGCGGAGCAGTTGCAGGCGCCAGACCCCGAGCATCGCGTCTCCTCGTGCGCCGTTGGTGCTCAGCCCGTGCCTGATGACCCGGGCGTGGCGATTGCCGGCTCCCTACTCCGCCAGCCCCTCCAGCCGCCGCCTCACGCGCCCCAGCGTCCCGCGGTCCGCGAACGCCACGAACACCGTGTCGTCGCCGGCGATGGTGCCGACCACCTCCGGCCAGCGCGCGCGGTCCAGCGCGGCTGCCAGCGGGTGCGCGGAGCCGGGCAGGGTCCGCAGGACCAGCGTCGTACCGGCGTCCCGGATCTCCACCGGCAGGTCCTTCAGCAGGATCCGGATCCGGTCCTCACCGCTGGTGTCGGCCTCGCGCAGGCGGGGCGGGATCGCGTAGGCATGGGTCCCGCCACGGCCGGCCTTGACCAGGCCCAGCTCCGCCACGTCGCGGCTGATCGTGGCCTGGGTCGCCCGGAAGCCGCGCTCACGCAGGGCGGCGGCCAGCTCCTGCTGGGTGCGAATCGTGCGCTGCTCCACCAGGTCTCGGATCGCCCGCTGGCGGAGCTGCTTCATGACCTCCACGGGTGTGCTCCTTGGAGTCTCCTACCGGGCCAGGAATGCCGCGAGGACGACGGCCGCGAGGACCACGCGGTACGCGACGAAGATGCTGAACGAGCGGGTCCGCAGGAAGCGGAGCAGGACCGCGATCGCAAGGATGCCCGCCACGAAGGAGGCCGCCACGCCCACGATGAGGGTCAGCGGCTCCGCGCCGCCCACCTCGCCGCGGATGAGCTTGACCGACTCGTAGACGACGGCCATGCCGGTGATCGGCGTGGCCATGAGGAAGCTGTAGCGGGCGGCGTCCGCGCGGTCCAGCCCCGCGAACAGCGCGGCTGACATCGAGATGCCGGAGCGGCTCACGCCCGGAATGAGGGCCAGCGCCTGCGCCAGGCCGATGCCGAGGGCGCCGCGGAACGTGAGCCCGCCGATCGTGTGCGTCCGTGGCCCCCACTTGTCGGCCAGCCACAGCACGCCGCCGGCCACCACCAGGGCCACGGCCACGAGGCCCACCTGGCGGACGTTCTCCTCGATCAGGTCGTTGAGCAACACCGCGGCCACGGCGGCGGGGACCGTGGAGGCGACCAGGAGCCAGGCGAGCCGGCGGTCCGGGTCGTCGCGGAACGAGCGGTCCCGGATGGCGGCGAGGCCGGCGGGGATGAGCCGGCGCCAGTCCTCGCGGAAGTAGACGAGCAGCGCGCCGAGCGTCCCGCCGTGGAGCACCACGGAGAACGCGAGCGACCTGATGAACGGGTCGTTCCACCCGAACAGCCAGGGGACGAGGATCAGGTGCCCGGACGAGCTGATCGGCAGGAACTCCGTGAGTCCCTGCACGATGCCCATGACCAGGGCCTGGAGGATCTGTTCCATGGGACGGCTTCGGGCGGCGGGCCGCGTGGGCCGACCGCCCGGATGGACCTCTGTCTAGCGGATGAAGAGGGGCGCGAGCACCAGGGTGATCGTGGCCAGCAACTTCACGAGGACGTGGAGGGACGGACCGGCGGTGTCCTTGAACGGGTCGCCGACGGTGTCGCCGACGACCGCCGCGGCGTGGGCATCGCTGCCCTTGCCGAGGACGTTGCCGTGCTCGTCCTTGAGCTGGCCGGACTCGATGTACTTCTTGGCGTTGTCCCAGGCGCCGCCGCCGTTGTTGAGGACGGTGGCGAGCAGGACGCCGGCGATCGTGCCCACCATCAGCATGCCGGCCACGGCCTCGTAGCCGAGCAGGACGCCGACGATGATCGGGGTCGCGACGGCGACCACGCCCGGGGCGACCATCTCGCGCAGGGCAGCGCGGGTGGTGATGTCCACGACGCGGGCGTAGTCCGGCCTCTGGGTGTAGTCCATGATCCCGGGCATCTCCCGGAACTGGCGGCGCACCTCGACGATGATCGACTGCGCCGTCTTGCCCACCGCGCGGATGGCGAGGCTGCTGAAGAAGTAGACGAGCATGGCGCCCATGAGGGCCGCCACGAACACGTTGACGTTGGCCATGTTGACCGACGTGAGGAGCTCCACGCCCTGCTTGCCGGCCGCGATCTGGTTGCCCAGGATGAGGTTGACCTTGTCGATGTAGGCCGAGAACAGGAGGAAGGCGGCCAGTGCGGCGGACGCGATCGCGTAGCCCTTGGTGAGCGCCTTGGTCGTGTTGCCCACCGCGTCGAGACGGTCGGTGATCTCCCGGGCGCTCGCCTCGGCCCGGCTGAACTCGGCGATGCCGCCGGCGTTGTCGGTGATGGGCCCGAAGGTGTCCATCGCGAGGATGTAGGCGGTGGTCATCAGCATGCCCATCGTGGCGACCGCGGTCCCGAAGATGCCGCCGACGTCGTGGCCTGCCGCGTTGGTGAGGCCGGCCTGCGCGCCCAGCCAGTGGGAGGCGATGATCGCGATGCCGATCGTGATGGCGGTGATGAAGGTGGTCTCGTAGCCCACCGCCGTGCCGCTGATGATGTTGGTCGCAGGGCCGGTCCTGCTGGCCTCGGCGATCTCGCGGACGGGGCGGAACGAGCCGGCGGTGTAGAACTGCGTGATGTAGACGAAGGCGACGCTGGTCACGAGGCCGACGATGCCGGCGAGGAAGAACCAGATCCAGGCCGGAATCCCCATGGCGCCGACGGCGTCGCCGGTACCCATCATCACGTTGGTCGAGATCGCGAGGCCGACCACGGACAGGAGCGTCGTGACCCAGTACCCGCGGTTGAGGATGTTCATCGGGTTCTCGGTCTCGCTGCCGCGGATGAAGAACATCGCGACGATCGTGGCGAGGAGGCCGAAGGCACGGACGACGAGCGGGAAGAAGATCCAGCCCTCGGGGTTGGCCCAGCCGGCGCTCTCCGCGATGGCGAAGGCGGCCACGCCCAGGATCATGGCGCCGATATTCTCGGCTGCGGTGGATTCGAACAGGTCCGCGCCGCGACCCGCGCAGTCGCCGACGTTGTCACCCACGAGGTCCGCGATCACGCCCGCGTTGCGGGGGTCGTCCTCGGGGATGCCCTTCTCGATCTTGCCCACGAGGTCGGAGCCCACGTCCGCGGCCTTGGTGTAGATGCCGCCACCCAACTGGGCGAACAGGGCCACGAAGCTGGCGCCGAAGCCGAAGCCGACGATCAGGAACGGCGCCTCCCTGACGGTGACGTCGCCGACCAGCGCCTGGTACGCGACGAAGATGCCCCAGACGCCGAGCAGCGACAGGGCCACCACGAGGAACCCGGAGACCGCACCGCCGCGCATGGCGACCTGGACGGCCTCGACGAGGCTTCGGCGGGCGGCGGCGGCCGTCCGGACGTTCGACCGAACGGAGATCGTCATGCCGATGATGCCCGAGAGCATCGAGCAGCCGGCGCCGACGAGGAACGCGAACGCCGTGAGCAGGCCGATCGGCGCGCCGGCGAGGCTCGGGACGTCGGCGACCTCGGGCGTCTCGATCAGGGTGATCACGCCGAAGATGACCACGGCACCAGCCGCGGCGAACATCGCGATCGTCGAGTACTGGCGCTTGACGAAGGCGTCGGCACCTTCACGGATGATGTCGCCGACGTCCTGCATCGCCTGGGGACCCTTGTCCCGGCTGAGCACATCGCGCGCCAGGTAGAGCGCGAACAGGATCGCGACGACTCCCGCGATCGGGACAAGCCAGTGGAGCGCGTCGGCCATCAGGGTTTGCAGAGCCTCCTACCCAGGGTTCGGGACGTCGTGAACGGTTCTGACTGCCGTGCGGCACGGTCTGCCGGCCACCAGGGACCGGGGCGCGCGTGCTTCGGCGTGGGCTCGTCGACGGGGGCTCGGAACGCAGTGGAACCCGCTCGTCGATCGGAGCCCGCTCGTCGATCGGACGAGAGTGTATGCGTCGGCGCATCGGCGGGTCAAACTACTTCCGGGGTCCGGTGGAAGCATTGCAGGCGTCCGGGAGGCCCCTGCATCCAGCCCCGTCGGGAGGCTCGACAGGCCCAACGGCCCTACCCGGCGTCGATCGGGCGACCGTCCCTATACTCCCCTGCGTGGACCGACGCTCGACCTTCGGGTGTCTCTTCGAAGTCGTCGAGACGCTCGTCCTCACCCTCGTCATCTTCTTCGTCATCCAGAACTTCGTCGCCCAGCCATACCAGGTCCAGCAGTACTCGATGGAACGCACGCTTGAGCCCGGGCAGTACGTCCTGGTGGACAAGCTGAGCCCCCGCTGGGACACGTACGGCCGCGGCGACGTGGTGGTGTTCAACCCGCCCCAGACGTGGACCAACGATCCCACGCCGTTCATCAAGCGGGTGATCGGCCTGCCGGGCGACACCGTGGAGATCAGGGACGACGGGCTGGTCTACGTCAACGGCGTCAACCTGGACGAGCGCTACCTGTACACGAATCGCGCGGGCATCCAGGAGCCCACGACGGCCTCGCTCGACCAGGGCACCTGGGTGGTGCCCGAGGGCCAGTTGTTCGTGATGGGCGACCATCGCCAGAAGTCCGCCGATTCGCGGGTCTTCGGCCCGATCCGCACCTCGGACGTCGTCGGGCGGGCGTTCCTCCGCTACTGGCCCGTCTCGACGCTCGGGATCCTGGACACGCCGTCCTACCCGGTCCTCGCACCGGCCGCGCCCTGACGGGCGGGCCAAGGTCGTGACGCCGATCCTGATCCTGCTCGCCGCGCTGGTCGCGGCCGGTGGCGCGCTGGCCGTCGCGGCCCGGGAGCCGCGGCTCGCGGCGCTGGGAACCATCGTTGCGCTCGTGGGCTCCGCGTACGTCGCGGACCCACTGCCCGGCTCGGTCGCGCTGGGTGCGCGCCTGGCGGGTACGGTCCTCGCAGGCACCCTCCTGTGGATCGCGCTCCGGCGGGCGCCGGCAACCCTGAGCCCACGCGCAATCGGGCTGCCGGGCGCGGGCGCCATCGCCGTCGTCGCCTTCACCATCGGCTGGCTGGCCGCCTCCACGCTGGGGACGGCACTCGCGACGGGCTCGGGTGACGGTCCCTCGGCAGGTGCGGTTGCCTCGGCGCTCGCTGGCGGCTCACTCGTGCCGCGGGCGGCCCTGGCCGCGGCCTTCTCGCTGGTGGTAGTGGCCGCCGCGCCGGTGATCCTGGCCCGGGACCTGCTGCGGATGGGGTTGGGGCTCCTCCTGCTGATCGCGGCTGCCGGGCTGGTGCGCAACGCGCTTGGCGTTGAGGCCGGGGCGCCCGCGGAGCTGGCGCTCGCCATCCTCGTCGCCCTGGCCGGCGCGGGCGTCGCCGCCGTCGTCGCGGCCGGCCTTCTGGCCACGGGCGACCTCGCGCTGCGGCTCGATCACGATCGGGCGACCGCCGTCCGCCACCGGCCCGCCGACGAGGCCCACCGGCGCCCGGCCCGCTGACGACGATGCACCTGCTGCTGCTCCTGGTGGTCGGTGGCCTGGGTGCCGCGGTGTCCGGCTGGGGCCTGGCGCGCGGCGGCCGGGCGGCGCGCTGGGGTGCGGTCGCCGGCGGCCTGGCGCTGCTCCTGTTCCTGGTCCTTGTGCTGGCCCTCGACGCACCGGCGGTTGCGGAGCGGGCCGTGGTCGAGCCGGGGCTTGCTACCCAGGCGTCCGGCGGGCTGTTCGACGGGCGGCTGGTTCCCACCGCCTTTCTCCGGCTGACGCTCGGGCTCTGGGCCCTGGACGCCGTCCTGGTCGCGTTCATCGCCTGGCTCCTGGGAGGGCTCGCCTTCCTCCGCGGCGTGCTGCCGGCCACGCTCGCCGCGATGACCGGTGGGGTGGTCGTCCTGGCCTCCGCGGACCTTGCGATCGGGGCCGCGGCCGCAACGGCCTCTGGGCTCGCGGCGCTGGTCGCCGTCCCGCCGGGCCGCGGCCGGGCGATGGTCTCCGTGGCGGCGCTGGAGCTGCGCCTCACGCTGGCCGTGGGGGCGACCGTGCTCGCGGTGGTGGCGGTGGCACCGCTGACGGCGGCCCTCGCGCTCCGGGGCGCGGGCGCGGCCGAGGCCGAGGGCTCGGCCGCCGCTGCGGTGACCGCCGCGGGAGCGAGCGCCATGCTGGGCCTGGGCGCGCTGGCGGTGACGCTGGCTGTGGGCGCCCGGCTGGGCGCGATCCCGTTCCACGTGCGCTTCTCGAGGGTCGCCGACGCGGCCGCACCCATCGACCTGCCGCTCCTGCTCGCCTGGCTGGCCGTGCCGGTGGTCGTCGTCGGGCTGGCGGTCGTGGACAGCCAGATCGCGCCGGTAGCGCTGCCGTTCGCGGGCGATCGCCTGATCATCGTGGCCGTCGCATTCGTGACGCTGGTCGGCGCCTCCCTGGCGGCCTTCTTCCAGGACGACCTGCGCCACGCCACGGGCTATCTCGTGATCGCGGACGGTGGCCTCCTGCTGCTCGGGTTCGCCGCCCTGGATCCTGCCGCCTGGGGACCCGCCCGCGTCTGGCTGGTGGCCATGGCAGCGTCCAAGACGGCGCTCGCCGCCTGGTCGGCCGTCGCCGAGGACCGGTTCGAGACCAGGAGCATCCCGGACCTGCGCGGCTGGCTGCGCCGCTCCCCGATCCTTGCCGCGGGGCTGGTCGTGACGGTCATCGCGACGTTCGGCTTCCCGGGCTGGATCGCGTTCGAGGCCCGGGGCACGCTGGCCCGGCTGGCGGTGGACGCCCCGTGGGACATGCTGCTGATCCTGGCCGGGTTCCTGACGCTGCCCACCTACCTGCGGCTGCTGGCGCTGGGCACGGGCCCGGCGACCAGCAAGGTCGACCGCGCGGCGCCCGAGCGGATCGTGCGCCGCCGGGGCGAGGGCGTCTCGCTGCTGAAGGAGACGCTGGCGGTGGAGGTCGAGGGCGCCGTCGGACCGGAAGGTGACGGCGACGGGTCGACGGTTCCTGCCGGGTTCCTTCGGATGCGAAGGCCTCGCTCACGCGCGGAGCTGTCGGCCTCCGTGGCCGGCGGCCGGGATGCCGTGGCCCGCGGGCGGGATGCCGTGGTTCGCGGCCTGACGCGCTTCGGGGCGGCCCTGCGGCGCGACCGCACCGAGCTGCTGGCGGCCGCGGTGCTGGCGCTGGCGGTGCTCGCCGCGCTGACCTCGTGGGGCGCGCTGGATCTCGCGGGGGCCGCCGCGGAGCCGGCCCCGACGGTCCTGGGCCAGGTCGGCGACTGACGGCTCCTCCGCTGCCCGGGGGCTACTCGCCCGGGGCGAGGACCCAGCGATCGATCTCGCGCTCGTAGGCCAGGAGCTCCTCGGGGCGGAACCAGAGGGCGAGCTCCGCTGCTGCGTTCTCCGGGCTGTCCGACGCGTGGACCAGGTTCTGGGCCGTCTCGACGGCGAGGTCGCCGCGGATCGAACCCGGCGCAGCCTCGTGCGGGCGGGTGGCGCCGTTCATCGCGCGGACGATCGCGATCGCGTTCGGCCCCTCGAGCGCGGCCGCCACGAGCGGACCCGAGGTGATGAAGTCCACCAGGCCCCGAAAGAAGGGCTTCTCGCTGTGGATCGCGTAGTGCTGCTCGGCGAGCGCACGGTCGATGTGGACCAGCTTGAGGCCGACGATCTTGAGTCCCCGCTCCTCGAACCGGGCAAGGACACGCCCGACGAGCTGGCGCTGGACGCCGTCAGGCTTGACGAGGAGGAGGGTGCGCTGCAGTTCCGGCATGGGGGTGGGGTGGCCTCTCGTATCGTGGCGACGTCGGCACGCCGGCGTCGCGGGGCTGGGCTGGGTCGCTTGCTCGACGGCGGCGGGCCGGGGACGGTGGCCCGCGGCACGCGGCGCGGGTGCACAGGGTAGCGCGAGGGACGCGGTTGCCGCGACCCTGGAGGGCCGCGGAGTTCAGGCGTGCCCGCGCGCGAGATCGAACGCGGCCAGCGCCTCAGCCTCGCGACCCAGCAGCCGCAGCGCGTCTCCCGCGACGAGCGCCAGCGCCGGGTCGCGGTCCCACGCCCCCACGGCCTCGAGCACGCCGTCGGCAAAGCCCGGGTCCAGGCGCAGCGCGACGCCGAGCCTGAGCGCCGCGAGCCCCGCGTTGCCGCCGGCCAGCGCAGCTCGCCCACCGGCAAACGCCTCAGCGGCGGCCGCCGAGGCCGGGGAGTCAGGGTCGGCCGTCGCAGGCGCGTGGCGGGTCCGCAGGGCGTGGCCGGCCGCGTGGCTGGCGGCGTGGTCGTCGGGGGCCGCATCCGCGGGCCAGATCGGGCTGCGGGGCATCCCGGCGAAGATGGGGTCCAGCGGCCCTTCGATCAGCGCCATCGCGCGGGCGGCCAGCCGCCGGGCTTCACCCGGGCGACCCTCCGCCGCGACCGCCTCGGCGGCGATCAGCAGGGCGAGGGCATCGTCCCGGCCGCGGGCCAGCAACGCGCCGGCCGCGTCGGCGGCCCCGGCCAGGTCTCCCGTCCGCCAGCGGACCTCCGCCAGGTCCAGGAGGGCCGCCTCGTCCAGGGCCGCGCGCCCGGCGAGGGCTTCCAGTTGCGCGCGAGCGAGCTGGAGCTGGCCCATGCGCAGGTGCAGCCGCGCGAGACGCAGGGTGGCGGACCGCTCTGCCGGCGACCCCGGGGCATGAGCGGACGCCGGGGCATGCGCGACCGGAGCGCGGCCGGTGCGACGCGTGCGGCGAGGCGTCGACGGCGAGGCGTCGGCCCGAGTCGGCGTGGCAGGAGTGGCGGGAGTGGCTGGGGTGGCTGGCGTGGCGGCTCCTGCGGCTCCGGCCGGTTCCTCCTCCGGCGGTCGACCCTTCCCGTCCGTCATCGCGGCAGCCGCAGGTGCTTGTCCAGGCCGCGCAAGTACCGCTTCGGGGCCACGACCGCCATCCGCAGGCCCTCGTCCCGGAACAGCTCGCCCGCCAGCCGGGTGACCTCGGTGCCGTCCACGGCTTCGACCGCCTCAAGTGCCTCGTCCAGCGTCAGGACGCGATCGTGCAGCGCCTCCTGCCCGCCGACCCACGACGCCAGGTGCCGCGTGTCGTCCATCCGCAGCTCCAGGCCGCCGGAGAGGTAGGCCTTCGCCTTCGCCAGCTCCTCGGCCGGCACGGCCTCCTGGGTCATCCTCGTCAGCTCCGCCAGGATCGCATCGATCGTCGCCGGCAGCTTCTCCGGGTCCACGCCGGCCGAGATCTCGACCGCTCCCGCGTCCGCGTATTCGACGATCCCGGAGCTCACGTCGTAGGCCAGGCCCTGCTCCTCGCGTACGGCGAGGAAGAGCCGGCTGGACATCCCGTCGCCCAGGAGCGCGTTCAGGACCGTCAGGTTCCAGTTGTCGGGGTGGTCGCGCCGGATCCCCGGCAGCGCGATCGCCAGCGACGCCTGCGAGGTGTCGCGCTTGCCGGCCAGGAACCGCGGGCCCGCCGGCAGGGCCGGGGCCGGGCCGAACGACGGGAAGACCCCGTCCCCGGAGCCGAATGCCTTTGCGACAAGCTCGACCGCCTCCTCGTGCTCCAGGTCGCCGGCCACCGCGACCACCGTGTTCGCCGGGCGGTAGGTCGTCTGCCAGAAGTCGCGGATCGCGGCCGCGGGCAGCGACCGGATCCCCGCCTCGTCGCCGCAGATCTCGCGGCCCAGCGGCCCGTCCCCGAACAGCGCCTGCTGGATCAGGATCTGCGCGTACTCGGACGGGTCGTCGAGGTAGGAGCGGATCTCCTCCACGATGACCGTCCGCTCCTGGTCGATGTCCGCCTCGGCAAGCCTCGGCCGCACGATCAGCTCGCCCATGACGTCCATCGCGGTGGCGGCCTCGCGGCGGGGAACGCGGACCCAGTACACGGTGGACTCGCGGTCCGTGGCGGCGTTCGCGGACCCACCGACGCCCTCGACGGCCTCGGAGATTGCGCGGCTCGACGGGTAGGCGGCCGTCCCCTTGAACGTCAGGTGTTCCATGAAGTGGGCGACGCCGACCTCGGCGGCGGTCTCCAGGCGGGAGCCGGCAAGCACGTAGGCGGCGATCGAGACCGACCGGGAGCCCGGGAGGCGGGCGGAGATGACGCGCGGCCCCTGGGGGAGCTCGGTCCGGTGGAACATCGGGTCGATGGTAGCCGGGAAAGCGAAGGACCGGCGACCGATGGCCGCCGGTCCAGGTGTGGCGAAGCGTGGTGTGGCGCAGCGTGCGGCAACCCCGCTGGAGCTAGAGGCCGAAGGCGCTCTGCAGCCAGGGGATGGCGAAGTAGATGACGAACGCGGCCGAGACGATCCACAGGAGCGGGCTGATCTCGCGCGTCTTGCCGGTCACGAACTTGAGGAACACGAAGGCGATGAAGCCGGCGGCGATGCCGTCCGTGATCGAGTAGGTGAAGGGCATGACGACCATCGTCACCAGCGCCGGGAAGAGGTCGTCGATCCCCTTCCACTCGATCTCCCGGGCGATCGTGAACATCAGGTAGCCGACGACGACGAGCGCAGGGGCCGTCGCCTGGGCCGGGATGATCGCGATGAGCGGGGCGAACAGGATCGCCGCCAGGAACCCGACGCCCGCCACGACGGCGGTCAGGCCCGTACGCCCACCCTCCGAGACGCCGGCGGCGGACTCGATGTAGGTCGTGTTGGAGCTGGTGGAGAACAGGCCACCGAGCACCGCACCGGCAGAGTCGACGAGGAGGACCCGATCGATGCCGGGCAGCTGTCCCTTCTCGTCGAGGGCCCCCGCCTCCTCGCCGACGCCGATGACCGTGCCCATCGTGTCGAAGAAGTCGGACAGCATCAGGCTGAACACGACGAGCGCGATCGTGATCGCGCCCACCTCCGGGTTCGTCCAGACCGACAGCATCGCACCCAGGGGGGCAAGGAGGGTGCTGAACGGGTTGTCGCTGAAGTCGGTCACGACGGAAGCCGGGAGCTCGGCCGAGCCGGGGATGACGAAGCCCGAGCCGTCGGCGCCCCAGAGCGCCTTGAACACGATCGCGAGGATCGTGGCGGCGATGATGCTGATCAGCAAGGCGCCCTTCACGCCACGCGCCATCAGCGCGAGCGCGATGCCCAGGCCGACGACGAACACCAGGATCGCGGGCGTCGTCAGGGAGCCCAGCCCGATCGGGGTCCCGCCACCACCGACGACGATCCCGCCGTTGACGAGACCGATGAGCAGGATGAACAGGCCGATGCCGACGGCGATGGCCCGCTTCAGCTCGATCGGGATCGCGTTCATGATCGCGGTCCGCAGGCCCGTCAGGACCAGGATCGTGATCAGGATGCCTTCCCAGGCGATGACGGCCATCGCCTGTTCCCAGGGCAGGCCTTTACCGAGGATGAGCTGGAACGCGACGACGGCGTTGAGGCCCATGCCCGCGGCCATCGCGAACGGGTAGTTGGTGACCAGGCCCATCGCGATCGTCAGGATGCCGGCGGTCAGCGCCGTGGCGACGATCGTGGGGATCAGCGGCGGACCCGCGCCCTCCGTCTGGATCGACAGGATGAGCGGGTTCACCGCGATGATGTAGGCCATGACCATGAAGGTGGTCAGGCCCGCACGGAGCTCCGTGCTCATGTTCGTGCCGCGCTCGGCGAACTTGAAGTACTGCGCGATCGCGCTCATACGGTTCCGACGATCCTCCCTCGTGTCCCTGATCCCTCACGCGCCGCCGGGAACATCCCGCCGGCGGTTCCGCTCCTTCGCCCTACCCCTCGGCTCCCTCGAGACCGAGAAGCTCCATCTGCACGAACCCGCTGGTGTCGAATGTGAGCTGGCGCGGGGTCGACGGGCCCTCACTCCCGTCGGTGGCGCCCGGCACGTACTCGATCACGACCCGCTCGTCGCCCTGGACGAGCGTGTAGACGAGGAGCTGGTCGGGGCGGGTCTCGAACTCGAGGTGCTCGAAGGAATCCACATTGATCGTGATGGCGATCGGCGTGAAGTAGGTCGACATGTCGGGCTCGTCGGCGACGATCCGCTCCACCCAGCCGGTCCCGTGCGAGATCACGTCCCGGCCCCGCACGAGGCGGTAGGTGACGGTCTGCTTGAGGATCGGGCGAAGGAGGTGCTGGACGTCGGTCCTGCTGGTCACGAGGCCCTGGTTGACGAAGAACTTGGCCGGCGGATCGCTTGCCACGACGGGATCCCACCTCAGTGGCTCGGGGGCTGTGGAGCGGCGTCGCGGCGTCATTCCCGGGGCGACGCGACAAGGAGCGATCGTAGCCGGTCGGATGGGTTGCGGGTGGGTGAACTTCGCACCGTCCGGGCCGCGCCGCGGGTCACTGCGCCGGGCACCCACGTATCATCGCGGCATGCTGCTCGCGGTCGATATCGGGAACACCAACATCACGCTCGGCCTGGTGGAGGGCGGGGAGCTCGTCGCCACCCGCCGCGCGGTCACCCACCGGGCCGCCACGGCGGATGAGCTGGAGCTCCTCCTGGCCGGCCTCCTGACCCTCGACGGCCGCTCGCTCGACGACGTCTCGGGCATCGCCGTCGCCTCGGTCGTGCCCGCCCAGACTGCCATGGTCGAGCAGGTCGCGGCCCGCCGCGGCATCGGCCTGCTGGTCGCCACGGCCGGCACCGTTCCCCTGGCGATCCGCGTCGACCGCCCGGGCGAGGTGGGTGCCGACCGGCTGGTCAACGCCCTGGCCGCCGGGCGCCTGTACGGCACGCCAGCGGTGGTCGTGGACCTCGGAACGGCAACGACCCTCGACTGCGTTGGCCCCGACGGCGCCTACGTCGGCGGCGCCATCGCCCCGGGGCTGGAGCTGGGCCTGGAGGCGCTCGCCGCCCGGACCGCCAAGCTGCCCCGGATCGAGCTCCGGACGCCGGACCGCGCCATCGGCCGGGACACCGTGAGTGCGATGCAGTCCGGCACGATCTTCGGCCACCAGGCCCTGGCGACGGGGCTCCTCGCCCGGGTCCGCGGGGAGCTGGCCGAACAGGCCGGCGTCGCCCCGGAGGCCATCCACGCGATCCTGACCGGCGGGCTGTCGGCCGCCCCATGGGCCAGGGGCATCGTGGGCGTGGACGCCATCGACCCTGACCTGACGCTCAAGGGGCTCGCGATCCTCCACGCCGAGGTCGCGGGCGGCGAGGGGCTGCACCCCGGCCCGGTCGCCCGATGACCGCCCCCACGGCCGCCGTCTCCCCTGCCACGACCGCCGCCGGCCCTGGCGGCCGGCTGGCCGGTCGCCTCGTCGGCCTCGGCGTCTGCGGGTCCATCGCGGCCTACAAGGCCGTCGAGCTCGTCCGCCTCCTCCGCACCGAGGGCGCGGACGTCATCGTCATGATGACCCCGGCCGCTGCCGCGTTCGTCGGCCCGCTGACCTTCGAGGCGCTCTCCGGCCACGCCGTGGAGACCGACGTCCTGGGTCTCCTCCCCGACCGGAGGATCGGGCACATCGTGGTGGCGGACACGGCCGATGCGCTGGTGATCGCGCCCGCGACCGCCCGCTGGCTGGGGGCGATGGCGAACGGGATCGCGAGCGACACGGTGACCGCTGCCTGCCTCGCCACCACGGCTCCGGTCGTGGTCGCGCCGGCGATGGACGGCGACATGTGGATCCACCGTGCGACCCAGGACAACGCGGCGCGCCTGCAGCGCGACTTCGGCTACAGGCTGGTCCCGCCGGAGATCGGCTCGCTGGCGTCCGGGCAGTCCGGGATCGGGCGCCTCGCGGACCTGCCGCTCATCGTGGACGCCGTGGTCGCGGCGATCGGCGAGCGGCCGGTGCGCACCGCGGACCCCGCCGTCCGCCCGCCGCGGACCGCTCCCGTCCGTGACGCGGACCTCGAGGGGCGCCACGTGGTCGTGAGCGCCGGTGGCACCGTCGAGGCCATCGACCCGGTCCGGTTCATCGGCAACCGCAGCACCGGCAGGATGGGCGTGGCGATCGCCGAGGCTGCCCTCGCCCGTGGGGCACGGGTCACGATCGTCGCGGGTCGCGTGGAGGTGCCGCTGCCCGCCGCCGCCCGGGTCGTCCCCGCCCATTCGACCGCCGCGATGCGCGCTGCCGTCATCGATGCCGTCTTCGGCGGCCGGGCCGACGTCCTCGTCATGGCCGCCGCCGTCGCCGACTTCCGTCCCGCACAGGTCGCCGCGACCAAGCTCGTGCGCGGGGAGTCGCTCACCCTGGCGCTCGAGCCCACGGAGGACATCCTCGCGGAGGTGGGCGCCCGAGCCAGGGAGACGGACCCGCGCCCGGTGATCGTCGGCTTCGCGGCCGAGACGGGCTCCCTGGAGCGGGCTCCCGCGAAGCTCCGCCGCAAGGGTGCGGACCTGCTGGTTGCCAACGACGTGGCCGAGGCCGGCTCCGGCTTCGGCACGGACACCAACCGCGTCTCGATCCTCTCGGCGGACGGCTCACGGGACGACCTGCCGCTGTTGAGCAAGCGGGAGGTGGCCGAGCGCCTCCTCGACCGCGTGGTCGCCGCGCTGGACGAACGTGACGGCCGGTCGCACACTGGCGGGACCACCACGGAGACCCAACCATGAGCGCCCAGACCGACTCCGTCCGCCGCCTCTCGGTCGTGGACATCGCGAAGCTCCACGCCGACGGTGCCCGCATCGCGACCATCACGGCCTACGACTACCCGACGGCCGCGCTCGTTGACGAGGCCGGCATCCCGCTGATCCTCGTGGGCGACTCACTGGCCCAGGTGGTCCTCGGCTACGACACGACGGTCCGCGTCTCGATGGAGGAGATGCTCCACCACGCGAAGGCCGTGGTCCGGGGCACCAAGCGGGCGCTCATCGTCGCCGACATGCCGTTCCTGTCCTACTCGAACGCCGAGGACGCCCTGGTCAACGCCGGCCGCTTCCTGCGCGAGGCGGGCGTCGGGGCCGTGAAGATCGAGGGCGGCGTGCGGAGCGCCCGGACGATCGAGGCGCTGGTCCGGGCCGGGATCCCGGTCATGGGCCACATCGGCCTGACGCCCCAGGCGATCAACACGCTGGGGCGCGTCCGGGTCCAGGGCAAGTCCAGGGACCAGGCCCGCTCGCTCCTGGCGGACGCCCTCGCGGTCCAGGAGGCCGGCGCCTTCTCGGTCGTGCTGGAGCTTGTCCCCGGGCAGCTTGCCCAGGCGATCACGGACCGGCTCCGGATTCCCACGATCGGGATCGGGGCGGGCGCCGGGTGCTCCGGCCAGATCCAGGTGATCAACGACACGCTGGGCTGGGGCGACTGGGTCCCGAAGCACGCCCGCAGGTACGCGGACCTGCGGGCCACCATCCTCGGCGCAGTCGGGCAGTACCGGGCGGACGTCGAGGCCGGCACGTTCCCCGGGGCGGACGAGACGGTGCTGATGGACCCGGCGATCCTGGACGACGTGCTGGGCCGCTCCGGTGCGGACCGTGCGGACCGTGCGGACCGTGCGGACCTCCACGGGGACCTGATCGGGATCCCCCTGGACCGCGATCTCTAGCTGCCGACCGCGCCGGTACCGGCTCCCCCACCCCGCCCCGCGGCCCGCCGAGTTGCCGATGCGTGTCGTCCGGACCCGAGCCGAGCTCCGCGCCGCGCTGGCCGCATCGCCCCGACCGGTCGGTCTCGTGCCCACGATGGGCTGGCTGCACGCGGGGCACGTCTCGCTGGTGGAGCGCGCCCGGGCGGAGTCGGCCACCGTGGTCGTGTCGATCTTCGTCAACCCCCGCCAGTTCGGCGAAGAGGCCGACTTCACCCGGTACCCGCGCAACGAGACGCTGGATCTCGCGGCCTGCGAGCGGGCCGGCGTGGATCTTGTGTTCGCCCCGTCCGTGGACGAGGTCTATCCCCCGGGGTTCGACACCCGGGTCTCGGTCGGCGCGATCGCCGTGCCCCTGGAGGGCGAGGCCCGACCCGGCCACTTCGACGGCGTGGCGACGGTGGTGGCGATCCTGTTCGCGCTGGTGGGTGCCGAGCGCGCCTACTTCGGCCTCAAGGACTACCAGCAGGTCCAGGTCATCCGGCGCATGGCGCTGGACCTCGCGCTGCCCACCGAGGTGGTCTCGTGCGAGACGGTCCGGGAGGCGGACGGGCTGGCGATGTCCTCGCGGAACGCTCGGCTCTCCCCGATGGGTCGCGCGGCGGCCCCCGTGATCCGGCGGGCGCTCGTCGCCGGCGCGGCGGCCGTGCGCGGTGGCGAGCGGGAAGCGGCGGCCGTCCGGGAGGCGATGCTGGACGTCCTCCGGACGGAACCGTTGGCGGACCCCGACTACGTGTCGGTGGCGGACCCGGACACGCTGGCCGAGTTGGACGCGGTGGAGGGCCGGGCGCTGCTGTCGCTCGCGGTGGAGATCGAGGGCATCCGGCTCATCGACAACGAGCGGGTCGCGTAGGCGGCCGGTCGCGTAGGCGGCCGGTCGCGTAGGCCGGCCGGTCGCGTAGGCCGGCCGGTCAGTCGAACCGGGCCTCGACCGTCGCATCCAGGAACCGGTCGATCAGCAGGTGCTCCCACACCAGTTCCTTGATCAGCTCGATCTTGCCGGTGTCGGCGGCGCGGGTCTTCACGAGGAGGTCGTGCACCACGGCGGCCACGGTGTAGGTGTCGTCCTCCACGATGGCCGCGAACATGCCCGCGTGGCGGACGGCCGCGAGCACCTCCGGGCGGGGCTCGTAGCCACCGGTCAGCACGATGCCCAGGGCCTTGCCCTCCGGGCCCGCATCGATGGCACCGGGAGTCTCGTCCACCAGCGCCTTGAGGTGCTTGACTGCGGCGACACGGGGCCGGCCGGCGACGTGGGCCGCGGCCAGCGTGAGGATGGCGTCCTCCCGGTCGCCCGGAACGATGACCAGGGTGCCGGGGCCGATCCTCTCGAGCATGTGGTGCGGCTCCATCGCTCCGATCGCCACCCCGTCGATCACGCGGTCCAGGTCCGGGCCCGGGTGGATGACGCGCCCGTGGACGCCCGCCAGGATCATGCCGAGGGTGGGGTTCGACAGGATCGGCCGGTACGGCAGGATGCCGAGCAGCGGGATCCCGTGCTGGGCCAGGCCTCGCTCCAGCGTCCTGGCGATCCCCGGCTGCCCGGCGACCCGCAGCTTGTTCACGAGCGCCCCCGCCACGGGCACGCCGTGCGCGGCGAAGTACGAGGCGTTGAGGACGATCTCGTCGATCGGCCGTCCGACGCCGCCTTCGGACACGATCACCGCCGGTGCCTTGAGCATCGAGGCGACCGCTGCGTTCGACAGCCCGACGACCGTGCCCACGCCCGCATGCCCGGTGCCTTCGATCAGGAGGACGTCATGATCGGCGAAGCGCCGGTGGGCCGCGAGGACCAGCGCGCCCAGGTCCTCCACGACCTCGCCCGCGATGTACGCCTTCGTGAAGCCGCGCGGGATGTGCACCGGGCTCATCGCCGTGAACGGCTCGGGCAGATCGAAGGTCGTCCGCATCAGCAGGGCGTCCTCGTCGGCCGGCTCGCCGTCCAGGATGATCGTGCGCTGGCCGACCGGCTTCATGAACCCCGTGTGCAGACCGCGCCGCCTGAACCCGTCGAGCAGTCCCAGCGCGGCCGTGGTCTTGCCACGGTTCTGGCCGGTGGCAGCGAGGTAGAGGTGCCGCATGGTCTGGCGGGCGCCGTCCGTCGGCCGCGTCAGGCGCGCGGCGCTGTCTTGCGCTCGATGAGCTGGACGGCCTCCCGCAGGCGGACGAGCGACTCCTCGTCCACGCTGTCCGGTTCGAGGTAGGGGCCCAGCCGCTCCATGATGTCGGTGACCAGTCCCAGGAACACCCCGGCGTCCGCGAGGAAGAACTGTGGCTCGTTGTTGTAGCGGACCATCGTCAGGCGGCCCTGGAGGACCCGCCGCTCCTCGACGTGGGCGATCTGGGTCGCGAAGTTGTGGCCCTGGATCCCGTCCGGGTTGTTCAGGTAGTTGAGGGCGTTGTCGATCGCGAGGCCGAAGCGGGCGCGCCACGCGACCAGCCGCTCGTGGACCTCAGGCGGGATCCGGACCTCGGCCACGTCCTCGAAGACCTCGGGCGCCACCGTGACCAGACCGACGAGCGTGGTGCCGGCACGAGCGCCGAGCATCACCTGCAGGCTCCGCTCCAGGGTGAACACCTCGGAGTCGAAGCGCGGGCTGGTGATGACGTCCGTCAGCAGGTCCTCGACGTTGTCGAGGCTGCCCGGGTCGTCCAGGGCACTGGCAAGGTGGAGGATCTCCTCCTTGAAGAGGAACTTCTCCTCGTGATCAAGCATCGCCCGATGGTAACAGGGGCCACGAACTCCCGATACCGGACGACCCGGCTTCGGCCGGGTCGTCCGGGCGCTCGAAGCGCCGGCGGCCGTCACCGGCCGCGACGGATCACGGATAGAGACCGCGCAGGGCGGTGGCGTCGGCCACGCGCTGGACGGCGAGGAGGTACGCCGCCGTCCGCATGTTCACCTGTTCGCGGTTCGCCATGGCGAGGACCTCTCTGAATGAGCGGTCCATGATCTCCTTGAGCTTGGCGTTGACGACGGCCTCGCTCCAGTGATCGCGGTTGAGGTCCTGGACCCACTCGAAGTAGCTGACGGTCACGCCGCCGGCGTTGGCGAGGATGTCCGGGATCATGAACACGCCGTTCTCCGCCAGGATCAGGTCGGCCTCGGGCGTGGTCGGGCCGTTGGCGGCCTCGGCCACGATCCTGGCCTTCACGTTGGCGGCGTTCTGGGCGGTGATCTGGTTCTCGTAGGCTGCCGGGATCAGGATGTCGCACGGCAGTTCCAGCAACTCGGCGTTGGTGATCGTCGTGCTGCCCGGGAACCCGACGACGGTGCCGTGCTCCTTCTTCCACGCCAGCACGCGGTCGATGGCGAGACCGTCGTCCTTCCTGATGGCGCCGCCGGTGTCGGAGACGGCGATGATCGTGGAGCCCTCGTCGGCCATGAGCCTCGCGGCGATGGCGCCGGCGTTGCCGAAACCCTGGACCGCCGTGGTGGACTTCCTGATGTCGATGCCGAGATGAGCTGCCGCGTCGAGGATGGTGAACACGCAACCTCGCGCCGTCGCCTCGTTGCGACCCTCCGACCCGCCGAGGCTGACGGGCTTGCCGGTGACGACGCCCGGGACCGTGTGCCCGACGTGCATGGAGTACGTGTCCATGAACCAGGCCATGATCTGGGGCGTGGTGTTGACGTCCGGCGCCGGGATGTCGCGCTCGGGCCCGATCAGGACCGAGATCTCGGTGAAGTACCGGCGGCTGAGGCCCTCGAGCTCCTTCCTGGACAGCTTCTTGGGGTCGACGCTGACGCCGCCCTTGCCGCCGCCGTACGGGATGCCCACGACAGCACACTTCCAGGTCATCCACATCGCGAGGGCCTTGACCTCGTCGAGCGCGACGTCCTGGTGGTAGCGGATGCCGCCCTTGGCCGGGCCGCGGCCGAGGTTGTGCTGGACGCGATAGCCGGTGAACACCTGGACGCTGCCGTCGTCCATGTGCACCGGGAAGTGCACCGTGAGCTCACGCCGGGGCTCACGCAGGACGCGGCGGAGGCCGGGATCCAGGTTGAGCCGGTCGGCCGCCAGGTCGAACTGCTGCTGGGCGACGTGCCAGGCGTTGATCGGCGCCGCAACATGTTCCGTCGTCATGAACGGAGGGTCCTCGTGGTGGGACGGTGGACGCCGTCCCGGATCGGTGGGTCGTCATCCGGATGACCCCACGGGGGCGCGCTACCCGCTCGGCTGTGGCATGGCCGAAGGCGTAGCGTGCCGCCTCTGGGACCCGAGTATAGCCATGGACCGCCCCGGACCATGGGCCGCTCGTCACCCGGCCGCAACCAATCCGTCACCCAGACGTCCCTGTCGAGTGGCAGGGGTGGGCGACCGGCGAAGAGACCGGGCGCGGCTGGCGGCCCGCCGGCCGACGCTCAGCGCGGGTAGAGAATCACCGCGCCGATGCACCCCGGCCCGAGGTGCGGGCCCACCGATGCGCCGATGGTCATCGTCTGGACCGCCGCCGGGTCCAGGCCGGACCGCGCCATGAACTTGTTCTCGAACTCCTCCACGTCGGCCTGGGTCGTGTGGAGGATGGTCGCCCGCTCGATCGGCTTCTCGGTCAGCAGTTCGAGGACCCGGTCGCGGACCTTGGCGCGGGATCGGACCCGATCCACGTTCTCCACCACGCCGTCGGCGACCGTGATGATCGGCTTGACCGAGAGCAGGGTGCCGACGGCGGCGCGGGCGCCGCTGATCCGGCCGCCGCGCTTGAGGTACTCGAGGGTGTCGAGCGCCACGTACAGGTTGATGTCCTTCTTCCGGTCTTCAAGCGTTGCCGCGATCTCCGCACCGGACCTCCCCTCGCCCGCCAGCCGCGCGCCCAGCTGCGCCAGCATCCCCTCGCCTGCCGACACCGTTCGCGAGTCGATCAGGTGGATGTCGCGGTCCGGCCGCATCTCGGCCGCGATCCGCGCGGCCTTGAGCGTGGCGGACAGCTGGTCCGAGACGGTGATGCAGACCACGGACTCGGCACCCGCGTCGAAGGCGGCGTCGAACACGGTCAGGAAGTCCCCTGCGGAACAGGCCGCTGTGGTGGGGAACGGCGCGTTGGGTGCCGTCATCCGGACCCAGAACTCGTCCGTCGTGAGGTTCACGTTCGGACGGAAGCTCTCGGAGCCGAAGTTGACGATGAGCGGCACCACCGTGATGCCGTCGCGGGTTGCGACCTCGGGGGGCAGGTCGCTCGCGGAGTCGGTGACAATTGCAACGCGGGGCACGGTCTGGCTCCTCCCATCGGGCTCGTCCACCGGTGGCAGATGGACCGGGATTGCGTCGCTCACGGACGACGCCGCAGGGTTGGCCGCCCTGAGAGCCGATCATACGACCTGCAGCCCCGCTCGTCGGTCCATCGCGACCGGCTACGCTTCCACCTCATGGAACGCGCCGTCCTCGCCGTCATCTTCGGCACCTTTACGCTGCGTCTCGCGACTGGCGTGACCGGCGCCATGCTCATCTACTACTACGCGGCCTTTCCGGCACACGGCGGCCAGCCGGTCCAGGCGTGGGAGGTCGGCGTCCTCGGAGCGCTGTTCTACGCCTCGGAGCTGATCGGCTCGCCGATCTTCGGCGTCCTGTCGGACCGGCTCGGCCACCGCCGGGTCATGCTGGTCGGCCCGGCCTTCGGCGCGGTCGCCGTCGTCATCACCGCCTTCACGGTCAGCCTCCCGGTGATCGGGTTCACGCGGCTGCTGGAAGGCGCCTCGACCGCAGCGTCGATCCCGTCGATCCTCGGGTTCATCGCCTTCGCCACGGCGGCGAGCGAGCTCAGGCGCGGCCAGGCGGTCGCCCGGTTCGAGGCGGCGACCCTCGCCGGGCTCCTGCTCGGCTTCGTGATCGCCGGGCCGCTGTTCGCGGCGATGGGCCCGGCGGCGTTCCTCGCCAACGCGGTCATGTACGGCGTCTCGTTCGCGATCTACCACCGGGGTGTCCCGCCGGACGTGGAGCCCGAGCCCGCGGCCCGCGCCCACGCACCCGGGGAGGGGCTGCTCCGCTACCTGCGGATCCTGCGCTCCAGCCACGTCTGGCTGCTGGCCCCCACCTGGATCGCGATCAACGCCACGCTGGGCCTGTACACCAGCCAGACGCTGTTCCAGCTGGTCCGCGAGCCGGACCCTGCGTTCGCCAGCCAGCAGCTGATGGGCGGCTTCGACCCGGTCCAGGTCAGCGTGGGCCTCGCGGTCGGCGGGCTGCTGTTCTTCCTGGGCCTGTTCTACTGGGGCGGACGCTTCAAGGACATGCAGCGGACATCGCTCATCGGACGGGGAGTCCTGGGCGGCGCCGTGATGCTCGTCGCCGGAATGGGGATCAACCATGCGGCCGGCGTGCCGCTGCCGGTGCTGCTGGGGCTGGTCGCGATCGCCTCCGGTGGTCTGTTCGTGCTCGCGGGTGCCACGCCCGCGGCCATCGGCCTCCTCGCCGACATGACGGAGGCCTACCCCGATGACCGCGGCGCCATCATGGGCCTCTACTCGGTGTTCCTGGGCCTCGGGCAGATCATCGGCAGCGTCGCGGGCGGCGTGGCGGCGCAGGAGTGGGGCCTCGACGGGATCTTCGCCGCCTCGCTGGCGTTGCTGGCCGTCGCTCTCGTGCCGCTCCGGCACCTGAGCCGGTACGAGCACCACGTCGGCTCCCCTGCATCACACGCCGCGGGTCGTGGCCTTGGCGGGGCCGCGGACGGTGGCTGACCGGGCGGGTGATCCGCTGCCGGCCCGGATGGCGGCCGTCATGGCGGCACGAGCGCCGGCCGTCATGGCGGCCCGTGCGCCGGCTCGCGAGCCTGCCGTCGTGCCGGCCCGCCTCGTCCGCGGCGCCCGAGGGGCGGTCGTCGCACCGCACCACCTCGCAACGGCCGCGGGCCTCGCGATCCTCGACGCGGGCGGGCATGCCGTGGACGCCGCCATCGCCACGAACGCCGTGCTGGGCGTCGTCATGCCCAACGGGTGCGGGATCGGCGGCGACGCCTTCTGGCTGATCTGGGACGAGGCCGCCGGTATGCAGGTCGCCCTCAACGGCTCCGGGCGGGCGCCTGCGGGCATCGATCCGGACGCGCTGCGTGCGGCGGGTCTCCGCCGCATCCCGCTGCGCGGCCCGCTGTCCATCACGGTGCCCGGTGCGGTGCGCTCCTGGGCGGACGCCCACCGGCGTTGGGGCCGCCGCTCGAGGGCGGCCGTCCTGGCGGCGGCGATCGAACACGCGGGAGCGGGCTTCCCGGCCTGGGACGGGCTGATCGATTCGGTCGAGTCCACGGACCGGTCCCTGGGCGACGAACCGTGGACGGCCGGCTTCCGGCAGGTCTGGCGACCGGCGGGTCGGCCGTGGCGGCCGGGCGAGATCGTGCGACTTCCGGCCCTGGCGAGCACGCTCCGCACGCTTGCGGACGACGGGTTCGACGCCTGGTACGACGGCGACCTGGGCGAGCGGATCGCGCGCGCACTGGCGGCCGCCGGCGGGGTGCACGTGGCAGCGGACCTGCGGGAGCATCGCAGCACGTGGGACGACCCGATCTCCACGACGTACCGCGGCGTCCGCGTCACGAGCCATCCGCCCAACAGCAGCGGCGTCCTTGCCCTGGAGATCCTCAACATCCTCGAGCGGTTCGAGCCGCCGCCCGGCACCCGGTTCGATGGTCACGGCTGGGCGGACGCTGCCTGGATCCACCGCCAGCTGGAGGCCGCCAAGCTCGTCTTTGCGGACCGCGACGCGCATTTGACGGACCCGGCGTTCCGCGACGTCCCGGTGGATCTCCTGCTGTCGAAGGATCGCGCGGCGGAGCTGGCCGCACGGATCGATCCCGGGCGCGCGGACCCGGCCCCCCCGCCGGCCCGCACCCTCGTCGGCGGGACGATCTACCTGGCCGTGGTGGACGCGGATGGCAACGCCGTCAGCCTGATCCAGTCCAACGCCGCAGGGTTCGGTTCGGGTGTGGTGGATCCCCGTACGGGCGTCCACTTCCAGGACCGCGGCGCCTCGTTCTCCCTGGACCCGGCGCATCCCAACACCCTGCTGCCGGGCAAGCGGACGGCCCACACGCTGCTCCCCGGGATGCTGTTCCGGGACGGCGAGCGGCGGCCGTGGGTGGTCGGCGGATCCATGGGCGGCGACATCCAGCCGCAGATCCATGCCCAGCTGGTGTCTGCGCTCGTGGACGGCGGGGCGGACGTGGCAACGGCCGTGGCCGCTCCGCGGATCACCGTGGAGCCGGACGGCTGGCTGGCGCCCCCGATCGCCGTGATGGCGGACGGGAGTCCCGCCGACGGGATCCTCGACGAGCTCCGTCGGCTCGGCCACCGGGTGGAGCACGTCGCGTTCAATGGGGCCCTGGGTCACGAGCACGCGATCGAGCTGGTGGACGGCGGACCCGCGGCCGGCGGAACCCTGGCGGCCGCCACCGACCCGCGGAGTGCCGGGCTGCCCGCGGTCCGGTAGCGCCGATCGAGGGTGGTATCCTGCCTCGGCCGGTGGCAGGCTGCGCTCCTGATCGAACTGCCGCCGGCATCGGCTGGAATGCGGAGGCACAGGTGACCTCGAACGTCGGGCAGAACTACCCCTATACCAGCGAGACGGAGGCGGATCGCGCAGCCCGCGTCGCGTCGCTCGTCGCCGAGCGCGAGGGCCTGGGCGACCAGCTGAAGGCGGAGACCACGCCGCTGGACGCGAACGACCGCTGGTGGGTCTACAAGTGCCCGTCGAAGGGTTGCGCAGGGCTGCTGCACGCCGCGGGCTACGCCGCCGAGAAGCACGCCGTCTACGTCGTCTGCGACGGGACCTGCGCCAAGACCTTCCTGCGCTAGTCATCGTCGCGCGATCCGCCGCGACGATCGTCCCTTGACCACGCCCTCGGCCGCGATCGGCGGCACCCCGCCGGACCTCCGCGCCGCACGGCGCCGGCTCCTCCTGGATACCGCGGGCATCGCCGTGTCCGCGATCGGGTTTGGGTTCGTGTTCGGGCTGGCCGCTCGTGAAGCCGGGTATTCCCCGCTCGAGGCGTCCGCGATGAGCGTCATCGGCTTCGCCGGGGCTGCGCAGTTCGCCGCCGTGGGCTACGTGTCCGCTGGGCTCCCCTGGGCGCCGATCGTGATCCTCACGTTCTTCCTCAACGCCCGCCACCTCCTGTACAGCGCGTCGCTGGCGCCGAGGCTGCGCAGCGTCCCCTTCCTCCAGCGCGCCCTCATGGCGCACGTGCTCACCGACGAAGCCTTTGCGCTGGCTGCCACGCACTTCCACCGCCTGGGCCGCGTGGATGTCCCCGGGTACTGGATCGGCGCGATCTTCGGCGTGTTCATCCCGTGGAACCTGGCGACGCTGGCGGGCGTTCTGGCGGGCGGCGCGATCCCGGACCCGTCGGCGTTCGGGCTGGACATCGTCTTTCCGGCGGCCATGGCCGGGCTTGCCGTTGGCCTGGCCACCGGGCGCCGCGAGGTGGCGGCGGCAGGGGCGGGCGCCGGGTTCGGGGTACTGCTGTCGCTGGTGGCCGGGCCTGCCATCGGGATCGTGGCCGGCGGGCTGCTGGGGCCGCTCGTCGGGATGGCGATGCCCGATCGTGGGCCGCGCATGGCGCCGGAGTCGGACGTGACCGGGATGCCGGTGGACCTGGACGAGGCGATGACGGCGGTGGACGAGTTGCCGGCCGAGGACGGCACCCGATGAGCACGGAACTGATCCTGCTGGCCGTGCTCATGGCCGCTGTGACCTACCCGTCCCGGGCGCTGCCCCTGCTGGCCCCGGGGATCGAACGGCTGCCGCCGCGGGCGCTGCTCTACCTGCGGCTCGTGGGACCGGCCGTGCTGGCGTCCATCGCGGCCAGCCAGACGCTGGTCCGCGGGTCAGACGGGACGTATGCACCCCACCTGGGCATCGAGGCGGCAGGGGTCGTGGTCTGCCTGCTGCTGGTGGCGTGGCGCCGGAACCTGCTGCTGGGGCTGGTCGCGGGCGTCGTGCTGGTCGCGCTTCTCCGGTTCGCGGGGCTGGCGTAGAGGTCCTGTCTCGGGCCGTTTCGGATCAGGACGCCGCCGCGCCCACCGCGGCAGCCTCGCGCGCGGCCCGCCAGGCGCGGACCTCCGGATCCCGCCCGATGGACGCGATGAGCGCCGCCAGCAGGACCGTCCGCGGCACGATCGAGGCGACCTCCAGGTACTCGCCCGGCGAGTGATCCAGGCCGCCGATGGGGCCCAGCCCATCGATCGTCGGCACGCCCATTCCGGCCGTGGTGTTCGCATCGGAGGCGCCGCCCGTCGGGGCGTCATGCAGGTCGAATCCGAGGCCCGCCGCGAGCGCGATCGCGTGGTCCACGAGACGTCCGGAGCGCTCGAGCTTCTCCATCGGCTGGTGGCGACTGGTCTCCTCGATCTCCACGGTCACGTCCGGCACCACGCGGGGCCGGGCGATCGCGCGGATCGCGGCCTCGGCTTCCGCCAGCGAGTCGCGGTTGACGGCTCGGAGGTCGACCTCCATCGAGCACCGGTCCGCGATCACGTTTGGCCGCGTGCCGCCGCCGATGACGCCCACGTTGACCGTCACGCCCGGCCACCGGCCGTTGAGCCCGTGGAGCTCGGTCACGATGCGGGCGGCCTCCAGGATCGCGCTGCGGCCCTTCTCGGGCTCCACGCCGGCGTGGGCCGCGCGGCCGTTCACGGTGATGACGAGGTCGATGGTGCCCTTGCGGGACGAGACGATGTCGCCGTTCGCCCGCGCGCACTCGAGCACGAGGCACGCGTCCGAGTTCGCGGCGAGCCGCCTGATGTGCGGCGAGGACGCCGGCGACCCGATCTCCTCGTCCGGGTTGGCGACGAACACGAGCTTCGCGAGCGGCAGGCCGCCGAGAGCCGTCCGGAGGGCCGCGATCGCGTACAGCCCGGCCAGGAGCCCGCTCTTCATGTCGGTGACGCCCGGACCGGTGGCGATGCCGGCCTGGATCTCGAACGGGCGCTCCTCGGCCGTGCCCTCGTCGAACACGGTGTCCATGTGACCGATGCACAGCAGGACGGGCCCTGCCGGATCCATGCCGGGGAACTCCGCGATCACCGTCTCGCCCAGGTCCTGGTCGTTGGGGTGGCAGGTGACCCGCCCGCCCAGCGCCCGGAGCCGCTCCGCCGTCCAGCGCCCGATCGCGTCCACGCCCGCTTTCGTGTAGCTCCCACAGTCCGTGTTGACGAGGCGCTCGAGGTCGGCAAGGAAGGCGGGCTCGGCGGCCTCGACGGCGGCGCGGAGGGCGGCACTCTCGCGGGAATCGAGGAAGGCGGAGAGGGTCGGCGACATCGGACCAGTCTACCGACGCGGGCCGGTTGCCCGACGACCGATGCGCCGCGCGTGGTCGTCCGCTTCTGCCACGAGTAGCCCGCGGGCATGCTTGCGCCCCTGGAGCGACTCGGCGCTCGCAAGGCCGCCGCGCGGAATCGCGTTGCGCGCGGCGCTCCGAATCGCCATGATGCCGCAACGCTCGTGTCGGCGAAGCCGTCGGCGGGGCCGGGAGGGTCAAGGAGTCGGTCCGATGGAGATGGCGGTCGGGATCATCCTCATCGTTGCGGCGGCAGCGATGATCGTCGGCATCGTGCGTACGGTGAACGCCAACTCGGTGAAGTAGCGCAGCACTGCGGCCCGCGGCCGGGTCGAAGGACCACCCGGGTCGCCTTGCGGCGACCCGGGCACCGGGCTCAGCCCAGTTGTCCCTCGATCTTCCACGGGTCCACGAACGCCCTGCCGTCCTGTGCGCTCACTCCGTCACCTGGGCGCCAGGGGCAAGCACGATGTCCAGGTTCACCGTGGCGCCGGCGGGGACATGGACGTACGCGCGTCCTACCTCCTTCCAGTCCGCCCCGGCTGGCGCCTCAACGCGGATCGTCCACCCGCCGGGAGTACAAGGGAGCTCGAAGCCGCCGTCATCGGCCACCCCGAACCCCATGTCAAGGACACCGCATTCGCCAGGGCCATCGCCCTCCCAGCGGAGATTGAGCTGGTTGGGTCCCGGCGGCTGGCCATTGGCCATCCGGACCGTGCCTGAAATCGTGCCGCGCGGAAGCAGCCACAGCCCCGTGCCGTCGGAATGGATGCGCAACATGTCTGACGGAACCCCATAGTGCTCAAGGAGGAGCCGGGCGGCGTCGGCGTTCGCGCTCGAGATCTCCAGGGCGACCACATTCTCCATGACCTCAACCCAGGCCGAGCGCGGGGCCGCATCGATACTGGCCAACCAACCCCAGGTGCCAGAGACCCGCTCCTGCAATGCCTCGAGGTCGCGCAGCGAGTATGTGACCAAGCGCACTTCGAGCGGCCCGAGGCTGCCAAGCTCTACCAGGATCCCAAGCCGGTGCTCGACCAGCCGACCGGTAAACAGGGCGACGACGACACCGCGCGCCTGGTCGATGTAGACCCCTCCGAACTCGCCGGGTATCGCGGCCGCGTGCGCATTGACAGCCGCGACGACCGAGTGGAGGGTAGGTTGGCGACCGGCCAGGGCGGCTTCTTCCTCTGGCAGCAGAGGAATGTCAAGCAAGGCGACACGTGCCCTCGGATTGTCGGCCACAGCCTGAACCCACTCCAGATCTGCTCGAAGACCGAAGGTCTGGCGTTGCTGGATTGCGTGAACGAGGTCCGGAGGTACGACCTCGGATGCATTCGGGGGGGACGAAACCGAGGCAGGACTTGAGCTAGTCGTCCCACACCCAGCCGTCGCCAGAACTCCCACCAGCGCGAACTGGGCGATGCGGAGGAACGGGGAGCGCGCCACCCTGGGGCTCGTCCTCGCCAGCAGGCGAACGCTCCGACCTGCTCCTGTCCCCCGAGACCCCTCAATCGCCACTTGTGTAGACATCGTACCCCGTCCAGCTCTTGAACCCGCGGCACCCGCCGCTCGGGCGCGCCAGAATGGGCGCCACATGCCAGCACCTCCCCGCCTGCGATGAGCACCGCCCCCGTGATCCCCCGGCGTCCCTCGCGGCGGGCCGGGGTGGTCCGCCGCGCGCTCCGCCGCGAGGCCGTCCGGATGCGTGAGCCGCGCCGGCCTGCGGCCATGCTGATCCTGGCCGTGCTGTTCGCCATCGCGCTGGCGGGGATGGCAGCCCGGGGCGACACGGCCGGCGCGGACGCCCAGGCGTACTGGGCCGCCGTGCGGATCTGGCTGGAGGGGGGCGACCCGTACCACCCCACCGGACCGTTCCTCCCCTACGTCTACGCGCCGTGGATGCTGCCGCTGTTCGTCCCTTGGGCGCTCCTGCCCTGGGAGGTCGCCTGGTTCGTGTTGCGGGGCGGCACGGTCCTGCTGCTCCTGTGGTCGATCCGCTGGGCCTACGCCCGCCGTCCACTCCCCACGGCGATCGTCCTTGCGCTGCTGTGGCTGCCGATCGGGGCCAACCTGGACACCGGGAACGTCAACCTGCCGCTCGCCCTCGCGCTGTTCGGAGCGCAGTTCTCCAGCGGGCGGGCCGGCGGGCTGATCTGGGGCCTGGCGACCTGGATGAAATGGGTCCCCGCGGTGCTGTGGTTCGTGCTGCCGCCGAGGGCGCGTTCATGGGGCCTCGTGGTTCTCGCGCTGTCGGGGCTGTTGTCGCTGCTGATGCTGCCGCTCACGATCCTCCAGCTCCAGGTGCTGTTCGGGTTCGGAGAGCGACCGTTCCGCGCAGACTACCTGGTGTTCATCTGGTCGGCGGTGCCCTGGTGGTGGCGCCACGCGGACCCGTTTGCGTTCCTCCGGCGCGCCTGGTGGGCCGACACGATCCGGCTGCAGCGGGCGCGGACGAACCGGTTCGCGACCGCCTTCCGGGCGGAGCCGCGGCGGACTGCGGAACGGACGAAGGAAGGCCTCTGGCTCTGGGGTGGCCGGTTCCTGGGCCTGGACGAGGCGTCACGCCGGGGCGAGGACGCCGGCACGAGACGGCCCGCCGGTACGGTGGCGGACATCGGCGACTGACCCCGGACGACCGTCAGGGAGCGGCGGCGAGCGCGGCCCTCCCCCGCTTTGGCTCCACGACCGGCCGCAGCGTCACCGCAGCGAGGACGTAGAGCGCGACGCCGATGCTGAACACGACCCGCGGACTCAGGGCCTCGTTGCCCGCTGACGTCACCAGGTCCAGGACCACCCCGCCGACGGCAATCGCCAGTGGCGTCGCAGACTGGGTGGCGACGTTGCTCATCCCCATGTACCGGCCAGCGGACACCCTCGGGATGATGTCGGTCATCAGCGCCCAGTCCACGGCCAGGAAGCTGCCGCTCGCGGCCCCGAACAGGGCCGCGCCCACCATCGCGATCGGGATCGTCGGAGCGAGCGTGACGAGCGCCACCCCGATGGCCCCGACGCCACATGCGGCGTAGATCACCGGCTTGCGACCGATCCGGTCCGACAGACGCGAGGAGGGCAGGATCGCGAGCGTGTTCGCCGCGATCACGACGACCAGCAGCCAGAGGTACATCGCGTTCGCCTCTTCCTTGGACATGCCGAAGGCGCGCCCGAGGTAGATCACGACGAAGTTGACGAGCAGGGCGCCGGCGGCCAGGAACAGCAGGCGCGAGATGAGCAGCCAGATGTAGGAGCGTTCCTGGAGGATGTCCGTGGCCCAGGCTTCCCGGGCGATCCGGCCCCACGACCTCCCCTCGCGCGGCTTGGGCGCCATGCCGTTGCCGACCCGCAGCACGACGCCGGCCATGGTAACCAGCTCCACGAGCGCCACGCCGACGATCGAGAGCGGCATCACACCGAGGCCCACCGACAGCGCCACGAGCATGAATCCGGTGACGTTGCCCAGGACCTGCATCAGTCCCACCAGCCCGCTGGCCATCCCCACCTGGGACTCGGCGACGAGATCCGGCACGTAGCCCTGGAAGGGACCGCGGGCGATGTTCGTGCTGAAGCTGAGCAGGATCATGAACGCGGCGAGCATCAACACCGAGTTGCCGATCGCGATCCCGACCAGGAACACCATGTCCAGCAGGGTCCCGATGACGATGTACGGCTTGCGACGGCCCCAGCGCGAGACCGTGTAGTCGCTGATGTAGCCGACGGTGGGCTGGATGACGATCCCGACGATCGCGGCCCCGATCCCGATCAGGAACAGCGAAGTTCCCACGTTCTCGGTGGGGACCAGCTTGTCGAACTCCAGGCGATTGGTGATGTACAGGCCGACCGCGGCATCGACGGCGGTCATGCCCATCCAGTAGACGGAGATCCGCAGCAGGTGGGTCAGCGGCAGCAGGGCCGTGGGTCGCGCCCCGGCCGCGGGCGGGGCGGTTACCCCGGCCATCCCCGATGTCGCCGTGGTCGCAGTGTCGTCCACGCTCGTCCTCCGTTCCCCGGATCAGGCCGCCGGTTCGTGGGGCTGTGGGTCAGGCCCCTCCAGCCGGTCGCGGGCGCCGGCCCAGGCCGGCTTCTACGGGATGCCCGCGCTCGTCGAGCGCGAGGGTGGAATGGAGACGCACGAGCGCACGATCCGTGGCGCCCTTCGCGGCATACCGGAACAGGGACCGGTCCACGGAGTAGATCGCCGTGGAGGCAATCCCGATCTCACCCAGCCGGAACGCGAACACCGGGTTCTCGGGGTTCCCGGCGTAGTGGTGGGGCGTGCCGTCCCTCGCCAGCACCGCCAGGTTCGCCTCGCCGCCGAAGCCGTCGTGGAGGGCGGCAAGCAGGTGCGGAGTCGGCTCGTCATCGGACCACGCGTCCTCCAGCCATCGCTGGCCGACCTCGCTGTCCGCGCGCCCGTGGATCCGGCCCTGCCTGCGGTATCTGGCCCGCGCGGGCCTGTAGTCGCGCAGGTCTCCGTTGTGCGCGAAGGCGAAGCGCCCGGAGGGGTCGTCGAAGGGCTGGGCGTCCCGCATGCCGACGGTGCTGAGACGGGACGGGCGCCGGAGGTGGACGAGCACGCTGGTGGTCTCGACGGCGCCCAGGCGATCCCGCTCGGGGTCGTCCCGGAAGGCGCTGGTGTGGCGGTAGCTGTGGATCCGTTCGCCTGCGGCGTCCAGCCAGGCCGCGCCCCAGCCAAAGCCGGCGACCCCGTATCGCTCCAGGCGCTCCGCGTACGGCCACAGCTCATCGAGGCGGAAGGGCTCGGCCGCGCGCGCGACGAACTGCTCGCACATGCCGCGGATCATAGGGGCGCGGTCGGGGGCGTGAAGGGCCGGGGCGTGAAGGGCCGGGGCGGGGCCCTGCCAGGCGCGGTCGCAAGCCCGCCGTGCGGTCGCCTCGCCCGTTTGCCGTCCCATCGACCGGCGCGGCTTCGGGTTCGCCGGCCCAGCGCAGCCACCGGCACGGCGGACATCGTCCCAAGGGATGCTGACCCGGGCGGCTACGGACGCTCCACGCTGCTGGCCCGGCACCCGGTGCTGGGCTGGCCTCGCACTCATGGCCTGGCGCTGCGGTACCAGGTGGACGGGCCGATCGTCGACCCTTGCCCCGCGTCGGCCCGATCCTGATCCTCAGCCCTGACCGATCTCGCGCTCGTACTCGGGGAAGTAGCGGCCGATCACCGCCAGGTCGAAGCGGCCCAGGATCGACTCCTTCGGCTCGCGGGCCAGCAGGAACGCGATGGAGCGACGGACGAGATCCTCCGGCGAGACGGCGCCCGGTGCGAGGCGCTCGAGGTCCGCGGCGGTCACGGTCACCTCGTGCCTGGTCGGGGCGCCGGGGCCACGGATCGTGACGACACACGTCCAGCCGGAGCCTGCCGCCGCCGGCTCGCAACGGACATCGATCGGGTCGGGCATCTACACGGTCTCGGGGAGGACCGGGAAGCCCTCGGCTGCGGCGGCCTCGCGGAGGCGGGCATCGAAGGCGACGAACACCGTGTCCGGTTCGCGGATCCGGATGGCCGAGGCGAGGTGGATCGCATCGGCCGCGCGAAGGCCATGGCGATCGGCGAGGTCGCCCGCGGCGCGGACCACGCGGTCGTCGACCTCGATCCCCATCACCTGGTCCCAGATGACCTCGACCCGGTCTCGAATGGCCGGGACATCGGACGCGCGGACCCGGTCACCGCGGATCGCCGCGGCGGTGGCGGCGCGCAGCTCCGTGTAGCCGAGCAGCGACACGTAGACATCGACCGCGTGAACCCAGAGCTCCTCGACATCCTCGGTCCCGCGCTCGGCCAGCACCAGCTTCACGAGCGCGGAGGCGTCAAGGTAGCTGCTCACCCTTCGCCCAGTCGATCAGGTCCTGTGTCCCACCCTCAACCTCGATCCGCGGGTAGTCCGCGGGGTTCCCCTTCGGAAGGAGCGGGAGCCGGACGAGGCCCTGCGTTGCGAGCTCGAGCGCATGGGCGGAAAACTGCATCGGCACGATCGCCGCGATGGGACGACCGTGGTCCGTGATCGAGATGCTTCTGCCGGCCCGGACCAGCTCCAGGTACCGGGACAGGTTGTCCCGCAGGTCCCGAACGCCGACGCTCACGACCACGGGGGCGTCGGCGAGCGGCGGCACCGCCTCCCGCGATCTCTTTGTGGCGCTTTTTCGTTCGCTCATGTAGCCATTGTACGGGCCGCCGCGCACCCGCCGCTTATCGGCGTGGCTCACCGGATCGGGCGCACCGGCGTGGGCCTCGGGTAGGTGCGCTCCCCGGGACCCGCCGCCGCCCGCAGCGCGTACCCGCGGTAGCCCGGCACGAACCCGGCCGCCACCAGTGCTTCCTTGTGCGGAGACCCCGCGGCCGGCTCGCCATCCACCTTGCCGATCACCAGCTCCCTCACGCGTCCGTCGGCCACGAGGTCCGCCAGCGACCGGAGCGCCACGGCCAGGGCATCTGCATCCTCGGCCGCGGGAAGCACCTGGATCGACGACCCGCCACGGTCCAGGTACAGCACCGCCGCCCCGTCCACCAGCGCCACGTACGC
>CAMTVM010000048.1:0-26614 GCA_947085195.1 uncultured Chloroflexota bacterium
CGGATTTCGATGGATCACCGGTCACGACCACGCCCGCCTGGGACTGGTGGTCATTGCTGCAGCGGATCGGGCCGCCGACCTGTGACTGCGGCGCATACCTCGGGCCCTCAAGTGCGCGGATTCCGGCCCCGTCTGTTACAGCGAGACCCACGCGGGCGCCTCGTCCCGGCGCAGCGATGACCGGGAGTCCCCCGCAACCGGCTCACCGGACGGGCACAGAACCCCGCATCCGCGCTGGCCCGCGGGATGAGCCCATACACTCCGGGCGTGGACCGGCTCCCGCGTCGCGACGCCCTGCTGCTGCTCGCCGTCATGGGGACGGGGGTCTTCCTCGCGGGCCTGGAGCTGATGATCACGGCGGTCGCCCTGCCCGCGATCGTCACCGACATCGCGACCTGGAATCGACTGCGCGAGGCGTCCTGGATCATCAACGGCTACCTGCTGGTCTATGTCGTGGCCATGCCGCTGGCCGGGCGTCTCGCGGACCTGTGGGGCAACCGCCGGCTGTTCCTCGCGGCGCTCGTCCTGTTCACGGTCGGTTCGCTGCTGGCCGGCGCAGCTCCCACCCTCGAGACGCTGATCGCCGCGCGGCTGGTGCAGGCGGCCGGAGGTGGGGCGCTGGTCCCGGTGGCAACGTCCGCCGCGGCCCACCTGTTCCCGGGTGCCAGCCGGTCCCGGGCCCTGGGCGTGGTGGGAGGTCTCACCTTCCTGGGCATGGCCGCGGGGCCGTTCCTGGGCGCCGCGATCCTGGATGTCGTCCACCCGGAGGTTGCCCTCGCGCGCCTGGGCGTGGCGCCCGGCTCCATCCTGGCCGACGCCCTTGCGCCGGCGTGGCGCTGGGTCTTCTACGTCAACGTGCCGGTGGGGATCGTCGCCCTGGCGCTGGCCTGGGCGGCGAGCAGCGGCTGGGAGACGCCGCGCCGCCGGGGGCGCGTGGACGTGGCAGGCGCGGCGATCTTCACCGCGTTCCTGGTCGGGGCCCTGGGCGCGCTGACGCTGCTGGGGAGCCGCCCCGACGCCGGCACGGGCGGCGGCGCGAGCGGCGGGCCGGATCCGGTGACCATCGGGCTGGTCCTGGCGGGGCTGGCCGCGGTCGCGGGGCCGGTCGCGCTCATCCGCGGGCTGCGCGTCCCGGACCCGTTCCTGGACCCGAGGCTGTTCCGACACGCGGCCTTCGCCTCCGCGGCGCTGGTCTCCGCGCTCACGGGCTACGGCCTGGCGACCGCGATCGTGGGTGCCGCCGTGTTCGTGGACCGGGTCCTGTACGGCGGCCCGGGCGAGCAGCAGGTGGCGCTGGGGGCACTGGCCGGCGCGACGGCGGTGGCGGCGCTGGTCTCCGGGTTCGCGGTGCGCGTGCTCTCGCTGCGGCTGGTGACGGTCGCGGGTCTCGGGGCGTCGATCGCGGGCCTGGTGCTCATGGCGGGCTGGACGCCGGCGACCTCCATCACCAGTGCGGCGGCAGCGCTGGCGCTGTTCGGGGCCGGGTTCGGGCTCACGGTGACGCCGCGCTCCACGGCCGCCGTGGAGTCCGTCGCCGTCGAGGCGTACGGCATCGCGTCGTCGACGGTCACGGTCGCGCGGATGATCGGCATGGCCGTGGGTCTCGCGATCCTCACCGCGTACGGCTCCACCACCATCGACCGTCTCTACGACGAGGTCTATGCCACGCCCGATGCCTACCTCCGGTACGTCCCGGAGTCGCTGGAGGGCCGGCCGCTCAAGGACCCGCTGGTGGTCGAGGCGCTGGAGGCGTGGGCGGCCGGCGAGGCGGCGCGGATCATGGTCGGGATCTTCCTCGTGGCCGCGGTGGTGACGGCGGCGGCCGTGCCCCCGGCGCTCCTGCTGGACCGGCGTCGTCGTATGCTCGCGGACGATGGACCCGACGACACCAGGGCCGACTGACTCCCTCCCCAACGCCGCGCCCGGCACGCCTTCCACGGCGGAGGAGCCGCTCATTCGCGGGTTCGCCTGGATCGACGGCGCCACCCGGCGGTTCGAGGGCCGGCACGACTTGGCCGCCGTCCTCGCGGACCCGGGGGCCCGCGTCTGGGCGGATGTCACCGCCCCGCCGCACGTGCAGGTGACCCACGTCGCCGACCTCCTGGCGCTGCACCCGCTCATCGCCGAGGACATCGCGGAGCGGAACCAGCGGGCGAAGGTCGAGGAGATCGAGGGCACGCTCCACGTCGTGATGTTCTGGATTGCCTACGCGGGCGGCGTCACGGAGCTCGAGGTGGACCTGGTCCTCGACCACCGGACCCTGCTGACCGTCCACGAGCCCGGCTGGGATCCGTTCACGCTGCCGCAGCTCCGCGGCGACCCGGGGCAGCTGCTCAGGCGCGGCCCGGACTTCCTGCTGTACGCGATCACCGACGGCATCGTGGACGCGTACTTCCCGGCCCTCGACGCGATCGAGGACGAGATCGACGCCCTCCAGGACGACGTGATCGCGAAGCCGACGTCGTGGACGCTCCAGCGGATCTTCGCGCTCAAGCGGGAGCTGATCGGCCTCCGGCGCGCGATCTCCCCCGCGCGCGAGATCTTCAACCAGCTCACGAACCGGGACCTGGGGCTGGTGGCACCGGAGCACATCATCTACTTCCGCGACGTGTACGACCACCTGATCCGCGTGACCGACGAGCTGGACAACGACCGCGAGCTCGTGGCGGGAACCCTGGACGTCTACTTGTCCACGATCAACAACAACCTGTCCACGATCATGAAACGCCTCACAGGCGTGACGGTGATCCTGGCGGGCATGGGCGCGATCGCGGGGGTCTTCGGGATGAGCGAGGCCGGGGCGGCATTCAGCGGGAGCGGGGCCGCGGGGTTCTGGCTGGTCAGCGCGCTGATCGTCGGGGGCGCGGCGCTGGTCGCGATCTTCTTGCGGCGGATCGACTGGATCTGAGCCCGCCCTGCTCAGTCACAGCGGACGGGCTTCGCCTTGGGCCGTGCGTCCTTCGGGTCCGCCTGGCCGACGGAGATCGGGAGCGCGCGCAGCTGCGTCTTGCCCGGGGTTCCCCTGGGACCCTCCGAGGTCTGGAGCCACAGCTCCTCCGAGGTCGCGTCCAGGGCGTCGTCGAGGTCCCGCTGGTGGAGGCGGACCTCGCGGATCTCGTAGAGGTGGAGCCTGTCGTCGCTCGCGTAGACCTGGACGATCATCCCCAGCATCTTCTTGCCGTTCCGGTCGGGGATCGCCAGCTCGTAGATCGGGCCGAACATGCCGTCGCGGGCGTGGGCGTAGATGTAGGTCGCCCGCCCTTCTCCGGGCTGCCCGAAGTCGTCCGGCTGGGTCGCGGTCTTCGTCGTCATGTACATCGCGACGTTGCACAGTGGATACCCGTCGGTGCCCTTGATGACGGGCAGGTCGATCTGCAGGGCCGGGATCACGATGCGCGTGGCGACGGCGCGGACGGTGGGCGTGGCGGAGGCGGTCGGCGCGGCGCTCGGACCGGCCGATGCCGATGCAACCGCCGACGGTGACGGGACCCCGATCGTCGCCGAGGGCGCCTCGGTGGGTGCGAGCGTCTCGATGCTCGGCGGTTCGACCACCGCGGTGCCGGCGGTGGCGGGATCCGCGTAGGACAGCAGGCCTGCCGTGACCAGCATGACGCCCATCGCCGTGATGAGCGCAGGCAGCAGTCGGGCGCGGATGGTGACGAACAGCGGGAGCATGGCCGCCGAATCCTAGACGACGCCCTAAGAACCCGCCTCTCCCCCGTTGGTGCTGGTACGCTCGGAACTGATGGGTGGGAAGACGGCAATCGCTCTGGGGCTCGCCACGGGCATGGTGGCGGGCGGCCTGCTCGTGGGCGGCCTGGTGGCGCTCCTCCCCGCGGCCGGATCCGGGGCGTCCTCGCCCACCACCGCTCCCACCGCGTCCGCCACGCCCGAGCCGTCCGCCACGCCCGAGCCGAGCCCGGCTGCCGTAGCGCGGCCGTCCTATCCGATGGCCTTCGCGGCGCCCCCGACGATGTCCAGCAGCACGCCCGGGAACAGGCCCAGCACCACGGTCAGCACCATGGCCACCGCGAGCCCGCCCCACACCAGGCGGCCGTGCGGCATCACCGGGATCTCGCCCGCCGGCTCCCGCATGAACATGTAGACCACGACCCGCAGGTAGTAGAAGGCCGCCGCGGTCGCGTTGAGCACCGCCAGGATCGCGAGGGCGGTCAGCCACCCGCCGGCCTGGACGGCCGCGAGGATCACGTAGAACTTGCCGAAGAACCCGGCCGTCGGCGGGATGCCCGTGAGCGACAGCAGGAACAGGGTCATCAGGATCGCCAGGGCGGGCTCGCGGCGCACGAGGCCGGCGAACGTGGACAGGTTGCTGGTCACGCCCAGCCGCTTCTGGAGCGCCGCGATGACCGCGAACGCCCCCAGGTTCATGAACGTGTACGCGGCTCCGTAGTACAGGAGTCCTTCGAGGCCCTGGATCTGTCCGGCGCCGAAGGCCGCGAACCCGACCAGCATGTAGCCGGTGTGGGCGATCGAGGAGTACGCGAGCATCCGCTTGACGTTGTCCTGGGTCAGCGCGACCAGGTTGCCCAGGGTCATCGTCGTGGCCGCGAGGACCATGATCACGATGTTCCACTCGGCGGTGACCGGCCCCAGGGCCTCGGCGAACAGCCGGATGATCAGCGCGAACGCACCGATCTTGGGCCCCACCGACAGGTAGCCCGTGACGGGCGTCGGGGACCCCTGGTACGCGTCGGGAGTCCAGTAGTGGAACGGGACGGCGGCGAGCTTGAACGCCACGCCCGTGGTCATGAACGCGAGGCCCATGCCCAGGCCCGGCGATAGGGCCGCGGTGCCGGTCGCGAGCAGGGTCAGCGACTTCGCCACCTCGTCGATGCGGGTGGTCCCGGTGATGCCCCAGACGAACGCCAGGCCGAACAGGAAGATCGCGCTTGAGAAGGCCCCCAGCAGGAAGTACTTGATCGCGCCCTCGGTGGAGAAGCCGTCCGTCTTGTGGTAGCCGGCCAGGATGTAGCCGGGCAGGACCATCAGCTCCAGACCCAGGAACAGCACCAGCAGGTCCGCGGAGGCCGCCAGCAGCATCGCGCCCGACATCGCGAATACGAGGATCGCGCTGAACTCCGCGACCGGCAGGCCGCGCTCTTCGAGGTAGTCCGGTGCAAAGGCGACGGTCAGCGCCACGATCACGATGAACAGCAGGTGCAGGAAGGTGGTCAGGGCATCGACCCGGTACGAGCCGTTGAACGCCGTCGAGCCCGTCTGGCCGGTGATCACCGTCAGGGCGGCGACGAAGGCCAGCCCGATGAACGTCGTGGCCAGCGCCGGCACCTTGCGGCCGGGCCAGACGAAGTCGACGGCGAGGATCGCAACCGCGAGCAGGATCGCGGCGATGAACGGCGCCATCGTGACGACGTCGGAGAAGATCACGGGTGTCCTCCTACCGCCACAGGCCGAGGGCGATGGGTGCGGCCTGTTGCACCGCGGCGAGCGCGCTCTCCACGGAGCCGGCAACGAGGTCCAGGATCAGGCCCGGGAACAGGCCGAAGACGACGACCAGGGCGCCCAGCGGCACCAGCGTGAGGGCCTCCACCGGCCGCATGTCCGTCAGGCGGCTGCCGAGCCCCTTGAGGAAGTCCGACAGCTCGCCGAAGGCGACCCGCTGGAACATCCACAGCAAGTAGCCCGCGGCCAGGATCATCACGAACGTCGCGACCACGGCCGCCGCCGGGCTGACCGCGAACGTGCCGACCAGGACCAGGAACTCGCCCACGAACCCGGACAGGCCCGGCAGGCCGACCGAGGCGAAGACGAAGAACCCGAATGCGGCGGCGTACACGGGCGTCCTGCTCCCGAGACCGCCCATCTTCGCGATCGTCCGATCGTGGGTGCGCTCGTAGATGATGCCTACCAGGAGGAACAGGGCGCCCGTGATGAGCCCGTGGTTGACCATCTGGAGGATGGCTCCCTGCATGCCCTGCTCCTGGAACACGAAGATGCCCAGGGTCACGAAGCCCATGTGGCTGACCGACGAGTAGGCGACCAGCTTCTTGAGGTCCGGCTGCACCAGGGCGACGATCGCGCCGTAGATGATGGCGATCAGGGACAGCACGATGATCACCGGTGCCCAGGTCTGCGCGGCCTCCGGGAACAGCGGGAGCGCGAACCGGATGAACCCGTAGCCGCCCAGCTTGAGCAGCACGGCGGCCAGGATCACGGAGCCCGCGGTGGGCGCCTCGACGTGCGCGTCCGGGAGCCAGGTGTGGAACGGGAACATCGGCACCTTGATCGCGAACGCCAGCGCAAAGGCCGCGAAGGCGAGGAAGCCGAACGTGCCGTCGAAGTTGCCCTGCGCGGCGAACTCGGTGAGCTTCCCGACGTCGAATGCGCCCTCCCAGCTGCCCTTCGACGCCTGGTAGGTGAACGCCGCGGCCAGGATCGCGACCAGCATCAGCAGCGAGCCGACCAGCGTGTAGAGGACGAACTTGATCGTGGCGTAGATGCGGTTCTTGCCCCCCCAGATCCCGATGATCAGGTACATCGGGACGAGGACGATCTCCCAGAAGATGTAGAACAGGAACAGGTCCATCGCCACGAACACGCCCGTCATCCCCACCTCGAGGATGAGGAACGAGATCATGTACTCCTTCACCCGGTTCTGGATGGGGCCGAAGGAGGCGAGGATGCTGATCCAGGTGAGCGTCGTGGTCAGGACCACCATGACCAGCGACAGGCCGTCGACGCCCACCTTGTACTGGATGCCGAACATCGGGATCCAGGCGGCACTCTCGACGAACTGGGGCTCGTGGTCGGTTGCCACGAAGGCGACCAGCAGCGCCAGCGACACGACCCAGGCCAGCAGGGCGAACCCCAGCGCGATGTAGCGCGCGATGTTCGGCCGGCCGGACGGCGTGAACGCGATGACGAGGGCGCCCAGCAGCGGCAGGAAGGTGACGAGCGAGACGAGCGGCAGCCCGTTGAGCGGGGTCATCGAGGCTGCCCCACGATCAGGAGGAAGGAGCCCGCCATCACGATCAGGCCGATCGCGATGCCCAGGGCGTAGTTCTGGACGCGGCCCGTCTGGATCTGCCGCAGGCCGCCGCCCGCACCGCGGGTGAGCGTCCCGACGCCGTTGACGGTGCCGTCCACGACGGTCCGGTCGAACCACCACAGGAACGCGGCCACACGCCCGCCGATGCGGATGAACAGCAGGTCGTTGAGCTCGTCGAACCACCACTTGTTGAGCGACGCCCGGTAGAGGAAGCGGATGGCGCCGGAGGAGGCGACGAACCCGTCCACCGTGGCCTGACGCCCGCGCGCCCGGAAGAAGCCGAACAGCCGCATCCCGACCACGAGGCCGATGGTCGCCACGGCGACGCTGGCGATGATCAGGACGCCGTCGATGCCGAACAGCTGGTACGGCTGCAGGGTCGGGTAGAGGTAATGCTCGGACTCGATGAACACCGGCTCCAGCCAGCCCTTGAGCAGCCCCGTGCCCTCGGGCGTGATGGGCGGCCCGCCCCAGGTGAGGAAGATGCCGAACAGGGCGGACGGGATCGCCAGGAGCACCAGCGGCAGCGTCATCGTCGGGGTCGATTCGTGGATCCTGGGCTCGATGTGCGGGTCCACACGGGACTCGCCGTAGAACGTCCTGCCCATGAGGCGCCACATGTAGAACGCGGTCATCGCCGCGACCACCAGGCCGATCAGCCAGACCCAGGTGAAGCCGAACTTGAAGGCCTCGCCCAGGATCTCGTCCTTGGAGAAGAAGCCGGCCAGCGGCGGGATGCCGGCGATCGCGATCGTGCCCACCAGCATCGTCGCGTGGGTGATCGGGATCTTCCGCCACAGCCCGCCCATGCGGTTCATGTTCTGTTCCTCGTGCACGGCGTGGATCACCGAGCCCGACCCGAGGAACAGCAGGCCCTTGAGGAAGCCGTGGACCATCAGGTGGAAGATCGCGGCGACGTAGGCGCCCACGCCCAGCGCGGCGAACATGTAGCCCAGCTGGGACAGCGTGGAGTACGCGAGCACGCGCTTGATGTCGGTCTGGGTGAACGCGATCGACGCCGCCAGGATCGCGGTGAAGATGCCGATCGCCGCGACCACGACCATCGCGTCGGTCGCGTGGGCGAACAGCGGGTTGGCGCGGGCGACGAGGTAGACGCCGGCGTTGACCATCGTCGCGGCATGGATGAGGGCAGAGACCGGGGTCGGGCCCTCCATGGCGTCCGGGAGCCAGACGTGGAGCGGGAACTGGGCGCTCTTGCCCATGGCGCCCGCAAACACGAGCAGGGCAATGACGGACAGCGGGATCGTGAGCTCGGCGGCCGGCATCTCGATCAGCCTTGCCAGCGACTCCTGGATATTCAAGGTCCCGGTGTTGACCCAGATCGCCATGATCCCCAGCGCGAAGCCCACGTCACCGACGCGGTTGACGACGAACGCCTTCTTGGCGGCCAGCGCGGCGGACCGCCTGGGGTACCAGAACCCGATCAGCGCCCAGGACGACAGGCCGACCAGCTCCCAGCCCGCGAACACGAGCAGCCAGTTGTCGGCCAGCACGAGCACCAGCATCGAGAACATGAACAGGTTGAGGTAGGCGAAGAACCGCCACGTGCCCGGGTCGTGCGCCATGTACCCGATCGAGTAGACGTGCACGAGCATGCCGATCGTGGTCACGACGATCAGGAGCGCCGCCGTCAGCGCGTCCACGTGGAACCCGAGGTCCACCGTGAAGTCCCCGGCCGGGATCCAGGTCCAGAGCTTGACGTCCAGGCCGTGCTCGCCGAACGGCGCCGCGTGGGTGAGTGCCGGGACGATGACGATCATGGCGATCACCCAGCTCGCCACGACCACGCCCACCGGCACGATCTCGGCGGCCGTGCGCCCACCCTTCGCCTGCAACCGGCGCCCGAACAGCGCGGTGAAGGCGAAGCCGAGGATCGGCAGCAGCGGGATCAGCGCGATCAGCAGGGGATACATCCCCGGGTCCCCGGCGACGACGACGGGTTCCGCCTCGGCGGCGAACAGGGTGCTCAGGAGGGGGTACATCGTGATCGCCGCCTACTGCCGCATCGCGTCGTACTCGTCGACGAGCGGCGTCTTCTTGTTGCGGTAGATCGCGATCACGATCGCCAGGCCGATCGTCGCCTCGGCAGCCGCGGCCCCGATGACGATCAGCGCGATCACGGACGCGTCCACGTTGAGGCCCGGGGTGAACGCCCCGAATGCGATGATCGCGAGGTTCACCGCGTTGAGCATGAGCTCGATCGACATCAGCATGCTGATCGCGTTGCGGCGGGCGAGGAACCCGAACGAGCCGATCGCGAACAGCAGGCCGGCCAGGATCAGGTACGCGTCCAGGGTGTGCGACAGGCCGTTGAGGGCGGCCAGCATCAGTCGCTCCCTCCCGGCTCCCGCTTGGCGATGAACACGCCACCGATCACCGCGGCCAGGAGCAGCACGCTGACCACCTCGAACGGCAGCGTGAAGTCCGCGAACAGCGTCCCGGCCAGCTTTGTGGTGTCGGTCCAGATCCGCGTCGCGGTCTCGCCCCAGTCCGTGGCGACCACCGTCACCGCGACCAGCAGCGCCAGCACCGTGGCGGCGATTGCGGCCGGGATGGCCTGCGTCTGGAACACCAGCGAGGCAGGCCCCGCCTTCGTCTGGGTGAGCATGATGGCGAACAGGACGAGCACGCTGATGGCGCCGATGTAGACCAGCACCTGCGCGGCCGCGACCGCCGGCGCGCCGGCGAACACGTACAGTCCCGCGAGCGCCGCGAAGCAGATGATCATCGCCAGGCCGCAGCGGATGATGTCGCGCATCGTCACGACCAGCAGCGCCGACCCGACCATGATGGCGGCCAGGATGATGAACAGCAGGTCGTCCCACGCGAACCCGAGCAACGGGATCGTCTCCGGCAGCGTCACGCGTCCCTCTCAGCGGTCATGGGCGTGGCCGGAGGCGTTCCCGGACCCGTGGTCGTGTCCGTTCCCGTTCCCGCTCCCGTGGCCGTTTCCGTTGCCGTTTGCGAGCGAGGCAGGGAGCACGGGCAGGAGCCGGGCCGGATCGAGGAGGCGTCCATCGGCCCGGGCCCGCTCCGCCCAGTCGCGCTCGCGGCGGATGTAGCTCATCTCCGTCTCCCGTTCGACCGAGGCCAGCGCGAGGAGGTCGATCATCGGCTCCTCGCGGGACGTGTGGCTGAGCTCGAACTGGTCGCTGTGGCGCAGCGCGTCGTAGGGGCAGGCATCGACGCAGATGCCGCACAGGATGCAGGTGCTCTCGTTGACCTCGAACTTCTGCAGGATCCGGGGCTTGGGCATCAGCGCCCCGGTGGGGCACGTCTCCGCGCAGCGCCCGCAGGACACGCAGGGCGTGTCGTTGAGGCTCATGTCGAGCGGTGTCGTCACCAGCGTGTCGAAGCCGATCCGCATGAAGTCGTAACAGGCGGCACCCACCACCTCGGCGCACACGCTGGCGCAGCGGCCGCAGTCGATGCAGCGCGACGGCTCGCGCAGGATGAACGCGTGGCTGTCGTCCCGGACGTAGTCGTGGTTGACGCCCGTGAACCGGTTCTCGGTGACCGAGCGGTAGCCGGCGCCCTGGTGGAACTTGGGCTCCAGGGTCCGCAGCGTGGTTCCGTACTCGATGCCCAGCCGCCGGAGGTCGCAGAACCCGATCGCCTCGCAAGTGCACTGGAGACAGCGGGTGGACTCGGCGATGGCCTCGTCCCGGGTGTAGGGGATCTCGTACTCGATGTAGTTGGTGTTCCGGGCCTCGGCCTCGAGGGCCTTGAGGCGGTAGCGCGGCTCCTTGATCTCGCCGGTGAACGGCACGATCGAGAGGAACTCGGGCTGCGGCTCCGCCAGCGTCTGGCGGGTCCGGATCGCGGCCAGGTCGTTGCCCCGCAGGTAGGCGTCCACCGCGTAGGCGGACCGGCGGCCCTCGGCGATCGCCTGGACCACGGTCGCCGCGCCGATCCGGACGTCGCCGCCGGCGAAGACGCCGGGTCGGCCGGTCTCGAACGTGACCGAGTCGGCCTTGAGGCGCCAGTTCCGCGACTCCACGCCCTCGTTGCCGGGGCCGAACCAGCTCAGGTCCGGTCCCTGGCCGATGGCGAGCAGCACCCGGTCGCAGGGGATCGTGAACTCGGTGCCGGGCGCTGGCTCGGGACGGCGCCGCCCGGACGCATCCGGCTCGCCCAGCCGCATCCGGATGAACTCGACGCCGGTGACCTTGCCCGTGGCCTCGTCCTTGATGACGCGCGTCGGGCCGGCCTGGAAGATGGTGGTCACGCCCTCCTCGATGGCCTCGTGGACCTCGCTCGCCGCGGGCATGTCCTTCATGTCGCGGCGGTAGACGAGGGTCACCTCGCCGGCGCCCTGGCGGACCGAGGTGCGGACGCAGTCCATGGCCGTGAACCCGCCGCCGACGACGACGACGCGGCTGCCCTCGTGGCCGGGGTACGGCAGGCCGAGCGTCGCGGTCCGCAGGTACTCCAGGCCGTCGATGACGCCGTCGGCGTCCTCGTTCGGGATGCCCAGCTTGTTCGTGTCGTAGCAGCCGATCGCGATGACGACCGCGTCAAAGCCCTGGTTCTGCAGGTCGTCGAGCGAGAAGTCCTTGCCCAGCTCGGAGTTGCAGACCATCTTGCCGCCCAGGCGGGTCACGGACTCGTATTCGGCCTCGAGGACCTCCACCTTCGGCAGGCGGTACTGCGGGATGCCGTAGCGGAGCATGCCGCCCGGGGCGGGGTCCCGCTCGAAGATCGTCACGTCGTGGCCGGCCAGGAGCAGGTAGAACGCAGCGCTCATGCCGGCCGGGCCGGAGCCGATGATGGCCGCACGGCGGCCGGTCGGAGCCTGCTTCTCGAACGGGAGCGGCGGATCGATGCCCTCGTCGAGCATCGACCTGATGACCTGGTCGCCGGCGTAGCGGTGGCTGTCGCGGATGGCGATCGCCTCGTCCACCTCGTCGCGCCGGCAGTGCTCCTCGCACGGGGCGGGACACACGCGGCCGAGTACGCTGGGGAACGGGATGGTGCGCTTGAAGATGCGCACGGACTCGCGCCAGTCGGCCTCGGCGTTCGCCCGCAGGAAGCCCGGGATGTCGATGTGGCTGGGGCACTTGTTCTGGCACGGCGGCAGGCAGTACGCGTTGTGGTCCGAGAAGATGAGCTCGAGGCTGGTCTTGCGGATCCGGCGCAGCTCGTCGGTCTGGGTGCGGACGACCATGTCCGCCTCGGCCTGGCGGGAGCACGAGATCGGCGGGGCGTCCTCGCCCTCAACCTCGACCACGCACATCCGGCAGGCGCCGAAGCCCGGCAGCTTGGGCTCGTAGCACAGCGTCGGGATCTCGATCCCGTTGTCGCGGCACACCTCGAGGATCGTCTGGCCCTCGAAGCCCTCGATCAGGCGGCCGTCCACCTCGAGGCGGATGCCGGGCGTGCTCTGGGGTCGCTGCGGCGACTGGGTGGTGAGCAGCCGCTCGGCGAGCGAGTCGTCACGGGGGGTGACCGTGTCGAGGACGCGGGGCTGGTCCGGGCGGGACTCGATCCGGGAGGGGACCGGGCTGGTGGGGCGCGTGATGAGGTCGGCCATCAGAGGGGTCCTGGTGTCGCTGTGCTGGCCGCCACCGCAATCGGCTTGCAGATGCCGGCAGGGCAGGTGGAGCGGAGGAGGTGGGCGTCGATCTCGGGCCGGAAGTAGCGCATCCCGCTGGTGAGCGGCAGAACGGCCAGGCGCTCATGGTCGCACAGGGCGCTGGCGGCGATGTCGTGGGCGAGGTCCTCGATGAGCTTGGGGTCCGTTGGCCTCGGACGTCCCTCCGCAATCCGGTCGCCGATCTCCGACAGGCGCCGCAGGCCGATCCGGCAGGGGATCGTCTTGCCGCACGCCTGGTCGGCCGCGAAGCGGGTGAGGAGCCGGGCGAGGTCCACGATGCAGGCGCGGTCGTCCGCGATCACCACGGAGCCGGACCCGACGTGGGCGCCGGCCTCTCGGAGCGCTTCGTGGGCGTACGGGGTGTCCAGCAGCTCAGCCGGCAGGAGCCCACCGGTGGGCCCGCCGACCAGGAGCGCCTTGAGCGGCCGGTTCCCGCTCCCGCCCACGAGGTCCACGAGCGAGCGGAGCGGCGTGCCCAGCGGCACCTCCGCGATGCCCGCGCCTGCAGGGCCGCGGAGCTGGACGAGGATGGTCCCGGGATTCGCTCCGCCACCGATCGCGGCGAACCGGTCCGCGCCCTCGCGGACGATCCAGGGCACGGCGGCCAGGGTCTGGACGTTGTTGACGACGGTGGGCTTCTCCCACAGGCCTCGTTCCGTGGGGTACGGCGGCTGCTGCTCCGGTTGGCCGCGCTTGCCCTCGAGGGCCTTGAGCAGGACCGTCTCCTCGCCCAGCATGTACGCGCCCTGCACCGGGCGGATCGACACGGTCACGCGGTGCCCCGAGCCCAGGACGTCGTCGCCCAGGAAGCCGGCCTCCTCCGCCGCGAGGGCCGCGCCCTCGAGCATCGTGACCAGCGCCGGGTCGTCCGCGCGGACCGCCAGGATCGCCTCCGTGGCGCCGGTGGTGAACGCGGCGATCGCGAGACCCTCGATGACGGCCCACGGGTCCGCGGCGAGGAGCGCGCTGCTCGTGCGGACGCCCGGGTCCGCGTCGTAGGCGTTGGCGACCACGTAGCGCTGGTCCGCATCGTTCGAGGCGGCGGTGCGCCACTTCTCGCCGGTGGGCAGGCCCGTGCCACCGCGGCCGCGCAGCCCGGAGGCGGCGATCGTGGCGATGGTGCCGGTGGCGCCCAGGTCCCGGACCACCCTCCGCAGGCCGTCGAAGGCACCCGCGGCCACGGCGCCGTCCAGGTCAGCCGGGTTGGCTGCCAGCAGCCCGGCACGTCCTGTGAGGACGAGCGGCCAGTCTTGCGGGGTCGTGAGGAAGGTGCCCATCAGCTCGGCCGCCCCCCGCCGTAGCCCAGGGCCGCGTCGAGCGCGGCGCGGTAGCCGGCCTCCTCGACCCGCTGTCCCTCGCCCGCCGGCGCGGCCGTCTCGACCGCGGGCGGCTCGAACCGCAGGTGCCGGTAGGAGCTGGCGGTGCCGTAGATCGTGGCGTACCAGGCGCCGGTCATCCGCGAGATGTGCTTGAGCGCCGCGACCTGGAGGTACCCATAGGCCGCCTGCGTCTCCTCTAGGATCGCCAGAAGGCCCTTCGGGTCGTGGTCATGCGCCTCCAGGATCTCGTCCAGGGCGGCGAGGTCGATGACCTCGAAGCGCTCGAAGGCCGGGTCCGCGACCGGGCGCCCGGATCGGCGGAGCGCGGACTCCTCGCGCCGCTCCCCGTACGTCTCGGACGGACCCCAGTGGACGTGGAAGCGCCCCTTGGTGTCCACGCCGCCCATGTCGATGCACTCGATCGGGCAGGCCTGGGCGCACTGGAAGCAGGTCTCGCACTTGAGCGTGCCGTACTCGTCGTACAGGAGCTGGAGGCGGCCGCGGAACTTGGGCGCGACGTCGGCCTTCTCCTCCGGCCAGCGGATGGTGGCCTTCGGCGCGAAGAACCTCCGCAGGGTCAGGCCCATGCCGCGGACGAGGCCGATGCCCGGGATGAAGCTCATGCGGTCCTCACAGGGACTTCACGACGATGATGGCTGCGGCCGTGACGAAAAGGTTCAGCAGGGCAGCGGGCAGGAGCCACTTCCAGGCGAAGCCCATCAGCTGGTCGATGCGCGCCCTGGGGAAGGTGCCGCGCATCCACACGAACACGTACACGAACAGGAACGACTTGAGGAAGAACCAGATCAGGCCGGCCAGCCACGGCCAACTGATGTAGGCCAGCAGGCCCAGGGCACCGAACCCCACCAGGTTGAACACGACGAACCCGAGGAGCAGCGCCTGCCAGGCGGGCCTGGAGCTCCGGGCGAGGTAGAAGGGCGTGGCGAACACCAGCGTCAGCACCAGCGGCACCGTCGCCAGCAGGATCACCAGGCCGATGCCCAGCGAGCCCGGGTCCAGCGCGACCGTGATCGGCGAGAGCCCGGCCAGCGCGAGGACCGAGTTGATGTCCACCGGCGCGTTCCAGGCGCCGAAGAAGAGCGTCGTCAGCAGCGCCGATATGATGAACACGTTCACGTACTCGGCGAAGAACAGGAACCCGAACCGCATCCCCGAGTACTCGGTGGCGAACCCCGCGACGATCTCGCTGTCCGCCTCGGCCATGTCGAACGGCGTCCGGTTGGCCTCGGCGGTGACGGCGATGAACAAGATCAGCGCTCCCAGCGGCTGCTGGAACACGAACCAGTCCGTGAACCAGCCCTGTTGCGCCTCCGCGATCTCGTAGACGTTCATGGTGCCGGCCAGCAGGACCACGCCCACCACGGACAGTGCGAGCGGGATCTCGTAGCTGACCATCTGCGCCGCCGCCCGGAGGCCGCCCAGCAGCGAGTACTTGTTGAAGCTGGACCAGCCGGCAAGCAGCAGGCCGACGACGCTCATGCCGCCGACCGCGAACACGTACAGGATGCCGATGTTGAGCTCCTGGCCCACCAGGCCCGGACCGAACGGGATGACGAGGAGGGTCATCACCGTGGCCAGGAACACGATGACCGGCGCCCAGGTGAACACGAGGCTGTCGGCACCGGTGGGGGTGAAGTCCTCCTTCGTCAGGACCTTGAGGCCGGCCACCAGCGAGTGGAGCGCTCCGCCGGGCCCGACGCGGTCCGGGCCGATGCGCAGGTTCATGAAGGCGATGACCTTCAGCTCCATGTAGATGATGATGAACGCGGCCGGGATGCTGAACAGCAGGATGCCCGCGATGGCCACCACGAACCGGACGATGCCCAGGTTCGAGCTGAGCACGCCCACGAGCCAGGGCCCGACCACGGTGGCCAGCAGGATGGTCAGGATCGGGCCGACCACGAGCAGCAGCAACAGCAGCGGCACCATGACCTTGCCCAGGAGGGTCAGGTTGCCCCAGGCGCGGTTGGGCGTCGTCATGGCGTCACTTGTCGATGCCGCCCATGACGGGGTCGAGCGACGCCATGCAGGCCATGGTGTCGGCAAGCAGGCTGTTCCTCATCAGCAGCCCGACGAGCTGGAGGTTCACGAACGACGGGTCGTGGATCTTCATCCGGAACGGCTGGTCGGTCCCGTCCGAGATCACGTACGTGCCGTACAGGCCGCGCGGCGCCTCGACGGCCGCCCACGCGCGACCGGGGCGCGGGCGCAGCAGGCGCGGCAGGCGGGCCATGATCGGCCCGTCGGGCATGTTGTGGAGACACTGGTCGATGATCCGCAGGCTCTGCCTGACCTCGTCCTGGCGCAGCAGGTAGCGGTCCAGCGAGTCGCCGCCACCGACATGGCCGCGGGTCGGGATCTCGAACTCGAGCTCCGGATAGACCGAGTACGGGTGCGCCCGCCGGACGTCGAACGGCACGCCGGCGGCGCGCAGGTTCGGACCGCTGGTGCCCATGCGGACCGCGGTCTCGCCGTCCAGCCTGCCCATGTCGCGCATCCGCCGGACGAAGATCTCGTTCTCGTTGAGCAGGCCGATGTTCGCCTCGACCTGGCTTGTCGCGCGGCTCATCCAGTCGCCGAGGCGGGACATGAACTCGTGGTTCAGGTCCCCGTTCACGCCGCCGATCCGGAAGTAGTTGAACAGCATCCGCTGGCCCGTGATCGCGGCCAGCATCTCCACGATCTCGTCACGCTCGATGAAGCCGTACAGGATCGGCGTGAGGCCCCCGAGGTCGAGCGCCATCCAGCCCTGGTACAGCGCGTGGCTCGAGACGCGGAGGAGCTCGCCCGTCAGCACCCGGATGTACTCCGCGCGGCGCGGGACCTCCACGTCCAGGAGCTTCTCGAACGCCATCACCGGCGCCCACTCCATGAACAGCGAGCTCACGTACTCGAGCGGGTCGACCTGGCTGATGACGTGGTGATAGTCCGAGTTCTCGCACAGCTTCTCCACTCCACGGTGGAGATACCCGAGGACCGGGTCCAGGTCCACGACCTGCTCGCCGCTGATCTTGAGCACGATCCGGAGCACCCCGTGCGTCGACGGGTGCTGGGGTCCCATGTTGACGAACATCTCGCCGTCACGGAGGCTGTAGAACTCGGCTTCGCGCTCGGTGCGCGGCGGGTACGGCGGGACGGCCTCGAACTGCCCGATCTGGTCGTCGAGCATGATCCGCGGATCGTCCGCGGAGGGGTGCTGGCCGGGCCCGTCGGTCGTGGTCATCGTCAGGCCTTGGTGGTCCGGAGGATCACGCCCGGCGTCGCCTGGACCGGGGCGACGGTCTGCTCCATGTGGCGCACGCCGCCACCCGGGGAGCGGGCGGCGTCATCGGCCAGGTAGAAGTCCTTCCGGAGCGGGAAGCTCGTGTAGTCCGGAGGCATGTAGATGCGCCGGAGGTCCCGGTTGCCCTCGAAGATGATCCCGAACATGTCGTAGGTCTCGCGTTCCATCCACTCGGCGCCGGGCCAGAGGCCGGTCAGCGAGGGGACGCGCGGGTCCTCGCGGGGCAGGCCGTCGGCGACGATCCTGAGCCAGTCGGGCGTCTTCGCCGACCACAGGTGATAGACGACCTGCATCTGCGTGCCGGTGTCCACGCCGCACAGGTCCGCGAGGATGACGAACTCGAACGCGGGGTCGTCGTGGAGCGTGCGCAGGACCTCGATCACGTCCGCGGGGCGGATGCGGATCTCGGTCGTGTCGTGGCGCTGGCGGACGGGGCCGGTCAGCCGGTCCGCGAAGCTGGCCTCGAGGCGGGTGCGAAGCGATCGGTCCACGGTCAGACGTCCGTCGGCACGTTGGGCCCGATCGGGCGGTCCGGCCAGTGCCCGCGCCGCTCCTTGACCAGCTGGCCGAGCTTCATCATCCCGTAGATCAGGCCCTCCGGGCGAGGCGGGCAGCCCGGCACGTAGACGTCCACGGGCATGACGCGGTCGATGCCCTCGATGGTGGAGTAGCTGCGCTTGTACCGGCCGCCGGAGCAGGTGCAGTCGCCCATCGCGACGCACCACTTGGGCTCCGGCATCTGCTCCCAGAGGCGGACGAGCGGGCCGGCCATCTTGGTGGTCAGCGTGCCGGCCACGATCAGGACGTCCGCCTGGCGGGGCGAGGCGCGGAACGGGAACATGCCCCAGCGGTCCATGTCGTTCTTGGACGTGGCCGCGGACATCATCTCGATGGCGCAGCAGGCCAGGCCCGAGAGCAGCGGCCACAGGCTGTTCATCCGGATCAGGTCGATGACGTAGTCCGCCTTGGTGGGGATGACGTCGAGCCGGCCCCAGCGGGCGGTGTCCGCCAGGACGAGGTCCGAGCCCTCCAGCTCACGGAGGTGCGTGAAGGCCGGGGCCTCGGAGCGGTAGGCGTCCGAGCGGACGGAGGTCCAGAGGGTGTTGGGGACGACGATGGGCGCCACGACCTCCCGCCCGGAGGTGGTCACCAGGGCCGGGTCGCCATCTGCGGCGGGGGACGCTCCCGCCGCCACGACGCTCGAGATGACGGCCTCGCCGGGACCGTCCGGGGTCAGCGCCACGACAGCACGCCTTTGCGCCACGCGTAGGCGAGCCCGACCATCAGGATGGCGACGAAGATCAGCATGGTGATGAACCCGCCCAGCAGGAGATCCTGGAAGGCCAGGGCCCACAGGAAGATGAAGATGACCTCGACGTCGAAGGCCACGAAGATCAGGGCGTAGATGTAGAACGAGATGCCGAACCGGGCGTGGGGGTCGCCGTAGGTGTCGATGCCGGACTCGTACGGGTAGCCCTTGTGCTCGTCGCCGCGGGTGCGATGGGTGATCAGCCACGCAAGCCCGATGACGCCGAACACGAACAGGACACCGACGAAGACGAACCCGACGACGTACCAGATCCCGGTCACGTGGTCCTCGAGGTCGAGCGGGGCCGGAAGGAATGGGCCGGCCCGCGTTCGAGGTTGATGGCACTGGGCGTGCCGGGCCGCAGAATCTGCCGGCACGGCGGGGCCATTCTAGCAGCGGCCCTGAGCCCCGGGGGCCGGCCCGGTCGGCCCGGTCCGCATGGCGTGGATCGACGTCCATCCGGCACTCGCGGGCGCGTACCGGACCCCCGTCGGAGCCCGGCACGGCCCGGCTGCCCGGCAACACGGCGTCACTGGCCGGTGCGTCAGCGGCCGGAGCCCGCGCGCCTCGCTCGCGCCAGGCCGGGCAGGGTCGTTCCGGGCGGCATCCCGCGACCGAAGGCGAGCACCCGGTAGCCGCCCATGCCGCGCGTGTCCATGAGCCGCATCACGGCGGACCGGAGCAGGAGCGCGTCCTGCAGAGACGCGCCGGACCGCCGCATCCACGCATCGGTCAGCTCCGCGCTGCCCACAGCCGCGAGCAGCTCGGCCTGGGTCGTCTCGCCAAGGGGGTCCAGCCCGGCCCGGACCGCCGCCGCCCGGACCGCGGCGAGGTCCACGGTGACCGTGAGGTCCTGCCGCCCCACGTGACGGAACGGGTCACCACCCACCGCGTGCCGGGCGAACGCCCGCAGGGTCCCGGTTGGACGACCCGGCCCGTGGAGCGCGGCGGGCTCGTCCGCATAGTCCACCAGCACCACGACGCCCGTGCGCAGGTGGCGGACGGCCCCGTCCAGCCACGCATCCACGGCGAGGCACACCTCGGTGATCTGCCCGTCCGCGAGCGTCACGCCCTCGGCCGCCAGGCGCTCGGACAGGGCGGGCGTCGTCGGTTCGGCCTCGACCGCTCCGAATCCGCCGTCCTCCGCGGCGCCGACCAGCAGCTCGCGGATCCCGCCCGGCCGGCCGATGACGCGGTGGACCGGGAGCGCGTCGAGGACCTCGTTGGCCACCACGGCGCCGGTCTCGATCGGGGTCGCGGGGGGATCGCCCGCCTCGAGGTGGCTGTCCAGGCCGTCCGCGGCCAGGCGTTCCCGGAAGGCCTCGATCCGCGCCGGCTCCACCTCGACCGGGCGGTACCGCACCGCAGCGAGCATCGGCGAGCCCAGGTCCCGCAGCCCGCCCAGCAGCCCGGCCGCCAGCGCGCCGTCCCCGGCGCCGGACTCCGTCACCGTGAACGGGCAAGGCCTGCCCATCACGTCCCAGGCCTGCTCCAGCAGGCAGCCGATCGCCGCCCCGAAGATCGGGTGCGCCTCGGGTGCCGTGAGGAAGTCGCCTGCCCGCCCCGCCCCGGCCTCCGGGCGGCGGTAGTAGCCGTGGCCCGGCTCGTACAGCGCGCGCTCCATGAACCGCGCGAACGTGATCGGCCCCGAGGCCGCGATCTCGGCCCGGATCGTCGCCACCAGCGCCTCGCTCTCGCCCACGGCCTCCGGGTCGGGCAGGGCCTCGTGGCGGTACCCGGGCTGCGCGAGGGCGGGGGGGCGGAGCGGGTCCATCGGCGTCATCGGCCGCGCCCGAGCGCCAGGCGGGCGCCGGGCCCCACCAGCCCGTGCCCGAGCGCCAGGCGGGCGCCGGGCCCCACCAGCCCGTGCCCGCCCAGCAGGATCGGCACCGGAGCCCCTGCCGCCGCGGCCGTCAGCTCGGCCAGCCAGGGGTCGCGGACCCGGTCCGCCAGCAGGAGGTCGCTGGCGAAGCGGTCCTCGGCCGGGGGCCAGCCGCGCTCGTCGGCACCCAGGCGATGGGCCAGCAGCACGCGGCTGTCGAGGAGCCCCCCGTCGGACAGCGCCGCCACGAAACGGCCGAGGGTCCCTGGTCCGTCGCGATCGAGCAGCAACCCGAGCACGCTGCGCGCCGGCCGGCGGTTGGGCCGTCCCGCGAGCGCACCGTCCGCCGCGGTCCGCAGGCCGCGCTCCTCGATGAATGCCCGGGTGCGGGACCGGGTCTCGCGCTCCAGCCAGCGGAGGTCCGCCGACGACATCCGGCCCGCGACCAGGAGCTCGGCTCCGGGGTCCACGGCCAGCTCCCGGAGCGCTGCCAGCCGGGTGCGGACCGGCTCCGCCTCGGCGTCCCCGGGGACCGGCAGGCCGGTCGGGGCGTCCTGGGCCCCGTCCAGGAGCAGCAGGTCCAGCGGCGAGTCCACGTCCATGGCCAGCCAGCGCCTTGCCCGCAGGTCCGAGACCGGGATGCCAGCCACCTCGGCCAGCCAGCGTGGCAGCGCGTTGTCCGAGGCGACCGCGTCCGGGAGGTCCGTGAGCACGAGGTCCGCCCGGGCGATGGCGATCGCGTCCGCCGAGTACCGGTGATTGGCGAGGGCCGCCGGCCGCATTCCCCTGGCGGTCTCGATGAACGCGCGCCGGTCCGCGAGGGTCGCGAGGGGGAGGGAACCCGCGCCGAGGACCACGAGGCCCGCGGGTCGCAGCTCTCCCGCGAGACGGCGGAGGCGCGCGCCGAATGGGGTATCGTCGGGCGGCTCCCGGCGGATGACGGCCTCGGTCGCGCCGGCGTCGACGAACGCGCGCCGGTGGTGCTCCGCGAGGGCTGCGCGCGCCGCGTCCAGGGCGCGTTCCAAAGGCCCGGCGTCGGGCGCAAGGGCCGGGGCGAGGATCAGGACCGTGACGGGCGGCATCGCCCCGAGTCTAGCGAGCGGGAGGCGGCGAGCGGTGGGTCGGGTGCGGGCGTACATCGGGCTCGGGGCCAATGTGGGGGACGCGGCCGCCACCCTGGCTGCGGTGGTCCATGCCCTGGCGGCGCTGCCGGGGGCGCGCCTGCGCGCGGTGTCCCGGCTGTACGCGACGGACCCGGTCGGCGTGGTGGACCAGCCGGAGTTCCGGAACGCGGTCGTGGCGCTGGACGTGCCCGCCGGGCCGGACCCGGACACCGGGGCCACCGCGCTGCTGGTCGCCCTCAAGGAGCTGGAGCGGGCGTACGGGCGGCAGGTCCGGGGGCGCTGGGGGCCACGCGAGGTGGACCTGGACCTGCTGGTCTTCGGGCGGCACCGGGTTGAGGTGGAGCGGCCGCCAGCCGGGCGGAGCCTGGATTTGGCCAAGGCCGCCCTCCCGCTCACCGTTCCGCACCGGGAGGCGCAGCACCGGCTGTTCGTGCTCGCGCCGCTCTCCGACCTGGCCCCCGGACTGGTGCCGCCCGGCTGGGGCGAGACGGTCGCGTCGGCGGCCGCGCGGCGGCGCTCGCTCGAGGGTGCGGACGCCGCCCGCCCGACCGCGACCTGGGACGGCGAAGGCTGGTGCCCGCTCGGGCGAGTAGGTTGACGGACATCCTACTTCGAGTAGGATATGACCATGAGCACGACCAAGGTGTCCACGACCCTGACCGAAGAGCTCGTCGTCGAGGCGAAGACGCGGGTCGGCGAGCGCGGTTTCTCCCGCTACCTCGATCTGGCGCTGGCGCGCCAACTCCAGTTCGACCGGCTCGGAGACCTCGAGCGTGAACTCGAACGCGAGTTCGGCCCGATCCCCTCGACGGCTCGCCGCCAGGTTGATGAGATGGAGTGGCCGAGCTGACGCCCCGAACCGGCCGACTCGTCCTGGACTCGGGCGGGATTTCGGCGATCGCAGCCGGCAACGGGATTGCGCGAGCGGCCCTTGAGCGAGCGCGTCGTGAAGGCTGGCTCGTCGTCATCCCGGCGCCCGTCCTGACGGAGGTTCACACGGGTCGGCGTGATCACGCCCATCTCGACCGTGTCGTCAACGCCGTCGACATGCTCATCGAGACGACCCCCGATCGCGCGAAGCGGGCCGGCGAACTGCGCTCGAAGTCGGGTGTCCTCGATGTCGTCGATGCGATCGTCGTCGCGGAGGCGATTGCGTGGCCGCCTGCCCTCGTCATGACCTCGGAACCCGCCGACATCCGCGCGCTCATCGAGGCGGCCGAGGCAACCGGGGACGTCAAGGTCATCGCAGTCTGACGCCGACTCCAATCCGGCACGTCAACTTCTCGCCTGTCCGGCCGATGCCCCGATCCGGGCGTGAGAGAGGGATCAGAGCCGGACGGCGGGCGGCCGGTCCCGGTCGAACATGTGGACCGTGTCCACGAACCGGACCTGCTTCGCCTGGTAGGCCATCACGAGCGAGTGCGTGCGCGCCCCGCCCCCGAAGAACCGCACTCCCTGGAGCAGGTCGCCGCCGGTCACGCCCGTCGCCGCGAACACCAGGTTCTCGCCCGACGCCAGGTCCTCCGTCCGGTACACCCGCGCCTCGTCCGCATGGCCCAGCATCCGCACCGCGCGCCCGCGCTCCTCGTCGTTGCGGAAACGGAACCGCGCCTGCAGCTCGCCGCCAAGGCAGCGGAGCGCGGCGGCCGTGATCACGCCCTCGGGCGCCCCGCCGATGCCCATCACCGCGTGGATGCCGGTGCCCTGGACCGCGCAGCTGATCGCGGCGGACACGTCTCCGTCGCTGATCAGCTTGATCCGGGCGCCGGTCGCCCGCACCTCGGCGATCAGGTCCGCGTGCCGCGGCCGGTCCAGGATGACCACCGTGATGTCGGTGACCTTGCGCCGCAAAGCCTCGGCGATCCGGTGGCAGTTCTCGGCGGGCGGCCTCGTGATGTCCACGCAGCCCGCGGCGACTGGCCCCACGGCCAGCTTCTCAAGGTACGTGTCCGGGGCGTGCGTCAGGCCGCCCTTCTCAGACGCCGCCAGCACCGTGAGCGCCCCGCCCTGACCGGTGGCGACGAGGTTCGTCCCCTCCAGCGGGTCCACCGCGATGTCCACGGCCTCTGCGGCACCGTCGTGCCGGCCCACCTTCTCCCCGATGTAGAGCATCGGGGCATCGTCCCGCTCGCCCTCCCCGATGACGATGGTGCCGGCGATGTCCGCCTCGTCCATGGTGCGACGCATCGCTTCGGTGGCGGCCAGGTCCGCCTCGTCGCGGGCGCCCCGACCCATGAACCGGGCAGATGCGATCGCGGCGGCCTCGGTGACCCGGACCATCTCCAGCGCGAGCAGCTGTTCCATCGCGAATCCCTCCGGTGGGTGAGTCGCGGGGCGTTCGCCTCCGCCGTCGGAGTGCCCCTGGGGTCAGTGGCGGAAGTGGCGCCGCCCGGTGAACACCATCGCGAGGTGGTGGCGATCGGCGACCTCTATCGCCATCTCGTCCCGGATCGAGCCACCGGGCTGGATGATCGCGGTGACGCCGGCGTTGGCGGCGATCTGGATCCCGTCGGGGAACGGGAAGTAGGCATCCGAGGCCATCACGGCGAGCCTGCTGCGGCCCCCGGCCCGGCGAAGGGCGATGTCCACCGACACGCTCCGACTCGCCTGCCCCGCCCCGATCCCCACGCTGGCGCCGTTGCGCGCGAGGACGATGGCGTTCGAGCGGACGTGGCGCACCGCGCGCCAGGCGAACAGCAGGTCCGTCAGCTCGCCCAGCGTGGGATGCCGGCGGGTCACCACGTGCAGCTGGCTGCGGTCGATGTCGAGGGTGTCGAGCGCCTCCACCAGGAGGCCGCCGCCGACGCGCTTGAAGTCCAGGTTGGCGATGCCGTAGTCGCGCATCCCCTCGGTCGGAGTCGGCGGCACCGAAAGCAGCTCCAGGCCGGACTTGCCGCGCAGGATCCCCAGGGCAGCCTCGGAGAAGCCGGGCGCGATGACGGCCTCGTAGGAATTGGCAGCGATCTCGCGCGCCGTTGCCCCGTCCAGCTCCCTGTTCACGCCGACGATGCCGCCGAATGACGCCACCGGGTCCGTGTCGAGCGCCCGCCGGTACGCCTCGACCTGCTCCTCGGCCGATGCGATGCCCACGGGATCCGTGTGCTTGGTGATCACGACCGTGGGCGCCGTGTAGTCGACCGCGATCCGGTACGCCGCGTCCAGGTCCAGCAGGTTGTTGAAAGTGGGCTGGCTCCCGGCGAGCAGGGACGCGTCCGCCAGTGAGCGCGATCGGTGCGTCGTCTCGCGGTAGAAGGCCGCGCGCTGGTGGGGATTCTCGCCGTACGGCAGGTCCGCGACCTTCTCCAGCACGAGCGCCAGGCGCTGCGGATAGACGTTGTTCGAGATCTGGTTGAGATACGCCGCGATCTCCGCGTAGTAGGCGGCGACCGTGCTGAACGCGTCCGCGGCCAGCCGGTAGCGCGTGTCGGCGGACGCCTGGCCCAGGGACCGCAGCTCCTCGAGCACCGTGGGGTAGTGCTCCGAGCGGCAGACGGCGATGACGCCGGCGGCGTTCCGGGCGGCCGCGCCGAGGAGTGCCGCGCCCGCGATATCGATCATCTCGATCGCCTCGTCGATGCCGATGTAGCGGCGGCCGACCTCGGGCGCGAACGGCTTGACGTTGACGACGACGAGGTCGATCAGGCCGATGCCGTGCTCGACGAGCTGCTGGAGCTGGTCCGTGTTGTCCCGCCGGGCGAGGATGCCGGCGTAGATCGCAGGGTGGAACGTGCGGACCTGGCCGCCGACGAGCGGGGGGACGGCCGTGAGATCGCTGACCGAGGCGGCTTCGATCCCATCCGCGGCCAGGTGCTCGCGGGTGCCGTCGGTGGCAAACAACTCCACGCCGAGGGTCTGCAGCTCCCGGGCGAATGCCGAGACGCCATCGCGGTTGGCGACCGAGAGCAGCGCGCGCACCTGGGCGGGTCCTCCTCCGGCGGGTAGCTCCGGCGCCCCGCGGTGTCAACCGGGCGGGGACGGGTCCCCGGCCGCTCCGGGCAGGCGCGATCCTGCCGGCGAGTATACCCCGGCCCCGTGGCATACTCGGTCCGCCCATCAGCGGGGCCGGGCGTACCGGCCGGTGTGGAGACAACGCGCGTGACGCTCTGGCCCTGGGAATACCTGTTCGAGCCGTTTGCCCCCCGGACCTTCCCGGACCTGTGCAATCAGATCTTTCTGGCGTCCGTCGTGCTGCTCACCGCGACGATCATCTTCTACAACGTGCGGACGCGGCAGCTCCACCGCCATTCCATCTACCTGCAGATGTACGAATGGCTGATGTGGACCGGCGTGGTCGTGTACAGCCTCGTGATCGTCTACTGGATCTTCCGGTTCGACATGATCATCGTGCTGTCCACGCTCGTGGTGGGCCTGGGTATGTTCGTCTGGATCCGGTTCGTCCGATTCCCGCCGTACTTCCGGGCGTACGAGCGGCAGCTCGCCAAGCAGCGCTACTTCTCGCGCCAGCGATTCGTCCACCCCGAGTCGACGATCCGCACCAAGTCCGCGCGCCGGCGCCGGCGCCGCTGACGGACGCCACCCCCGTGCCGATCGAGGTCAGGCGGTTCGGGGTGGGACACCGGCGGCCGGACGGGCCGCCCGGGACGAGTGGCATCGAGGGCCAGGTCATCCGCAGCGACACGTCCGGGGTCATCTCGGAGCTCGCCTTCGACCGGCACGCGCGGATCGCGGTCCACGCCAATCCCAACTGGACGTACTTCGTCGTGATCGAGGGCGGCGGCTGGGTTGGGGTGGGCGACGAGCGTTCCCGGATCCAGGCCGGCGAGGCCGCGGTCTGGCCGCCCGACATCCTGCACGCTGCATGGACCGACGGGACGCCGATGCGGGCCATCGTCGTGGAGTTCGCGGAGCCGCAGAAGGCGCTGGGATCGGGGGTGGTGGAGGGGGTGGCGCGGGCGATCAGGCCGGGGAGTCCCGGTGGTTCCGGTGGTTCCGTCCCGGGCGCGCGTCCCGTGGCACGCGGCGAGGGGCGACTGGCCAACCGCCCCGTGGATGCGGCCCGTCGCGGGGACCCCGAGGCGGCCGAGGGCGAGCCGCTGTAGGTCAGGGACCTTGGGATGGCCCGTGACGACAG